>JAYZAN010000131.1:0-8237 GCA_036339675.1 Nitrospinota bacterium
TCCGTCGATATCGGATCGGTATTTGGGGGGGGTGTGGGTTGTCACGATTTTCTTTAACTTTCTAATATAATCAGGCCAAGTCGCTTCCAACTAATTGCTTGAAATTAATAAACTGAGGTTGGCGGGGTGAGGCGATTATCAAATCCCCATTAGTAGGGGTGAAAGTGGTGGGAGGGGACGGAATCCAACCGCCGACACGAGGATTTTCAGTCCTCTGCTCTACCGACTGAGCTACCCTCCCATTGAAAAATCAATCCTTTATCTAAAGAGAGCGAAACCTATCATAATCGAATTAGGCTGTCAATTGCTATCCATCTTCACTACCGGGTTGGAACAGATTTAATAAATGATTAGTTTAGAGCGGTTTATCTGATATAATCCCCGCGACATTGAGGCGTGCCCCACAACAGGAATGGAATCCGACCATGCTGGTACTGACACGGAAAATCGGTGAGAGCATAAAAATTAATGAAGATATCAAAATTACCGTTATAGAGGTAAAGAGGAAAAGCATCCGGTTAGGGATCGAAGCCCCCAGGGAAACCAAAATTTATCGGGAAGAAGTATTTTTAAAAATCAAAAAGGAAAACCAATCTGCCGCATCCGCGCCCGAATTTGACTTGGGCAAAGTCTCCCAAATCGTCCAAGATAAACTCAAAAAATGAAATTTGAAACCGCCAGGTTTGGAGCCATCGAGGTCAAGGAAGACGAGATCCTTCATTTTCCGGAAGGTCTTTATGGTTTCGAACAGGAAAGAAAATTCGTTCTGATGCCCTTCGACCCGAATATCGAAAGTCCAATGCAATGGCTGCAGTCTCTTCAAACTCCGGGCCTGACTTTCGTGGTCACAGACCCCTACTTGTTTATTCCCGATTACCAGTTGACCTTGACGAGCGAAGAAAAGAAACTGCTTCAAATCGATGAGGAAAACAATATTTCAAGCCGGGTGATCGTCAACATCCCAAAGGTGCATGCGGAGATGACCGCCAACATGGTCGCACCCCTGGTGTTCAACGTGGGGAAAAAGCTGGCCAAGCAGATCGTTCTGACCAATATTGAATACGATACCCGACGCCGTCTTCTGCCGGACCTAGACAGTTCACAAAAGCAGGCTACCAACTGAGATTATCTTACAGGAATTTTTCCGGGTACAGGACACGAACCGGGACGACCCTTAAGAACCCCCCTGCTTGAACCGCATGATAAAGTCTTCAAACTCCTCCCGATTGCTGTTGGCGTCCACATAGATATAACTGTTCCGCACAATGGAATTGAGAGCAAAATTAACCCGTGCCAGCTGTTTGCCGTCCACAAACATCATTTCCGTCCAAGGTTTGACCGCCCTAAAATCTCTGTGGTTTGAAACAAAATCGACAAAATTCTCGAAAGCCTGCCGGCAGAGGGAAGTTCTCAGCCCTAGCAAATCGCACACGGGACGGAGCCGGGACGGATTATTTTTCGAGCGCTTATCGAGTTTTTCCACGAGGACCGTATTTTCAGTCGATTCTTTGGAGGTGGAACGCTGTGAAAAATGCTGAACGACCTGATCCGGGGATAAATCGAACCGGATGATCAGATTGAAATCGTCTTTAATGATCGTATTATGAAGATCGATCATCACTTCGCTCCAGAAACGTTTTTGCAGTTCCGGATTCGCGCTGGCCCCGTGCAGATTTTCGGCCCCCTGAATGCATTGCGATTCGGTTAAGTTAGGGGCGCAAAAAATGTTGGCCAGCTGTAGGTGTTTTCTCAGTTCCTCTCCGTAAAGAGACTCTATTTTTTCGTACATCTTTTTACGTACCGACCATTTGGACTGCGGGTCCCTTTGAATGTATTCAAGCATCGCGTCGGGCGAGGCATCGAATTTTAAAGTTAAAGCAAAAGGTTTGTTCCAGGCGTTGAATGAATCGGTAAGGACTATTTCCCGCCACAGAATTTTTCTTTTCGGGTTCCGAGAGGAAACCTGTGCCAGAGTTTCATATCCCCTCAAACACTGTTCATTGGATATTTTCAGAGTACAATAGAGTGGCCCCGCCCAGAGTTCCTCGGAAATCTTTTTCTTTAAATCATATATTTTCTTTAAATAAAGTTCCTGCTGGGGAACCGGCATCTGTTTTCTTAAAAACTCCATCAGATCCAGTTTTCGGGCATCCCAGGGAATCAAGATGGTTCGAAACCCTCCCGATCTCTGGTATCGGTTGCTGATCCCGACGGTGTGGTATTCCGCATCCGGGATTTCATCCAGGGCGGCCTTCAAGGTCCTCAACCCCTTGAGACAATTCCGGACCAGTTGCTGCTGGTCATCCATAAACCCTATGTTCTCTATAAACGGGAAGCATTCCAGTGTTTTGACAGCGGATCGGTTTTCGAGTTCCGCCTTTTCAAGAACCAGGTTATTAAAAGTGGAAGACAGGGCGAAGGAGGTCGTGGAAAAAATCAGTAAGGCAACAAACGAGGCAAACACATATTTAAATAAACGCATCATAAAAATAAAAAAAGATCAAAAAACAACCGAACGGGCGCCCATTTCGATATAAGCATCCCGGACCCTTTCATGACAGGTTAGGACTATGACCTGCCGTAAGCTTGAAAACCCGGAAAGAATTTCTCTGACCAGTTCACCCCTGACGTCATCGAAATTGACAAACACATCATCCATGATGACGGGCAAGGGCTCCGACCTGGCCTCATATTCTTCGATGAGACCGAACCTCATAGCCAAATACAACTGTTCCCGGGTTCCGCGGCTCATTTCCAATACTCCTTTCCTGGCCCCGGCGTCATTATCAATGAGAATCTCTTCACTATCCAAAGGCTTGATAATACTTTTGTATCTTCCCGCCGTTATTTTCTGAAAAATTTCTGCGGCGGACCGGATCACCTCAGGCTGCCGTTCGCGCTCATACTTTTGCTTCGCCTCTTCCAGCATGAACAAAGCGGATTTATGAACCGCCCATTTCAGCGCATAATCCCTCAGCGCCTGTTTTTTTATCTCCAGCTCGCTCTGCCGGGCCAACAGGTCATCGTTGCCGGATAATTGATCGATCCTGTTTTTGGTCTCTCCCAGTTCTTCAATGAGCTTATCCCTCTCCTTACTCAGACCTTCCAGCCGGTTAGAAACAAGATTTAATTCATGATCGATAATCTCCGGCGTGGTGGACTGGACGGATTCGATAAACCGCTCGAAGGGTTCTCCGATCCCGACACGGGACTGGATAAAGCCTCGCTTTTCTTCAATAAGTTTTATCAGGGATTTTCGTTTATCAAAAATACCGTGTCTCAATTGAAAATCGTCTTCGTCTGCCGCACCGGCTGATTCAATGATTTGCTGAATAGATTCCTGCTTTTCCTGCAGCAGTTTTTCTAGCTTCTCCAGTTTATCTTCCTGCTCCCGGCACTGCTCCTCCAGATGAACCTTCTTCCCCCGTTCCTTTTTCGATTCCTCAAAAAGCCTGGCTATGATTTCCATGTTGACGGGAATATCCTTATTCAACGTAAAATTTGTCAAAGCGGGTTGAATTTTATGGACCAAGACTTCCATTGCCCGGATAGTCTTATCTATGGTTTCCAAACGCTCTTCCAGCCTGATTCTTTCTGCGATCATTCCCTTGATTTTCCGGATATTGTTGCCCATCGATTCGGTGTTCAACGGAGCCAGCCTTACATCCATATTCCGGTCCTTCAGCCAGGAACGCCATTCTTCAAAAACACGATCCTGTTCCCTTTTGGCGCTTTCGAGCTTAGCCGTCAATTCAATATCGAGTTTGTCCTCCTTGATAAAATCATCTTTCCCTTGCCAGAGTTTTTTGGCCAAAGCAAGACCCAGCCCCATCACCCCAAAAGAAACCACCAGCAGAAGAATGTCACCCAGAAAACCTCCGTTCTTTATCTCCAACAATCGGGACATAGAAAGGGTCCAGCCTGAAACCACACCGGCCAAACCGAGCGCCAGCATTCCATAAGTAAAATATTTCAGCCAGTCGGGTATATTCCATCCTTTCGATTCCTCCGTAGCTTTATGCTCGCGATGAAAATCCAGCTTGTCTTTGGCCCTCGACACCTCCTGTCGGGCCGTATCCAGGGTTTCATAGAAAGTGTGAATCTGGTTTTTCTCCCCTTCGGTCAACTCAAAATCCAATATGCGATCCTCATCCCAGTCCGGATCGATCTCCCTGATTTCGATTTGAATCTGTTCCGCCAGGTAGTCCCTTTCATACTGGACCCTTTCTATGTCCCGATTGGCCGATCGGATTTCCTGGACCGACTGTTGGAGATAAAGAACGTCCGACTCGTGATCCAGCAGGGCCTGACTAAAGAAAATGTTTTCCAGCCTGGTTTTTAAACTTTTCAAACCGTTTCTCTCTTCCAGCAATCGGTCGGAAAGAGCTCTTATTTCAGATTTCCGGGCTATCATGTTCTGCAAGGCATTTTCGGGGAATGCATCGAGGTCCGGAAGTCCTTCAAGTTCGGTCTGGGAGCTGAGAAACTCGACCACCATAGGGTACAAGTCTCGGCGCGGTTCCAAACCTCTGCGCTCGGAGCTGATCTCTTCCACCTGTTTCTGTAGAATGGTTTTATTTTCCTCCAACCGATTCAGGTTCAGCGTCAATTCATCGTGCAGGGCCAAACCGCCTTGAATATCCCTGACTTGGGCCTCGAGTTCCTTGATGTCCTTTAAAATATTCGACATCTTGGAGGATCCTCTCGGTTTGAAAAGTTCCCCGCACCGGTCTTCGATGTCTTTTTCCACCTGTACCAGAGAAACATTGCCCAACCCCAGGCCGGCCCCATAAATCCTGTTTTTGATCTCATCTCCTTTCAAAGTCTGAAAGCTCTGCAACTCATCGATGGTGAAAGCATACACATTCTGGAAAATATCTTTGGAAGCGTGGCCCAAAAAAGCGTCCAGCGCGTGCTGATCGAGAATTTCGTTGTTCCCCGTTGAAACGGTGATCCGGCCATTATAGGGACCCTGCACCCTGGAAATGACAAAACCCTCCCCGCTGGCGGACTCACAGCCCAGCCTTCCCGATACCTCCCCTCCTGCCACCGGGGTGTACGTGTTGACCCGCGTTCTCCTGCTGGGAAACCCGAAGAGAATCCTCCTGACAAATTCAAGCAGGGTCGTTTTGCCGAACTCGTTGGGGCCATAGACCACGTTGATCCCCGGTCCAAGCCCCGTGATTTTTTTATCGGAAAAGATTCCAAACCGGTCGATATGAATTTCCTTGATCCGCATGTTGTGACAATCTTTATTCGTTAACCTGCATTTTTTATCGGTAAAAATTCCAAACCGTCGATATGAATTTCCTTGATTCGCCCTTTATAAAAATATCTACTCGTTAAAATGTACCAGGTGGTCCAGGGTCAAGGTACGCGCCTGGTTTAAAATTTTTCTCACTTCCTCATCGTTGAGATCCTGAAGATATTTCTGTCCCTGCCAGTTTTCAAATACATCTTTCAACCATTTCCGGTTCGAACCGGCATCCGAGCCGCTCTCGGCTTCGTCATAGAAAGAAATGACATCGGAGATGAAGTCATTGCCCTGCCTAAGAGAATCGATGTCGTAAGAACCTTCCGTATTCAGATCCAGGTCGATCCATAATCGCTGGTCATGGTCTTCAAAAAAATGCTGGACCTCCTCTCCCAGTTCTTCCAGGCTTCTCGGCCTTTGAAGCTCCTGATGCACGGAAGTCTTGCCTTTCAACAATAAGCGGATCAGTACATCTTTTCCGCTGGCCTGCCGGGATAATCCTTCGCACCTAGAACGAACGGACCGAATCACCTCTTCCAGAGTCGAGCATAAAGAAAGATCCAGATCCTCGGAGTAAAAACGGACTTCGTCGGTAGGTATGAACTGGATTTCCGGAGCCTGTTCCAGCCGCAGGGTGACTAGATAGCAGCCCTTTTCACCGGCTTCTTTCATTTTTCTGGCTTGGGTATTTCCCGGATACACGATGGCCGGATCACTGTTTCGTAGCACCTCCCGGGCATGGATGTGACCCAAGGCCCAATAATCCATCTTTCCGGAAACGAGATCGTCCACCGAGCAGGGAGCATAGTTGTCGTGCCCGGGGTTTCCTCCCACATTAGCGTGCAGCATGCCCACGGCGAATGTTTCCTTATTTTGTCGCTTAAATTTTAGGGACAAATTTTCCGTCACCTCGCGCTTTGGATAACTGATTCCATATATGTGCGCCAACACCTTATCGTTCCGGATAAGGGGATAGAATTCCACTTTTTCCCCGGAAAAAACAGTCACCCCTTCGGGATAGTCCAGAGACGCCGACCAACTGTCCAGCGGATCGTGGTTACCATGTATGACAAAGGATGGAATATCCGCATCCGACAACTGTTTAAGCGCCCTTCTGAATTTAAGTTGGGCTTGAAGACTCTTATCACAGCTGTCATAGATATCTCCCGATACAAGAACCGCGTCCACGCGTTCACGGATGGCCAATTGAACAATATTCTGGAAAGCCTGGTAAGTTGATTGGCGCAGTCTTTCCGCTAGGGCCGGTTGGGCCACGGAAAGACCTCTAAACGGACTGTCAATATGTAGGTCGGAGCAGTGAATGAATCTGAATTCAGGCATATTCACCTTTCAGGGAAGGCGGAACCATACTTTACCCTCTTATTATATTGAATTACAGGATACCATGTTAAAGAAAATGTATCGAATCGATCTTTCCTTTCAATCATCCTACCCACAAAACCGGCAACCGAAAATTCATCGTTCCCAACATATTTATCTATGGAATACAGGCGGTTTGGAAAAACCAATGAAAAAATCTCCGTCATCACTCTTGGCGGAATGCGTTTTAAACATGGGTGGAACCCGCCACGCCATCACCTGCCCAAAGATTCGATTCAAAACTGCATTGATACCACCCGGAAAGCTCTCGTCCTGGGAATCAACCATATTGAAACCGCGTACGGGTACATGAAGAGTGAGCATTTATATGGAGTTGCCCTAAAAGAACTGCTTGTCCCCCGCCAAAGCTACAAAATGATGACAAAAGGGGCTCCCATGACAGGTGAGGAAACCAGGAAGCTTGTCGAGAATCAACTGAAAGCACTGCAACTGGATTACATCGACTTTTACGGCTGGCATGGGATCAATAATGAGGAACGGCTGAAAGCGGCTGTTCAAAAAGGGGGCGCCGTTGAAACCCTGCACAGACTTAGAGAGGAAGGGCTCATCCGCCATATAGGATTTTCCACCCATGGTCCGCTGAATATTATTTTGAAAGCTATAGATACCGATTTATTCAGTTTCGTCAACCTTCATTATTATTATTTTTTCCAGAGAAATTTTCCGGTGATTCAGCGGGCGGGAGAAAAAGATATCGGGGTTTTCATAATTTCTCCCAACGAGAAAGGGGGCATGCTCTGGAACCCTTCGCAAAAAGTAAAGAAACTCTGCCACCCCCTGTCCGCCATCCAGTTCAACGGCCGTTTCTGCCTCAGCCATCTGCAAATCACAACCCTTAGTATGGGCATACACCAATCGGAACACTTTGAGCAAAACCTGGCCATATTGGAGAATAAAAAATCCCCTCCGAAAAAATTCTCTGAAATAAAGAGAAAGATGGATGCCCCCCTCCAGAATATGAGCGATCAGTGCACCCTTTGTAACGAGTGTCTCCCCTGCCCAGAGGATATCAATATTCCCGAGGTCCTCAGATTCCATAATCTGCTGGTCAGTTATGATATGGTCGAGTATGGGAGATACCGCTACAATATGCTGGAAGGAAAAGGCCACTGGTTCCCGGGAACCTTTGCCTCCAACTGCACTGAATGTGGCGACTGCCTGCCCAGGTGTCCGGAGAAACTGGACATCCCCAAGCTCCTCAAGGAAACCCATCGGAAACTTTTTAACCGCCGGGAATTTTTCAAAAACAAATTTGTGGAAGCAGGAATACAAACTGCGAAATTTTTCCTGGGGGTTTTTAAAAAAATATCCAACTAATTAATTTTAATAGCTTTTACCCACATTTCCCATTTAAAAAAAAGTTGTCCCAACTATAATAATGGAATGGGAGGAGGCTTTAAATAGGGCGATTTGTGACGTCTTTGACGCTTTGACCAGCGAACACCCTTACAAGAAAGCCTTCTAGGCGGAGAAGTCTATGGAGATTATTGAACAGAAAAGCAGGATCGATTTCGAACCCAAACTCGTGGAAGCTTTCAAACGAATCCTTCCCGATATGCTTAAAATCGTCGAAGAATTTCCT
>JAYZAN010000132.1:0-8554 GCA_036339675.1 Nitrospinota bacterium
GATTGGAATATGTCCAATATAAGTGGATTAGAGTTTTTTAAGGAACTGCAGAAAGATAATAAATACAAAAATATTCCCTTTATGATGATCATTTCAGAATTCGAAAGGGAAAAAGTATTGGAAACGGTTCAAGCCAGAATTAACCACTACATGGTTAAATCTGTAAAAGCCGATCCCCTGGAAACTAAAATCAAACAGATTTTCGTGGCCCATTAGGATCGGTTCGAATTGCAATGATTCACTTTCCCTGTCTTCTTGTAAACTGAGATCCCCCGGGTTATCTTTCCCCTTTCTAGAGCCCTGCATCTTTTTTAAGGGCTTTAGCCTTATCGGTTTTTTCCCAGGTAAAACTTTTTTCATTTCTGCCAAAATGTCCATACGCCGCGGTGGGCGAATATCTGGGTTTTAACAGGTCAAGGCTTTTGACTATGCCTGCCGGTTTCAGTTTGAAATGGGAGCGGACAAGGTCCTCCAGAATATCAGGGTTGACTTTGGAAGTTCCAAATGTATCCACCAATACGGATACGGGTTCCGCCACTCCGATGGCGTATGCTAGCTGAACTTCGCAGCGATTGGCGATTTTAGCGGCTACAAGGTTTTTGGCTATGTACCGGGCCATATAAGCCGCGGATCGGTCCACCTTGGATGGATCTTTCCCGGAAAAGGCTCCGCCGCCATGCCTGGAAAACCCCCCATAGGTGTCTACAATGATTTTACGCCCGGTCAACCCGCAGTCACCGTGAGGGCCCCCTTTGACAAAGCGCCCGGTCGGGTTGATATGGACTTTCATTTTTTTATGGCGAAATTTTTCGGGGATGATTGAGTTGATCACCTGTTCGGTGATTTCTGCCCGTAATTGTTTATTGGTAACGGAAGGCTCATGTTGTGTGGAGATGACCACCGTTTCGATGCATTCGGGTTTATTGTCTTTATATCGGACCGAAACCTGGGATTTGCTGTCGGGCCGGAGAAAGGGCAGGACCCCTTTTTTTCTCAGTTCCGCCATTTTCCGGACCAGTTTATGGGCACACATGATGGGCATGGGCATCAATTCGTTGGTCTCATTAGAGGCGTAGCCGAACATCATGCCCTGGTCGCCGGCCCCCTGTTCGCGCTTGTCATCGTCGACGCCCAAGGCGATGTCCTGCGACTGCTGGTCGAAGGCCACTAGGACACCGCAGGTTTCAAAGTCGAATCCCATCTGTGAATGAGAGTAGCCGATGTTTTTGATCGCATTTCTGACTATTTTTGGAATTTCAATATAGCAGGTCGTGGAAATTTCACCGGCGACCACTGAGAAACCGGTCGTCACCATCGTTTCGCAGGCAACGCGGGCCTTGGAGTCTTTCTCCAGTATGGCATCTAAAATCGCATCGGATATCTGGTCGGCTACTTTATCGGGATGCCCTTCGGATACGGATTCGGATGTGAATAAGAAATTACGCAGACTCATAGTGCTCCTTTTAAATGGCGATGGTTTTTTCTTAGGCTGTGAGTGTTACCGATGAATACCTGGTTGTCAATCCGCGTTTTCTTCGGCGGGTTTATATTTTTCCTCAAAACTGAGATCCCTGTCAAAATCGGATGGGAACCGGGTTCTCATCTCTTTGGTTATAAATTGTAAAATCTGTTCTGTCGACGAAAGTTGGAGGGCATGATCCGCCATCTGCCGGGATTCCTTAAGGCTTATGGTTCGTATTATTTTTTTAACTTTCGGTATGGAATGAGGCTCCATGCTGAGTTCCTCCAACTTGCCCAATCCGAGAAGGAGCATGGTAGCCAGGGGGTCTCCCCCTAATTCACCGCAAATCGCAACCGGCTTTTCGGATTTTTCTGCGGCTTTGAATACATCTTTTAGAATTTTTAGAATCGAGGGATGAAAAGGCTGATACAAATGAGCCACATTTTCATTGACCCGGTCCACCGCAAGGACATACTGGATGAGATCGTTGGTTCCAATGCTGATGAAATCGACTTCCTTCAGAATATGTTCTACACAAAGGGCCGCGGCTGGGGTTTCGATCATTGCGCCGACCTGGATGTCATCGTTGTAGGGGAATTGCTCGTTCCGCAAATCATTTTTGGCGCTGTCTAAAAACTGCTTTGCGAGGATGACCTCCTCCGCCGAGGATACCATCGGATAAAGGATTTTGATTTCCCCGTACAGGCTTGCGCGCAATATTCCTTTCAACTGGCTGATGAACAACTCGGGGTATTCAAGGGAAAGGCGTATTCCCCGCAAACCAAGCGCGGGATTATCCTCCTCATCTTGCTTCATGTTATGAAGATGCTTGTCCATGCCTATATCAAGGGTCCGTATGATCACTGGGTAGGGGTCTAGATTCTGAGCGACTTTTTTGAAGTTTTCGTATAATTCGTTCTCGCTTGGAATTTTTCTGGTAGCCAGATACAGGAATTCCGTTCTGTATAAGCCAACGCCTTCGGCGCCGAAATTACGCAGGGATTTTATTTCGTGCGCGGATTCAATGTTTGCCATGAGCTGGACGCGATATCCATCCCGGGTTTCGGCAATTTGATCGATGTTTTCTAAAAGCTTCTCCTCATAGCGGCGGTAATTTTCCTTTTTCTTTTCATATTGCTCTAAATTCTTTTCATCCGGTTTGACGATTACGTTTCCATCGATGCCGTCGACGATAATCGGATCTCCTGAATTGACTCTTGAGAACAGGCCCTTGATTCCTACTACGGCAGGGATGCCCAGGGTCGAGGCAAAAATTCCTACATGGGAGGTTTTGCCGCCCGCCTCAGTGGCAAGGCCGAGAATGTAGTTTCTTGGCATCAAAAGGGTATCGGAAGGACTCAGCGTATGAGCCACCAGAACCACCGGCTCATTGATATCCGAAAGGGAATCCTGTGTGTGACCGATCAGATTCCGAATGATTCCATGAACGACCAGCTCCAGGTCATCCTGTTTTCCTTTTAGGTAGTCATCGTTGATGTTGTTGAATAGTTTGGTGAACTTTTCCAGGGTTTTGGTCAATGCCCATTCGGCATTCATTTTTTCCGACTTAATATTCTCAATGGTATCGCTGACCAAAATATCGTCCTCCAGCAGCAGGGTATAGGTGTCCAGGATCACCGCATATTTATCCGCCACTCGGCGAGCACGTTTCTTGATTTCCTGCATCTGAATTTTGGTATTTTCGATAGCCTCCCGGAACCGCTGGATTTCATTCTCTATATCTGATTGCTCCAGAGTGCTCTTTAATAGGCAGAACTTGGATCGATCCAGAAGGTAGGATTTTCCAATTGCCACTCCGTTAGAGACGGGGATACCCCTAAACATTTAAGTCCTTTCCGGGTATATATTGCTGGGCCAAGTTTGGGATTAAATCTTTCTAATTGCAATAATGCAACTGTTTTTTTAAATAAACTTGGAATCCTCATCCGCCAGGACGGCAAAGATTCTGTCCGCGTCTTGGGCTCTAAGGATATCATCGCGAAGCGTTTGGTTTTTAAGTAACCTGGAAATCCGAGCGAGGGCCTTTAAGTGATGGCCGGTTGAAGCTGTGTGGGCTATTACTAGACAAACAAAATGTACGGGTTTCTGATCCAATGCATCGTAACTGATACCCCCTATCGATCTTCCAAAAACGGTTGTGATCTGCTCGACCTCATCAGATTTTGCGTGAGGGATAGCTACATTTTCCCCGATTCCTGTGCTCCCCAGCCGCTCGCGTTCCATCAAGGCCGATTTCAGGGTAACTTGGTCCTTGATTTTTCCCTTTTGTTCAAGGAATCGTGTCATCTCCAGCAAAACACCCTCTTTATCGGTGCTTTGCAAATCTACAATGATGAAATCCTTTTTAAGGATATCTGCTATTTTCATAATCTGGAAACGGTGGGATAAAAGCCCGGTGATATTTAGCCAGACAGCCTCTTTTTTTCCTGTGAGCTTTTTTTTATCTTTATATCCTTGGCGCGCTCTTTGTGTTTTTTCAGTTGCTTGTTCATTTTTACCAAGGCATTATCGATGGCGGTATAAAGGTCTTTCGTTTCCTCTTCGCTATGAACGGAGAATCCCTTGTCTTTGACTGTGACCTCAGCAAATTGTCTGTGCTTTTCCACTGATAGAGCAATGTGAACATCTAACTGATCGTTAAGACTTCCAAAGGTTTTTTCCAATTTGCGGTCCAAGTGATCGCGGATCGAGTTTGTGATATCGATATGCCTTCCTGTTACAGTCAATTTCATAAAGCTTCTCCTAAATAACAACAGATATTTCCCGGAGCCTGCATTGAGGGCATCAGGTTAGCTTAGATGGCAAAGTGATTTCAAGGGAAGAAGTAAGATGGATCAAAATAATTTCTTTCTTTTGCTTGCAGGAGGGATGTTCAGTTCTTTCCTGTATTTGGTAATTGTCCGACGCGCGATTTTTGCGTTTTTCCTCATCAGTGCCTGCACCATCTCGTCATCGGTCAGGGGCTTTTGTGGATCTTCATTGGCGACGATATCCTTGATCATATTCTTGACCCGAATCGAGGACATATCGCTGCCCATGTAGGATTTGATTCCGCTATGGAAAAAGAATTTCAGCTCAAAAATGCCTTGTGGGGTATCGATGTATTTATTCGTTGTAATACGGCTTACAGTGGATTCGTGCATTTCGATATCTTTGGCAACGTCCTTTAGAACCATGGGTTTGAGATGAGAAAGTCCGGAATCGAGGAAGTCTTTCTGTAATTTTATGATGCTTTTGCCAACTTTATAGATGGTCTGGCGTCTTTGATCGATACTTTTGATTAGCCACATCGCCGACCGATATTTATTCTCCAGATACTCTTTGGTCTGTCCCTCGGTGGTGCTTTTTAGCAGGTTTTGATAATAAGGGTTGATACGCAGACGGGGAATATCGTCGTCATTCAAAACCACGTCGTAACCCTCATCGGTTTTTATCACAATTATGTCCGGGATAACATAGTCCACCCGCTCTGAGCTGAACGACAACCCCGGTTTCGGAGTGAACTCCCTGATGCGCTGCACCGCCTCCACCACCGAATCCAGGGAAACCTTGAGTTCTGAAGCCAATTTAGGAAGACTCCGGTCTTCTATCCGTTCGAGATGGTTTTCGATGAGGGTGATCATTAGGGGTGTGGAGTCTGGGGAAGATTTTGTCTGGATCAGCAAACATTCCTGAAGCGACCGGGCGCCGACGCCATTGGGCTCAAATTCATGAATTATTTGGAGGATTCGTGCTATTTCGTCCTCGGTGGTCTGGGTGATTTCGGCAATTTCAGAGATTTCTGTGTACAGGTATCCGTCGTTCTGAATGTTGCCGATAATGCAGGAACCGATAAATTTATCCTCATCCGTGTCGACCGAAAGGTTCAACTGCCAGTGAAGATGGTCGACGAGTGTGGGTTCCTTTTTGTGGGTTGCTTCGATGGGAGGACGTTCTGTATAGCTTTCAACGCTCATTCCTTGGTCGATATTATCCTGAATATAGTTATCCCAGTCTATTTCCTGATCGGTCGACGACTCCGTTTCGGTCCCGTTGGGTTCATCCTTTGTCAGGCCGACGTCCATGTCATCGGATTTTTTTTCCTCCTGGTCTTCCTCTTCAGAAAATTCTTCAAGGAGTTCTTCAAGGACAGGGTTATCCGTTATTTCCTGCTGGACAAGTTGGGCAAGCTCCATCCGGGCGAGAGGCAACAGCTTGATGGCCTGTTGAAGCATGGGGGTCATCACCAGCTTCTGGCTCATCTTCAAGTTGAGAGTTAATTTCGTTTCCATTGCCATGGGCTCAACTTGCTTTCATTAGAAGGTAAACTGATCTCCCAGGTAAATTTGCTTGACCTTTTTATCCTGCGCCACCTTCGAAGGCAAACCTGATGAAATGATTTCTCCTTCGCTGATAATATAGGCACGGTCTGTAATGCTTAAGGTCTCCCTTACATTGTGATCGGTTATCAGGACTCCGATCCCCTTATTCTTCAAATGGGCGATGATCGATTGAATATCCGAGACGGCAATAGGGTCGATCCCCGCGAAGGGTTCATCCAGTAAAATAAACACGGGGGATGTGGCTAATGCTCGGCTGATCTCCACCCGACGGCGCTCCCCTCCCGATAAGGCATAGGCCCGTGCGTTTTTAATATGCAGAATATTGAGTTCTCTCAACAGGGCCCGTGCGCGTTTTTTCCTCTCAAAACTTGGA
Organism: Nitrospinota bacterium; assembly: GCA_036339675.1. Classification (GTDB taxonomy): domain Bacteria; phylum Nitrospinota; class Nitrospinia; order Nitrospinales; family VA-1; genus JAYZAN01. The sequence continues at coordinate 6,179 of JAYZAN010000132.1, forward strand.
AGATCCAATGACTCCAGAACCGCTACGATGTTCTCCTCGACAGTCAGTTTTCTAAACACGGACGGTTCCTGGGGAAGATAGCTGATCCCCCTGCGGGCACGCATATGCATGGGAAACTGCGTGACATCATCATTATCAAGCATGACTTTTCCGCTGTCGGGACGGGTCAACCCTACCACCATGTAAAACGTGGTTGTTTTCCCGGCGCCATTGGGGCCCAGAAGGCCCACAATTTCTCCCCGGTTTACCTCGATGCTTACGTTTTTGACGACCTGGCGTTTTCTGTATGACTTAACCAAGTTCGTTGCATGTAAACCTTCTACGGCCATTTTTTACCAGATAAGTTTAACTTCCCGGTATGGAGTCGAATTTTTTTTCCGAAACCGGTTTCTTTTTGTCCTCATCCTCTTTGGGAAATAGTTTCATCCGGACTCGCTCATTGACTATAAATCGGTCTTTTTCCAGTAAAAATATCATTTCCCGGCCCTCTATAATATCCTGTCCCTCCCAGGCGGTTGCTTTTGGACTTCCGGTCAATATGATTTTTTGCAACTTGTCGAGATAAATCGCCCGGTCCCCCTTGGCTCTCTTTTCGCCGCGGGTGATAAAAACGTTGCCGATGGCCACGATCTCATCGGTTTCTTTCTTATCTTCGGAGTTATATATTTCCAGTATGTCGGAGGTTATTTTTAAATCGTCCCAATAGCTGATCACATTCCCCGAGAAAATAACTTTTTTGCCCCCGTCTTCGGACCTCATACGCTCGGAAGTGATCTCTACGGGTTTTTCCTTATCTGGATTTTTTGCCTTTTTGGATTTTGCTACGGTTTGTGAAAAGACATCCGGGTTCCCCGACAATACCAGCATGCCGAGTAGAAAAATTTTTAAAAGAGCGGATAACTTTTTCATCAAGATTTTCCCTTTGAACCTGTTTCTTCTTTGGAACTGCCGGTATTCAGACGTTTACCTATCAGGCGTGGAGAGCCGAGCATTTTAACGTTGCCTTCCAGATGGATATCCTTTGTAATGCTTTGATAAGTCCCCCTATCCGCCCACACCTTGAAATCTCTGTCCCGGTCCTTATTGAAATTGAATTCGACCTTCTTAAGCCGGGTTGTATTATTTTCATTATTGATTTGAGCCAGTTCAGCCTTCAATTCCCATTCTTCCGTACCCGATACCTCGTGGATCAGCTTGAAATTTTCTATTTCGACATCCACTTCTTTATCCAGAGGATTGATCTGGACTTTTCCCCCCATTTTTTTAAACTTACCGGACAGGTTATGGGCGGTGAGGCCTAGGAGCCCGATGACCAATATCAACAGCAATTTGCGGATATGGTTGACCATTACTAGTTGATTCTTTTATTGTTATAAATTGATGCAAATGCCATACCAACTTAGGAATGATGCCACAAGGCCCTTTTATTGTAAAGGGAAATGTGGGAACTCGCGGCCGGGGGTATGGGGAGATTGAATTTCAAACTGGCGATGATTTTCTCCCCGAAAAGTGATTTGAATTTCAATCCTCTCCCGGATGCCGAAGCCGATAGGGGAATTTGTTTTCCCGGAAGGGTAGAGTCGTTCCGCCCACTCGATGATGGCCACACCCGGCCCATAAAAAATTTCATCCAGGCCAAGCGATTCCACTTCTCCAAAAGTCTCCAGGCGGTACAGGTCGATATGATAAATAGGAAGGCTTCCTTCGTATTCATTGATCAATGTAAAAGTGGGGCTTCTTACATACTCATCCTTGTTTAAACCCAGTCCCAGTAAAATACCTTGAGTGAGGGTGGTTTTCCCGGAGCCGAGTTCGCCGAATAAAAGGACAATATCCCCATGTTTCAGCATCCGTCCAAACTTTTTTCCAAAAAGTTGCGTTTCTTCCCGACTTTGAGTGGTGATTTGCATCGTTCAGGAGAGAATTCTTTTTAAACTTTCCGGGAGGGAATTTAAAAGGTCTCCGGCAATCAGGCTGGTTTCACTGGTTTCCTCAGCGACCGTATCGCCCACCACTCCATGAATATAGGTCCCCGCAATGGCGGCCTGGGAAACGGTCAGGCCTTGGGCGATGCATCCTGTGATGATCCCTGTCAAGACATCGCCGGAACCCCCTGTGGCCATTCCGGGATTTCCGGTTGGATTGATATATACGGTCCCGTCGGGCAAAGCGATTAGGGTCCGGGCTCCTTTTAATACCAGGCAGGTGTTCTTGGCCCTGGCAAACTCGGATGCGAAGTCAATTCGGTTTTGTTGTATTTCAGAAGTCGGTTTGCCGGAAAGCCGCGACATTTCTTTCGGATGCGGGGTCAAGACGGTTTCTGTCTGGAGCCGGGTAAAAATATCTACATGGTTTTCTAAGCAGTTCAGTCCGTCT
>JAYZAN010000133.1:0-7244 GCA_036339675.1 Nitrospinota bacterium
TAATCTATTTTCATTTTTTTCTTCATCGACATAAACCAAAAGATTTAACCCTTTTGGTAAATAGTCTTTAACCATTTCCTTGATCATTTCCTTTATCCCGTATTTTCCCAAGGCAAACCCTTTGAGTTTTTCCGCTCTGTCATGGAGATCAGCAGGAAACTTCCCTCCTTTATAATAGGGAACCACAATGTATAGATAAGAATTTTTCCGTGAATTAGAAACAAGATCAATTCTTTCCATGGCGGTCGGCTCTCCCGTTTCCTTTGACTCGTTGAGAATTTTTAACAGCTCCGGATCTGAACCGATATCAAATCCCAACACCTCTTCATTAGAAACACCCGGTTCAACATAATGGACCGGATAATAAATTTTATTTTTTAAAGCGGGGATGATTTCGCCTGATTTCGAATAATGTTGAACGATCTGGAAACCGGGAAAACCTTCCTGGCGCATTTTTTTTTCATACGATTCGCGGTTCTTATCTGAAATTAGCGGAACCCATTTGAAGGCTTTCACAAATTTTTGTTTTTCCAGAATTGGCCGGACATAGGCTTTGAAACCATTCCGGGACACGAAATCTGATGAATTAAACAGTGAAACTATTCCCTCCAGATCCCGTACGATGGCTTGCAGGTCCCGTTGTAAAAGAAGATTGTCTTCAATAACCTCCTGCTCATGAACCTTTCCCCAATCAGTATACTGGCGGCTCCAGACGTGTTTATACACAATACCGGCCAGAATAATTCCCACTAACAATACTATCTTGGTTTGGATTGCCAGATTTTTTAATCTCAAAACCAATCCTGATCTAGTTGGTAAGATTATGGATTTTTTTTCAAAACCCAGATCACGGTCAGCCCTAAACCCGACCTGCATCATTTTTTCAGCCACCCGCAATGCATTGGGAATAGTCCTGAAATTTTTCCAGGAATACGTTAAAATCAGCAACTGGTTCCCGAGGTTGTGCCACTAAATTCTATCATCCACCTGAGCGCATGGCGAAAGATTTATTATTCGTAGTCGACGACGACCCGCACATTCGCGGCCTTCTGACCGCCCTTCTTGAGGATAAGGGGTATGCCATCCTTGCCCTGGAAAGCGGGGAACAATGCCTCGAAAAAATAGACGAAAGCCCCTCCGTTATATTCATGGATATGGTGATGCCGGGGATGGGTGGGGAGGAGACTCTCAAAAAAATTAAAAGCTGGAACCAGGACCTGCCGGTGATCATGTTAACCAGCGTCAATAACGTCGATACAGCCGTCCACCTTATCAAACTGGGGGCTTATGACTACATCGTAAAACCATTCGATGAGGCAAGATTGTTCACGACTCTTGAAAAGGCGATGGGCCAACAAACCTTGGTCGGCCGTATCCATCAGCTTCAGGATGAAGTGAGAAAACTCTCCCGCTCCAACGGGATCATCGGAAACAGCAAGGCGATCGTTCATGTGCTGGAACGGGTTGGCAAGGTGGAGGCGACCAAGGCGGGGGTTCTCATTCTGGGGGAGAGCGGAACGGGTAAAGAGCTTGTGGCGCGCGCCCTCCATGAAAACAGTTCGTTTTCCGAAGGACCCTTCATCGACATCAACTGCGGGGCCATTCCTGAAACTCTTCAGGAAAGCGAATTATTCGGACATAAGAAAGGGGCTTTCACAGGCGCCTTCGAAACAAGGAAAGGAAAACTCGAACTGGCGGAAGGCGGCTCCCTGTTTTTAGATGAAGTGGCGGAAATGAGCCTTCCCACCCAAGCAAGGTTTCTCCGTTTTTTGCAGGAGAGAACTATCGAGAAAGTAGGGGATCACCATAAAGTCCAGGTGAACACGCGAATCATCGCCGCCACCAATAAAGACCTCAAGGCCCTAATCAAACAGGAAAAGTTTCGCGAGGATCTTTACTTCCGTCTGGCGGTTTTCCCTATCCTGATCCCCCCTCTGCGCGAACGAAAGGAGGATATCCCCCTTTTATGCGCTCATTTCCTGCAGAAATATAAAGACGATCTCAACAAGGATGTGAATTCGATCAATACGGAAGCCATGGAGGCGCTGATTAATTTCCAATGGCCGGGCAACATCCGGCAATTGGAAAATGTCATTTACCAGTCCATGATCATCACGTCTTACGACACCATAGATATCGATTGCCTGCCCGAGGAAATCCTGCTGGAAGAAGGCCTCGAAAAGGTCACGTCCAGTGATCCTGAGGGTTCCACCAACGACTTAAACGATAAATCCAGCCGGGCCGATTCCACGCCCGCAGTTCTTCCTTTTCACGAGTCTGTAAAAATGACCCTGCAGAACGCATTGGCGACCACGCAGGGAAACATTCCCCAGGCCGCGAAAGCCCTGGAAATCAGCCGGAGCACTTTTTACCGGATGCTCAAGAAATATCAGTTGACCTGAGCATTCATCCCTCCTGGCCTTGGTTCAATCCCAAACACGAATTCCATCGACCCTGAAATGGGACGCCCTTTCCCAAAAATGGGATTCTCACCTCTCACCTGATTGCGCCCCTGATAGACCACCCACCCGAAACTTCCTGAAAAATCATGAGTTATTTTTCTGTATTTCAGATTTTCCCGTTCAGGCACAGGGTTTGCTTTGGTAAATGGTGGAAACAGAATTTTAAGGATTCACCTATGTTCAAAAAGGATAAAAAAAGTTGTGTTTGAGGAAGGGTCAAAAATGGCGGTGAACCGATTAGTCTGCCCCGTCTACCGCCATTGGGACCGGGAGTTTGCCTCCTACTCCCGGTCCGCTTCCCCCCTCCCGGGAGAAATGAGAAACAGCCCGTAGGTTGGGGAGGCGAAAGAGGTTGGGAAATTAATTAATAAAAGGAGACAGGCCATGAAAAAATCATTCGCGGTTTTGATCGCCATTACGGCATTGATCATCGGATCCAGTATGAGCTATGCAAAAAAGCCGGAAATATATAAGGAAATCGAGGTCTCCAACGGAGGATCCATAAGCGGGGCTATTTTATTTATGGGAAATGTTCCAGACCCGATCATGGAGGACTTGAACAAGGGAAAAAACGCGGAGTTCTGTGCCACGCACCCTGATACTGTTGAAGGCGGTATCCGCCCCCGGAAAAAAGTGGTCGTGAATGATGGCAAATTGAAAGACACAGTGATTTTTATCGAGAACATCGGCCAAGGCAAAGCCTGGTCGGAAGAAACTGCCAATTTTGATTTCCGCACCTGCGACATCTTTCCGAAAATAATGGTGGTCAGAAAACCTCCAAAGGGCATGAAGGAAGGAATCATGAAAATCACCAATCAGGATCCAGATATCCTGCACAACCCGCATGGTTATTCGGTCGTCGGTGCCAACCGCAAAACGCTGTTCAACAAACCTCTTCCAAACAAGGGGGATACGACGGACGTTACGAAATCTTTCAAGCGGTTGAAACGGAAAAAGGACAAGCATTTTTTTCTTCAATGCGATCAGCATAACTTCATGGAAGCAGACGCCCGTGTCGTCTGGAATCCTTACTACACGATAAGCACTACAGACGGTTTCTATGCCATCGGGAACATTCCGGCAGGCAAATATAAGGTCACCGCCTGGCATCCCTATATCGGTGAAATAAGCCAAGAGATAACAGTTGCCGGAGGAGCCGATTCACAAACGAATTTCACGTTGGAGCGACAATGAATTTCCAACGAAAACACTTACGGGGTCTGAAATATTTAGATTTTCCTCAGGAGGATATCAAAATGAAAAAGATTATATTGGGATTTGGTGTTTGTGTACTGAGTTTGGCGGTTGCCGCTTCGGTCTGGGCAAATCCTCTCTGTCCCCAACCGCGTAAGACCAAGGCGGCTCCCGCCAATCTCGCCGCAGTGGATAAAACGGCCACGGCCCACCTGGAAAACGGGAAGAAAGTATACACCCGGACGGCTAAACCCATGGCCTGCAAAATGTGCCATGGAGACAATGGAGACGGCGCGGGTAAACTGGGGAAAGCCCTGAAACCCAACCCCAGAAATTTCACTTGCTTGGAAACCATGAAAAGCGTTTCCGCTGGGCAAATGTTCTGGATCATTAGGAATGGTTCGCCGGGAACGGGAATGGTGGCTCATGGAAAAACGCTCAAGGACGAGCAAATCTGGGACGTGATCAAATACATCCGCAGCAGTTGGGTCAAGTAGCGTCAAGGACCATTAGGGGGAAAGGGAATAAACCACCTCGTCGGTTTATTCCCTTTTTTTCTGCCCGAAAATCAATTCCACCAATGGGCCGGGCATCATAAAACCTTAAAACTTGAAAGAGTCAAATCATCATGAGGTTGAGGGAAAATGGTATGTTTTGAAACAGCCTTCTGAATATTTAAAATGGGCTATTCCGGGGACTCCGGGTGACTTATTATCTGATCCTTCAATCGCCCCATCCCGAACTCTTCCCCCTCATCATTCTTAGGTTCCAGCGCCCCATCGGTGTAGAACAATAAAAGATTGCTTTTATCCAGTTTAATTTTCTCGCTGGGATAGTCTTCCTGCTGTCTGATACCCAAAGGAGTCCCCCCTGATTTTCCTTTCTTAACAATGGAATGATCCATATTCCTGATCAGGATAGAGTGATGCCCAGCATTGGCAACCTGGATAAGACCATTACCCATATCAAGCGGGGCACAAATGGTGGTCGCAAACATACCCCCCCGGGACCTTTCGGCTAAAACCGAGTTCGCAATCTGCATTACATTTTCCGGATTAGGGTTCATCTGGCCGGCAAACCGGAAATCCTTATCAGACGGGCCATATAAAGAGCGGCGGACACGCCCTTGCCGGATACATTGCCTATAACGATTCCAATCTGTTCAATGTTGAATGGAATACAATCATAAAAATCGCCTCCCACAATTTTTGTTGGAATGGTTTGGGCGAAAAACAGAAACCGGGAATGGGAGGGAACCTGGTTTGGGATTACGATTTATTTCTGAAATTCGGGACCAAGGGGTTTGCAAAAGAGGATCAAGGCAGGCAGCAAGGTTAGATTATTGACCAGAGCCACTACCATGGCCAGACCTGTGAACAAGCCAAAATAAATAGTCGGGATAAAATTTGACAGGGTCAGAATGGAAAACCCCAGGGTGACGGTTATGGAGGTGTAATAGATGGCCCTGCCAATGGTTCCATGGCACCGGTTGACCCCTGCCCTGTAATCCCGATTCTGTGCAAACTCTTCTTTGAACCGGTATATGTAGTGAATCGTATAGTCCACAGCGATTCCGATCGTGATGGCGGCAATAGTTATCGTCATCATGTCCAGGGATATATGAAGCCACCCCATGATGGCGAGCACGATTCCCGCGGAAAGGACATTGGGTATGATCGCCAAAAAAGAAAGGTAGATCTGCCTGAATAAAACTATGAGCATTGCAAGGATAGCCAGAACCACCATTCCGAGAGTCAATATCTGCGACCGGAAAAGACTTTGCAGCATATTGTTATAAAGAACCGCCATTCCTGTAAAGTTGACTCTTTCCTCCCCGATTTCAAACTCATTAGTCAGGTGCTTATTTATTTTTTTTATTAAATCCCCGCGGTTCAGGTTGGGGTCTGTTTCTTCAATACGCATGGTGATACGAACCTGATTGGCGTCCCCAGATAAATACGGATGAACGAAAGTATCTTTCATATCTTTGGGCAGCATTTTTCTGATCAAAGCCAGATCATAATCATCGGGCATTTTGCCGTCATTTAAAATTTTAATGACTTTAACAGTGGTGGCGATGGACAGCACCTTTCCTATCTCTGGCAATTTTTCAAGATAATCATGAATTTTTTCGACCAGATCCAGGGTATCTCCGTGAAACCAGTAATTATCCTCTTCGGTCTCATCATTTTCATTGAAAGGATCCTCTCCGAAAGGATCTTCAATATCTTCTCCTGATCCTATTTTTTTTACCGCTTCCATAAAATCCTGATCGGCATCGATAATTATTTCCAGGGGAGTGGTTCCTCCCAGTTGTTTATCGATCACACTCATCCCCCGGTAGATTTCCGTATCAGTTTTAAAATAATCTATGAAACGGTTCTCAACTTGAAGATTAGACACCCCCACCGCGCAAAAAAGAGCCACCATCAACGATACAATCAGAATTTTATTTCTATGATTCAGGGTAAAAAGCGAGATGGCCGAGGTCAAAGATTTCGTAGCGTCATTGCTTGATACAGACCTTTTGGGTTTCATCAAAACCAGCAAGGCGGGAAACATTACGAAGGAGAAGATAAAGGCAAACGAAATCCCGATAGTCATTATCCATCCAAAATCTATTACCGGCCGTATTTCACTGACCACAAGAGAACTGAAAGCCACTATGGTAGTGATAGCAGTATAAAAACATGGCAGGGTCATATGACGCACCGTTTCGCGAACCAGCGTTCTCTGGTCCGCTTCCGGGTTTTTGGTATACAACTCTCCGTACCGCACGATTAAATGTATGACCAGGGACATGGTGACAATCAGCAGTATTGAAATAAAGTTCGAGGAAATAACCGTTACCCTCCAGTCGGTCAAACCGAGATAACCCACCATGACTAAGACGGACACGAAACAACACACCACCGGCAGCAGCACCCATCGTTTTTCCCTGAAGAAAAGATACAGAATGATGACCATAAAAACCAAAACGCCTGCCCCAAAAACCGAAATATCGTTTTCAATGTTGTAAATCATATCGGAGGTGATCATGGGGACCCCACCGAGAAACATTTCCGCTCTCCCCCTCTGCCGGTCCATGATCCGGCGGACGTTTTCAATATCCTCATTCTGATAATCTAATACCTGCGCCAGATATTCCTTGAAGTCCCTGATGGTCCGGTTCAATTTCTGCTGCTCGGCGTCGGTCAATCCTTCATTTTTTCGCTTTGCACGAAGATCGTTTCTTTTTTCCAGTAACGAAAAATATTTTTCATCCCGGTGAAAATATACCAGCAGCGCGGTGGTTTTCGCGTCTGGGCTAACCAGGAGCTTGCTGTATAAGGGACTCCTGGTAAACTCCTTGATGGCCAGACTCCTGTCCACACCGGCGGTCTCCAAGGTCCTGTTCTTGAGTTCCCCTTTTAATTCCGAAAAACTGATTTTAGGACTTTCCAACAGCGGAACATCCAGGATGGTTATTACAGACTCTACTCGCTCCATTTGAGACAAGTCATTTCTAAGGACCTTAATACCATCCAGGGAATCATCCGATAATAAATCGCCATGAGGGGTATAGGTAATGATCAGGAAATCTTTGGA
>JAYZAN010000134.1:0-5774 GCA_036339675.1 Nitrospinota bacterium
CCTTGAATCTGAAATCAAATGGAACAGGTTTTTATTAATATAGTTCCCACAAGGGGTGGGTTGTATTCACAGCCGATCTCTTTTACAATATAACTAAAAATCCATCAGAACGCTTAAAAAATAGGCTCTTAAGGGACGCTAATGGATTTTGTCTATAGGATGTTTTGCAGTAGCTGGGTCTGGTCTTTATTGTTATAAGTTAGCCGCAATGAAAACATTACACGTAAAAAAAGGTGAAAACATTATTGAGGAAGGCAAACTGAGTGACTGTGCTTATGTGATTGAATCCGGCAAGGTTGAGGTATCCAAATCAGCCCCCGAAGGAAAACGGCGGATCATCAGTGTTTTGGGTGACGGTGATATAGTTGGCGAGATGGGCCTGATCGATGGACTCCCCCGGTCCGCAACGGTTACCGCTTTAGAGGATTGCACGATCACTATTCTTTCCCCCGAAGTATTCAATTCCCTGGCCCAGCATAATCCGCAGGCTTTAATGCCCATTCTCAAGGTTTTATCCACCCGGTTGAGGGCCACTCTTAAACTGGTCGATGATATACAGGCCGGCAACGTCGACAAAAAGTCCCCGATTGAAGACAGTATTTAATCCCCCTTGATCCACTTTTTCTTCTTTAGGTGTTACAGGTAATCAAATATCCCGCCGCGGTTCTTGAATTGTGTTGCGTATTTTCTCCCGGTTGGTGTAAATTTGGAATTCGAGGAATTGTTTTTATTTGCCGGGCAACGCCCGGAGGAATCGGGCTGAAAATTTGATTTGTTCCCTGAAACTCATCGACCGCGAGATCAAGGATTAACGCGTTTCCTGCCCCGTGGGGGACCGGGCGGAGTTGATTTAAATTTTTAAAGACCAAAGGTTTAAAATGCGGAATATGGTTCCAGAAATTCTTGCCCCCGCGGGAAGCCCGGAAAAGCTTCGTTATGCTTTGGCTTACGGAGCGGACGCGGTTTATGCGGGCATCCCGAAATTTTCCCTGAGGGCAAGGGAAAATCCGTTCAAAAATGAAAGTTTAAAGGAGATGGTCGGCTTTACCCATGGATTGGGGAAAAAGATTTATATTACCGCCAATATCCTTCCCCCTAACAGGAAAATAGAATCTTTCAAAAAATCCCTGGCCTTCTTTGCGGATGCGGGTCCTGATGGTTTCATCATGTCGGATCCGGGAATGATCCAGTTCGTCTTGAAGGAATTTCCTGAAATCCCTGTACATTTATCTGTTCAAACCAATACGATCAATTGGACGGCCATATCATTCTGGCGCGATTTGGGGGTTAGACGTACGATCCTCTCCCGTGAACTATCCATTGAAGAAATTGCGGAGATTCATGAAAAAGTTCCAGACATGGAATTGGAATCGTTCGTTCATGGATCGATCTGTATCGCATATTCCGGCCGTTGCCTTCTTTCTAATTATTTCAATCATCGGGATGCCAACCAGGGTACCTGCACTAACAGTTGCCGTTGGGAATACAAAGTATATGGGGAATCCGCAAGCGAAACAGGGAAACCCGGAACACCTCTGGCGGGGAATTATTTTATAGAAGAAACACAGAGGCCCGGGGAACTCATGCCCATTGACGAAGATGAGCATGGGACCTATATCATGAACTCGAAAGATTTGAGGGCGATCGAGTTTCTCAAACCAATGAGGGACGCCGGTGTTATATCTTTCAAGATAGAAGGCAGATCCAAATCGATCTATTATCTGTCTCTGGTTACCAAGGCCTATCGGAAAGCGGCGGATGATATGTCCCTGAAGAAAGCATTTGATCCTGCCCTGGTGGACGAAATAAATAAGACCGCCAACAGGGGGTTTACCACGGGATTTCTTGTTCCCAACAACCACCAGGGAACAGAGCGTTTTGACTCTCCCCAGGAAACCGAAACTCCCCAGGCGTTCGCCGGTCAGATCATGAATGAAAGGACCGGGGCATGGATGGAAGTGGAGGTGAAGAATCGAATCGAAGTGGGAGATGAGGTCGAGTATATTTCACCCCGAACGCAGTATCGCTTTGAGATCGAGGCCATGGAGGATAAGCAGGGCAATGCGGTATCGGTAGCGCATGGGGGAAACGGTTCAGTGTGGGTGAAAACCCGGGGACCGGTGGAACCGTTCGCGCTTTTGAGCCTCGTGCTTCGGCCTTTACCCGCTCCTTTGAATGAAGGTTGATACCTGGCTTGGTTTATCCTACATAGAGTTGTTTTCCTTATCGTCTTTTTTGGCGGCATTCGCCAGGACGATGACCAGGGCAACGGCAATGATAAGGACCAGAACCAGCCAGCCCGTTACCGTTTCGATCCGGTAATCGAAAATATCGCGAGTCAGGGTCCCATCAATGCCCAGGGCCAGAGCGATTACTATTATCAGCAGGATTAGTTTTTTCAATCTATCTCCTTACCATGATGAAAATTCAGGTTTGGGACTCAGGAGCCCGGATCGGGCCCGAAACGAATCGGCATAAAAATTTGGCGGCCCGCCTAACTAAAATATAATTAAATTGGTAAAATATTCCTTATATACGTAATTTTTTGTTAGCATACCTGACCTGATTGTTCAATAACCGGGATTTTTGAGGGAATTTGATGGCGTTACCCATTCGACAGGTTTTAAAAGTAGGTTTCTATATCATGAAGCAGAAAATGAAAGGGAAAAAGCGTTTTCCCTTGGTTTTAATGCTGGAACCCTTGTTTCGCTGTAACCTGGAATGTATCGGTTGCGGAAAGATACAAAAGCCCAATGAAATTTTAAAAAGAAACCTGTCTCCCGAAGAATGTTTTAAAGCCGCCGAAGAATGTGGAACTCCCGTTATATCCATTGCCGGCGGGGAACCGTTGATGCATCCCAATATCGTGGAAATCGTGCAGGGGCTCATTGACCGGGACCGCTACGTTTATCTTTGCACCAACGCTTTACTGCTTCCAGACTTTTTGCCCAAACTTCCGGTTTCCCCATTATTGACCCTTTCGGTTCATCTCGATGGATTGGAGGAAGAGCATGATCGAATCGTGGCCCAGAAAGGAACCTTTAAAGTTGCGGTGAGGGCCATTCAGCAGGCGAAAAAACTGGGTTTCCGGGTGACCAGCAACACTACTTTTTTTGAGGGGACGACCGTAGATCAGGCAGAGCAGTTTCTGGATTTTCTCGGACCGCTTCAGGTCGATGGAATGACGATCGCTTCTGCTTTCAGGTATCCCGATGCACCCGATCAGGATCATTTTTTCGGAAGAAGAAGGACCCACGAATTTTTTAATCAATTACTCGGAAAAAATTCAGACGGCCGTTGGAACCTGGTTCACTCCCCATTATATCTGGAATTTCTACGGGGAAATCGGGATTATGACTGCACCCCCTGGGGAAACCCGAACTATTCGGTTTTAGGATGGCAGAAACCCTGTTACCTCCTGGACGACGGTTATGCCGAGAGCTTTGAAGATTTGATGGAGACGACCGAATGGCAGAACTATGGCCACAGAAACAACCCAAAATGCGCTGACTGCACTGCTCATTGCGGTTATGAAGCGACGGCCGTGGAAGACGCCGGTTCCAGTTTAAAAAACATGTTTTTATCGGCCCGCTCGGTGTTTCAATAAACCCGTCGGGAACCACTCTCCAGCTCCCGATTTTCCATTTTAAAATTAATCGCGAATCTCTGTAGGGATTATGGTTTTTTCGTCCAGTTTGGCCTGGCCGACTTGTTTTCGAGTGAGACCCTCAGCCATTTTTAAATTTGCCCCGCGAAGATCGGCCTCTTTCAAGTTGGCCCCTTGCAGGTCGGATCGGGCCAGGTTGGCTCCCCGAAGATCCGCATTTTCGAGGTTGGCCCATCGTAGGTTGGCTCCCCGAAGGTTGGCACCGGCGATATTGGAATTTCTTAAGTCGGCGTTTTTCAAGTAGGCACCATAAAGATAGGCCTTGCAGAGATTGGCCTCCCGAAGGTTGGCTTTAAGCAAAACCGCTCCCCGAAGATTGGCATTTTGAAGGTCTGCCATGACGCCTCGCTTTCCTCCAGATTGAATCCAACTCTCATGATCCGCCAGAATCGTTTTCAGCAATTCCCGAGGAATATCCCTGTAGGAGGCAGTTGGAGAAGCCGATGGCGGGGGGTTTTTATCTTCGCGGTTCATTTCTGGTTCGGATGTCAAGCACGGGTTCCTAAGAGATTAATCGTAAATCTGCTGAATGAAAAGAAAAAATATGGGGAGGGGTTTTTTTAAAGTCCGGCTGACTGAGTTTCGGTCTGGGTAGAACCCGGACCAATAAAATCAGGAAGCGGGAATTTTAGAATAAAATTCCTTGTATTTCGGATTGGACGGTTGCGACTTAAGAGCCTGTTCGATGGTTTTCCTGGCGGTATCTGCATCCTTTTTGATCAGATAAATCTCAGCCATATGAAGATAAGAATCGGTTAAATTCGGGTTGATTCTTAATGATTGCTGAAACGACAGAATCGCCTGGTCGTATTTTTTCTGATCCTTGAACACCATCCCCAGGGTGAAGTGCGCCAACATGGCTTTGGGATTGCTTTGAATTGCACCACCCAGAGTTTCCTCCGCATCGCTGAAATTTCCCTGTAATCGGTGAATATCAGCAAGGTTGCTCAGATACATGGCATTCCGCGGTTTCTGGGCCGAAGCATTGCGATAATAAGAAATGGCTTTATCGTAATTTTTTTGTTCCTTGTACAGGTTTCCGATATTGTTATAGGCCTTGGCGTGGTTACCATCGTCTTTCAAAGCTATGGCCTTTTCCCACAATTCAAGGGCCAGTTGCTTGTCTCCTTTTGAGTAATGAACCAGGCCCAGGTTGATATGAATCTGGACGTTTCCCGGATCGAGATCCAATGCATGTTCAAACTCTTTTTTGGCCAGGTCGTATTCTTTCATTCCGAACAGGATCACGCCTTTTTTCCTGTAGGCTTTTTCATTTTCAGGGTTGTATTTGATCGCAAGGTCGAACTCTTCCAGTGAGTTTTTAAACATGGAATACTGGGCAAACTCGACTCCGAGCCGGTAATGGGCGTCCGATTGAACAGAGTCAACGGGAGTTTCTCTGGAGGTGCATGCGAACAGCAAGGTGGATAATACAAGAGAATAAAAGAACCTTTTCATGATTTTACCTTTGAAAAAGAAAAGGGGCCAACCGACAGGCTGGCCCCTTGTTGTTATTGAACAAACGACATCAGTTGATACCGCGGCCGCGTTGTTTGATATGTAGACCATCAGCTGTAGGAGATAACGGTACAAGAGCTGTATCTTCCGAACCCATCATGTTGATGGAGGAATCCTGGGCATCTCCGATAAACTCCATGGCGAATCCGGTGCCGCTGGCCTCGATATAGACCACACCCCACATGTTCAACTGGGCCACATTGTCCCACAAGAAGGCATTTGTGGCAATGGGGGTTTGTCGGACACCCAATATGGGATTTTCGTTAATACCCGTGATCCTGACATTACCAAACTCGGCGCTGGCAGCGCTAAATATGAGATGCGTCCGGGTGTCAGTGAAAGAGGCGTTACTGGCATTGATCGTTGAGTGATTAACATCCACCACGAACACCCTGTGAGTTTCACCGGCATCGACGGTAAAGATAGCCACCCTTCCCGCGGCGTTATCGGGAACCGTGGTCATACCCAAAACTTCAAGCGCGACTCCCACCTCGGTCCGCGAAGAATCCAAAGACGGATGACTGATACCAATGAAGGTATAACTATCATTGGGTACCGCCTGCGCGTAGGGCGAAATCGCAATTCGGCC
>JAYZAN010000135.1:0-5785 GCA_036339675.1 Nitrospinota bacterium
ATGCTTACCGGCGGTATCTGCATCCTCGATGAAGGAAATCGGATGAATGAGAAAAGCTGGGCGTCCCTGGCCCCCCTTCTTGATCACCGCCGTTATGTGGAATCGATCATCGCGGGTATCCGGATTTCCGCCCATGAAGAATTTCGAGCCTGCGTGACCATGAACCAGGACGAATCGACGTTTGAAATCCCGGATTACATCCTCTCGCGCCTGCAACCCACCCTGCAACTCAAGATGCCCAAATATGAGGATGAAATGGCTATCCTCAAATACCACCTGCCCTTTGCGGAGAAGGACCTGTTAACGTTGACCGTCGATTTCCTACAGAAATCTCACCAACTGGATCTGGACTATTCCCCGCGCGACGGCATCCATATTCTTCAGTATGCCTTGAAGCGGATCAGCCAGGACAAAGACCATCCTCTGTCCAAAGATGAAATCTGGAGAGAATCCGTCGAAAAAGTATTGGGCGGGGAAGCCCTGGATTTGGACGGGCAAGCGACCCTCAAGCGGCGGGCGCTGGGAGACGACCAACTGCCGATGGGCCTTGGCGACTTTTTCTTCAGTGAAGACAGCCCTCTCCACCCGGACAAGGAATAGTCCGTTTCATTTTTTTTGCCAGAGAAAGCAAAATGGATATTTTTTCCATCAACGATAAGATCCGGGTACTTCCGGTGGTCCACGGGAGCGGGCATTTCACACGCATCGTGCGCGACCGCATGCTTTCCTCTAAATGCGACTGTCTGGCAGTAGCGTTGCCGCCGGAATATCAGCCATCCGTGGAACAAGGACTTGACCTTCTTCCAACTATTTCCCTGAGCTGTCTGGAGGAAGAAAACGGTTCGGTCACCTATGTTCCGGTCGATCCCTGCCAGCCTGTAATCATGGCTCTGCGCATTGCCAGACAGGAGGGAATCCCACGGCATTTCATCGACTGGAGCACCCTCTCCTTTGAACCACGCAGCATTAACTTTCCAGATACCTTTTCCCTGCGCGGCCTTTCCCTAGAAAAATTCTGCGCCGCCATGCTTTTGACCCTCAAGCGCCCTGTCCCTGACAGCCAGCCTGAAAAACGGGCACGCTGGATGGCCTACCAGCTTCACAAGCTGGAAATGGATCACTCCCGGATTCTTCTGGTCTGCTCCATCCTCGACTGGCCCTGGATCAAAGAAGCCTTTGACGAACTCCGGGCCTATCCCGAATCACAAACACCGGTGGCTATTCCGCGGCTTTTTGATGTGGGAAAGGAGCAACTCTTTTTCGCCTTGAGCGAGTTTCCATACACCACGTACCTTTACGAAAAAAACCGTCAAGAAATGAAATCGGACAGCCACGTTGCCATCGATGGGGTCAAGGCAATTCTCCTGCAAGCAAGGGAAAATTTTCTTAAAAAACATAAGGTCCGTTACCACAACCTGAATTCACAATCGTTCCAGATTTTTCTTCAATACGTGCGCAATCTCACGCTGTTGGAACAACGGTTGATTCCCGATCTCTATACACTAGTCGTTTCCGCTAAGCAGATCGGCGGCAATCTTTTTGCGGTCGCCGTCCTTGAAGCTGCGAGGATTTACCCCTATCAGGATTCCGATTCGTCCTCCCTGGAACCCGTCACACTCGGGATAGAAAGCGCTATCTTCGGTGAGGAAAGCAATCAACCTGTCCAAATGAAAAACCGGCTGTCGGAAATCAGTATGGAATGGCGCACACTGAACCTGAAACCGGAACCGGATATAAAGAAGCAACAGCAATGGAAATACCGGTGGAATCCGTTCGGCCAGTGTTCCTGGCCCCCCGAGGATGAAAAGATTGAAAACCTGAACACCCATGTCCGGGAGCAAACCCGTTATCTTTTGAGCCACGATCTCGCCCGCACGGAAAAGTTCACCTCGTCCGTCAAAGATGGAATTGACACCCGGGACACATTGAGAAACTGGCATACGGGGGATATATACGTTAAAGAAATACCCCCCTCGCGCGGTCAGGTTGAGGTGGTCGTATTCTTGTTCGATCCGGAGCCTGATCCTATGCGATACAGCTGGAGGCAAACCTGGTACGCGGAACATAAGGATGAGTCGACATTGTGTTTCTATGCCACGGATTATATGAACAACCTGATCGGTCCTGGAATTGGAGAAGCGACTTACGGAGGGTGTATGATGATCTATCCACCCCGACCAATTCCCAACATCTGGGAGGACCCCAGAATCCGCCAGGGCGATAATCTGGAGGAAAGACTTTTAGAAGCCGCGTTTTTCCATTCCCGCGAAAAACACATCACCGTCGTTTCCCCGATGCTTCCGGCCATAGCCTGGCGACGTCTGGCCCGAAACTATAAAAAAAATATCATCCATATACCCATGAAACGCTTTTCCAACCAGACACTGGAAAAAGTGAGGCGGTTCCATGTATTGAACGGAAAGCAGATCCGTTCCTTCGCTCAGCGTTTCATTCAGGAAATTTGATTCTGCGACTATCAGTTTAAAGCCCTGAGATAATTTTTCCTTCCGGGTATTCGATTTGAAAATCCATCCGGATCATTTTTTCCTCAACCGGATCCAAGTCGATTTCCCATTTGAGCAGATTTTTCTAGTCTTTTTCAACAGGAGGCGGTTCAATTTTGTTCTGCCGGACGATAATATTCTCGTGGTAAGGCAAGTGGTCCAACACTTCTGGCGTCACAGGTTGTTTCCTGTAATTTTCCAGTTTGATTTCATAAAGGAATCATTCTTTATAAAAATTTAGCGATTAGTCGGTTCATTTTGTTATACTTGCAATTTAGGTCCTTGCCCCAGTTAATCACAGTTCTCAGGAATCCTTCCCACCGCCCAATAAGGGACCATTCCCGACACACCACTCAATGAAATCCCCGAAACGGACATGAAAGACGATACCAAAGTAAGCCGGGCCGCAGGCACGGTAAGCGGCATGACCCTTTTATCAAGACTTTTCGGTTTTTTCCGGGACCTGGTGATCGCCATGAAATTCGGCGCAACTCCCGCGGCGGATGCGTTCTTTGTCGCGTTCAGAATTCCCAACGTTCAAAGGAGATTGCTTGGGGAAGGAGCCGTATCTGCCGCGTTCATTCCCGTTTTCTCGGAAGTTATCAACCAAAAAGGAGAAGGCGAGGCATGGGTACTGAGCGCCAACCTTTTTAATATCCTGACCATCATCCTGACCGGGGCGACTTTGTTCCTCATTATTTTCTCTCCTATAGTAATCACCCTGTTCGCTCCGGGTTTTCTTAATGACCCTTACCAATTCAACCTGACTGTTGAATTGGTAAGGTGGATGGCCCCCTATTTATTTTTTATCGGATTGGCCGTTTTCTGCATGGGAATATTAAACACCTATAAATCCTTTGCCATTCCCGCGGCGGCCCCCGTTATGCTGAACATCAGTATGATTTTGGCGGCGTTGTTTCTCGCTCCAAATATGGAAGAACCCGTCTTTGGTCTCGCCATAGGAGTCCTCGTCGGAGGGTTCCTCCAGTTTATCATCCAATTGCCGGGCATTCTCAAAAGGGGCATGATATTCACTTCCTCGGTTCAATGGAAGCACCCCGAAATCATAAAAATCTGGAAACTGATGGTTCCTGCCATTTTGGGATTGGCCGTCTATGAAATCAATATCCTGGTAGACACGGTTCTGGCTTCCATGCTACCCGGTGGGTCTATCTCCTACCTGTATTATGGAAACAGACTTGTACAACTTCCGCTGGGTATCTTCGGGGTTGCCTTGGGTGTGGCGATCCTTCCCACCCTGTCGGAAAGGGCCTCCCGAAATGAAATTCCTGAACTGATCCAGACACTGGGATTTGGCATCCGCTTCATCCTTTTCATCACCATTCCCGCAACAGTGGGGCTTATTCTCCTTCGCTTTCCCATCATCAACACCCTTTGGGAGCGGGGCGAATTCTCACGCATGACAACGGATGGAACCAGCATCGCGCTTCTTTATTATTCACTGGGTTTATGTGCTTTCGCGGGCATCAAGGTCATCGCCCCCGCCTATTACTCCCTGCAGGACACTAAGACCCCGGCCAGAATCGCCATTTATTCCATGATCCTGAATATTGTTTTGAATCTCATACTCATGGGTCCTTTGAAACATGGCGGGCTAGCTCTGGCCACCTCCATCGCCGCTTTATTTAATGTCTTCCTGCTGATTCATTTTTTAAGAAAGCGCCTCGGATTGATGGGAGGAAGAAAAATACTCGCCTCCATCACAAAAATGACCGGATCCGCAGCCATTATGGGGATCATCGTCTTTTTTCTGAACCGGGGTTTTTTTGACCCGGCCGCCCCTTTGGTCACCAAACTGGCGGTGTTGATCGGGTGCATAACCGCCGGGGCGGTCACTTTTTCGTTTCTGTCCAAATGGATGAAAAATGAGGAATGGGATTTTCTTATCGACCTGATTCAAAAACGGAAACACACTCCTTAACATTCTCGCTTGTTTTAAATCGCTCATTCTCTATAATATGGCGCCCTTGATGAATTGTTCTCACTCTCTTATGAGGAAAGGCTGAACATGCTGGCTTGCTTGGACCTTGAAGGCGTGCTGGTTCCGGAAATCTGGATCGCATTCGCCGAAAAAATGGGAATAGAGAAATTGCGCCTCACCACCCGGGATATTCCCGATTACGACGAGTTGATGAAAGGGCGCCTGAAAACTCTTGATGAGAACAATCTGAAACTGGCCGATATTCAAGGGGTTATTGAAAAGATCGAACCCCTGCCCGGCGCGAAGGTTTTTCTTAACTGGCTCAAGTCCGAGTTCCAGGTCATCATTTTATCGGACACCTTTTACGAATTCGCTGGTCCCTTGATGGCGCAACTGGACTATCCCACCCTGTTCTGCAATAACCTGGTGGTGGATTATAACGGCCGTATCACCGATTACAAGCTTCGCCAGCATGATGGCAAAACCAACGCGGTCAGCGCTTTCAAAAGTCTCAATTGCCAGGTGATCGCCTCCGGGGATTCCTACAACGATACCGGCATGCTTAAGATGGCCGACGCAGGAATTCTTTTTTGTCCTCCCGGCAATGTGATCCAGGAATTTCCCCAGTTTGAAGTCACCCGCAACTACGATGAACTTCGAAACGCGTTTGAAACCACCAAACATACTTTGCTGAAAAAATAATTATCGGATTTCAGCGGAAAGCAGTTTTCGGGATATCCAGCCGACCTTGCCCCGCACCCGAACCTTCGCCCAATTTGATTTTTCTTCCAATACCTCGATCCGGTCGCCCTTGCTGGCGATACTCAGAATTTTGCCTTTGAGAGAGGGCCGTTCCCTGATATTGGCATTAAAGACTTTCAGGGAATAGAATATTTTAAAATCTTTGTCCTGGGGTTTTTCAACTTCCTCAATGGTTTTACCGGCGAATGGCCATTCTATCTTCCATTCACTCACTTCAATATCCAGTTTGAGCACCATGAAGACTGCAAAAACCAGCACCAGAATCGTGATGCGCAGAAAGGCCTGAGTAAAGGTCATCCCTTCACCCTCGGGGTAAGCCTGGGGAGGCCCACAGTTGGAACAATATATGGAACCCGGGCTCAGGGGAGCATTGCAAGCGGTACAGATATGCTTGTTGAGTTTGAGTGTCTCATCCGCTTTCTGACTAGATTTTCCCAACAATGGATCGCCCATGCTATCGGAATGGAGGGACTAAGGACGTCTCTAAAAATTGCCAACAGCAAAAATTTGGATTTTACAGAGGTCCCCTTAAAGATTATAAATACCACCATATTTATGTTTCAGATATTTTATAAAA
>JAYZAN010000136.1:0-4851 GCA_036339675.1 Nitrospinota bacterium
CAGGGATTGGAATAATTTTCCAATTCAGCCCACGTTTCTTCCATGGATACAGCGATGGGTCAAATATTCCGCTCACAGTTTGGAAAGCATCCGCCGCCAAGATATTTTTGTTGGGGACCCGTTCACATGGACCGATCCGTCCATGGAGGAAACCGTCTATATACATACCCCTGGAAATAATTTCGTTTCCCCAAAAAGCACGGACAAAGGCTTTCAATATGCCGGCACCGAACATCCAGGGGTATACAGACTATATCGATCACCGGGCAAGACCGCAGACAATATTGAAATTCCGGCTTCATCCAGTGCGGTCACAAAAATCCCTGAAAACGCAAAACCCGCCGGGACATTTACCGTAAACTTTGATACAAAGGAATCCATTACCGGTAAAATCTCCGATGAAGAAATTCTTTCCCTGCTGGACAAAATTCCCGTTCAATTTTCAACGGCCAAGGAACCGGAAACGTCAGAAATTTTTTCCAAGGGGATTCCTCTGGCGACGCCATTTTTATTCCTTATGGCTTGTATGCTTTTCGCAGAAGGATGGCTGGTGCGTAAAGAATAAAAAAATAGAAATCCTTCCTGAAAATCCTCTAAATACTTTTCATTTCCATTCACCCAATCCCCTTCATCGATCTGTTATAATTAAGAGAACTTTTAAAAATTTCATGAGGAGCGGAGTGCCTCCGCAGGTTAATTTAAAATTCAGTATCGCGCTCCGCGATCATCGTTTGACTTAGAAGTGTTATCGATTTCCCAGCCCGCATGGCGGACCAGCGTGACGCTGGACCCAATAAGTCAAACTTTATCATATGCTAAGAAAGTTAAAGATAATGCTTTAGGCTTCGCCATTTTGCCCCACGGCTAGTAGATGCGTCGAGTGGCCAAATCGTAAAATATCAAGTTATTATAGGCGCCTTTAAATTATCCAATTTTATTTCCCAAAGAAGATCGCTCCAGACACTATGAAATCCTCCAAAATACTTTTTATTCTCTGCCTGTGGTTACTCATCGCCATCTTTTTAGGGTCCGAGTCGGCTGTGGCGGATCCTAGGTCGAAAACCGGAATCGAAGATCGATTGTCGGAAATATTTTCCTCCACTGCAGATCAAGTTGACTTGACCGAGACATTGATATTGATTTCCCAGCACTGGGATGGTTCTATGGTCCCTTCCATGATTCGCGGGGAACTCGGCAGACTGACAGAATCCATCCGCAATCAAGCAAAAAAATCCAGCTCCGATCGGGAGTTGATCGAAATTATCAGAAAAACCATCCACGTTGAAAACTTATACCAGTATACCCGTCAGGTCGACGGACAGGGCATTCCACTCAATCCCCAGGAACTCTTTCTGCACGGCCTTCTCAAAACCCGGGGAGGTTATTGCATGACCCTGTCACTTTTATACCTCATCCTGGGGGAACGTCTGGAGCTTCCACTTTATGGAGTTGCGCTTCCCAATCATTTTTTCGTGCGTTACGAATCCGGAAGCGAAAAAATCAATATTGAGACCACTGAATCCGGTGTCTCCTACCCGGATTCCTTTTACCGCCAGCGTTTCGGATTGAACTCCAAGTCATCCACACGTTTTTTTCTGAACAATCTCAACCGAAAGCAAACTCTGGGCGCTTATATCTCCAACGTCGGGATGGCCTATTACAAATCTGGAAAAACCCGGGAAGCTATTTTCTATTTGAAACCATCTACCAAGATTAATCCTTTTTCCATCGAGGCCCACAACAACCTGGCAAACATTTACAGCGAGACCAAACAGGTCGAAAAGGCCATCGGACATTACAAACTAGCCCTTGAAGCGGATCCGACCAATGTAGCCAGCCTTTTTAACCTGGGGCTCGCCTATCTGGAATCGGGGAACAAAAAGAAGGCCACAGACTCGTTTCTGGAGGTGACACACATCGACCGCTCCTTTTCCCTAGCCCATCAATACCTAGCGAAAATTTACCTGGAAAACGAAAAATATCGGGATGCGCTTTTTCATTTCAAAGAACTGAAGCGGTTGCACCCGGAAAAATCGGAGACCGACATCAATATCGGGATGCTCTATTTAAAACTGAAGCAATATGCTCTAGCTCTTGAAATTTTCAAACAGGCCCAGGACCGATTTCCGAGAAATGCATTCGTCCTCGGAAAACTGGCGGAAACCTATTACAGCATGAAAAACTATGACCGCGCCGTCGAGCAATACCGGTACATGGTGGAACGTTTTCCGGATTCCCTGGAAGCCTATGTTCAACTGGGATGGACCTATTACATAAAGGGAGAAATCGGGCTGGCATCTGTATGGACACAACGGGGCCTAGAACTTGGCCAAGGCCCCGAAAAGCTCGTCACCCTTGCGAGCGTGAACCTTGGGTTTTATTCCGTGATAGGGAAAAACTATTCACAGGCGAAACAGCATTACCGGGAAGCCTTATCATCCAAACTACTCAAGACGGTGAAGGACATGACGGTCGATCTCGTTGAGGCAGAAAAGGTTTTTCCAGAAAGAACCGACCTCCAATATTTTACGGGGTGGATTTATTTTGAATCCGGAAACAACGACCTGGCCCTGAAAAATTTAACCGCTTATCTGAAAAAGGACCCCGGGGGAGAGTTCGCCGAAGAAGCCCGTTCCCATATAAAACGTTTGACGGAAAACGGACCTGGCCCGGCCACTGAAAACTCAATTTCAGATGAAGCGACTCCATCCATGAATACACCAAAAGGAATGGTAAAGGTCCCGGCAGGATTTTTCATCATGGGGTCCGATCACTATGGAGACGATGAAGCCCCAAAACACAAGGTTTATCTGGACGCTTTTTTCATTGATAAACATGAGGTGGCGGCAAAGGATTTCGCGGAATTTTTAAACGCAGTCAACAACACGAAAGGCTATTACCTGGATAATAAATTCGGGACTTTATTTTACGACGGACGTTTTCATCCGCGTAAAGGTTTGGGAAATTACCCCATCAACAATGTGAAGTGGTACGGCGCCGAAGCCTACTGCAAATGGAAGGGCAAACGCCTACCGACGGAAGCGGAATGGGAAAAAGCCGCCCGGGGAACCGACGGATCCCATCACCCCTGGGGAAATGAACTGCCCACATCACAACGCGCAAGATATTTTCAGTCCTGGACCGAAGACCTTAAACACAATGTGATGGTTCCTGTGGACACCATGCCTGATGGGAAAAGCATCTACGGCCTGCACCATATGGCCGGGAACGTTAAAGAATGGGTGGACGACTGGTTTGATCGAGAGTATTATAAGGATCCAACAAACCATATAAATCCTAAAGGCCCGATCGGCGGTGAATTTAAGGTTTTAAGGGGTGGTTCCTGGAGAGACCTGAAAGGGATGATATACTCTTCGTTCCGCAATAACAGCTACCCCGATACCCGGCTGGACGACTACGGTATTCGCTGCGCGAAAAGCGCAGATGAAAATAAAACACCCAAAACCTTAACGCAGGTGAAGCCTTCGGGAGACCGGCCTTTCGTCAGAGTCTCTAGATTAATACAAACCTTAAGACAAACATGATAGGCGCCATAGAATTATTAATGATCGCGGTGATATTCGGTATTATTTACGGAAGAGACGCCATAGACCGCACCTTTAAAAAACATCCCGACGAAGGGGTCGTGGAAAGCTTCGCCGACGACATCAAGGGATATTATCATGATGATCCCCGGCGCCTGATTAAACTCGGAGTCCTGATCGTCAGTGTGCTCACGTTTCTCGGGATTCTGGTCTATTGGGTATTCACCCATTACGACATCGGAAAGATGATCGGCCTGGGTCAGTAGTTGAACCCGTTATCCCTGACATGGAAATAAGGTTCGCCCCCCTTGAGCATTTTCCCCCCGACGATTTCACCGACATAAATCACATGGTCTCCCATGGGGGCTATTTCCACCAGTTCGCATTCCAGATAGGAAACGGCATCGCCCAGGATTCGAATTCCCTTCAAACCCTTTCTGGTTTTCAATGATTTAAAAATATCATCCTGTGGCGATTTAAAAAAATGCTTCAAAAGGGTCTTGGATTCTTTTCCCAGCACATTCACGATAAATCCCCCGGACGCTTCGACCAGCAACCGCGCGGGACGCACGGTGGCAAGCACAATCGAAAGGGTGGGAGGTTCAAAGGAACACTGGTTGACCCAACTTGCCAGGACCGCATCTTCGCGTTCGTCGTGTTTGGCCGTCACCACGAACAGTCCGCTCGGTACCCGTCCGAGGGCCTTGCCAATCTGTTTTTTACCTTTCAAAATACTCTCCTTTCATCTTCAGGTTATTGCAAAATATTTTTTTATGATTGTGTATCACCCCAGGAATTAAACCTTGCCAGCCCTAAAAATCTCCCCGTTTGATTTTAAAGACATCGGGGGTGTCAGGATTTTCGATATATGAAAGTCTAAGGTGGATATTTTTGTCCGGGGGAGCGTTTTCATTTGTGGGGTTGTTCAAAATAAGGAGAGCCACCCGTCCTTCCGGGTCGATGCCCCGGAAGACAACGATGGTTCCGTCCTTCAACTGGGTATTGAGCAGCATTCCTTCCTCCGGAAATCCCTTCTGGATAAAATGGCTGCGCAGTTGGTTGGCGGCGTTTACAATGGATTGAGGATCTTCGGCCTTTCCGGCGGGCCCTCCCCAGAGGACATTGACCTGGATCAATTTCTTGGTTTTGTAGCCCAGGATGTAAAACACGTGGGCCTTTCCCGTATTGGGAAGAAGGTCTTTCACTTCAATCCCCAGGCTGGTGGTCTTTTCGCTGGGGTGAACGATCCTGTTTACCTTGCTCCTGGGAACCCTGAAATCCTTAAAAATAGCCCTGGCCACATCCC
>JAYZAN010000137.1:0-18036 GCA_036339675.1 Nitrospinota bacterium
CCTGAGGTAGTAAAGCTTGGACCGGCGTATCTTGGCGTGCTTGACGATTTCAATTTTTTCCACCCGCGGGGAATGGATCGGGAAAATTCTTTCCACACCGACCCCGAAGGAAATTTTCCTCACCGTCAAGGTCTTGCGTGCACCGCCGCCGTGCAACCGGATGACGACCCCTTCGATAATCTGAATGCGTTCCTTCTCTCCCTCGACGATCCGCATATGAACCTTGACGGTATCGCCGATGGCGACTTTGGGAACTTCTTTTTTCATTTCCTGAGCTTCAATCTGATCCACCAAATTCATTGAACTGGTCTCCTCTTGCAAAAATCCATGTATTAAAAATAAATTCCGTTGGTTGTTTATTGATTTCGAAGCGGGTCTCTTCCAAAAAGCCGATCCAGGATTATAGCAATAGCTCCTCGGACAGGCAAATGATTGAATCCGTTGACCCCCTCAATTGGAGCCAGAACATAGTCGGCGTCCTGGACGATCCTTTTTTCCAGCCCCCATCCGGTACCGAACACCAGCAGGAACTGGCCTGATTCCCCCAGTACTGCCTTCATTCTTTCGTACCCGATGCTTTGCGGAAAAGTTTTGGCATCGGTGATCAAGGTTTTGGCATCCTGCCCGGTCCGCTCGCGGATATCGTCGAGAACATCCTGCAGCGAATTTCCCATTCGGGTTCGCACCAGGGCTTCTTTGCGGGTCGGGTTGTACTCCGCCCCGTGGCCGGTCACCCAGTGGTCCACGACCCTCCGCACCAGCCGCTGCTGGGTTTCCAGCGGGGTGATCAGGTAAAACGATTCTACGCCGTAGGTCCTACAGGTACGGGAAATATCGTGCACGTCCAGGGTGGTGACAGAGGAAACGACGATCTCGCCGCCCTTGTTGTACACCGGAAAATGAACCAGCGCCAGGTGTATGTTCGAACTCAAGTCCTCAACCCCTGTCCCGTTGCTTCAGGGCAACCTAATCCTGATCGTTCAACTTGACCTTTTTCAACAAGTCGGGCCTGACCCTGGCGGTTTTCTTCAACGATTCTTCCCGCTGCCAGGCCTGTATTTTTTTATGGTCGCCAGAAACCAGGACCTTGGGCACCTTGTGCCCCCTGAAATCCCTCGGCCTGGTGTATTGCGGATATTCCAGCAAATGTTCCGAGAACGACTCTTCCACGACGGAGTTTTCGTCTCCGACCACCCCCGGGATCAACCGGGCCACCGCCTCGACCACCACCATGGCGGGGATCTCCCCTCCGGTCAACACGTAGTCGCCGATGGACACTTCCTCGTCGATGAAGTGGCGAACCCGCTCGTCGACTCCTTCGTACCTGCCGCAGACGAAGATGAGGCATTCCATCCCTGAGAGTTCCCGGGCCCTTTCCTGATTGAACGACCTGCCTCGGGGTGACATCAGGATCGTGTGCGCCCCGGGCCGGTCCTGCTTCACCGCTTCGATGGCCCGGACGATTGGATCGACGTTCATCACCATGCCCACCCCGCCGCCGAATGGGTAATCATCGACTTTCTTATGCTTGTCCTGGGAGTAATCCCTCAGGTTGTGGAGCCGGACCTCGATCAGGTTCTCCTCTGCGGCGCGTTTCAGAATACTCTCGTTCAACGGGGATTCAAACATCCCTGGAAAAATCGTGATTATGTCAACCTGGTGCGTTTTCAAGCAGGCCCTCAACCGGATGAAAAATGAGTTTTCCCTCCTCAAGGTTGATGGTTTTGACCACCGAATCGATCATGGGAAGCAGGAGCTCCTTCCCCTCCCCCCGAACCACGTAAACATCGTTACTGCCTGTCTGAATGATTTCCTCGATGCGGCCGTAATGACAGCCTTCTTCATCAAAAACGTTCAACCCCTCAATTTCGAACCAGTAATATTCTCCTTCAGGCAGCTTTTTGAAACCGATCCGGTCAACGAACACCTGCCACCCCGCAAGGTGCCGGACCTCATCAATCGAGTTATATTCCTCAAACTTTACAATGGACCTAGGAAGCCGCCACCGGAAAGAAGAGATGATCAATTCCTTTTCATTTGCTTCTGGACCAAACACCCGGACACGTTTCAGCCCTTCAAAAACATTCGGATCGGAAATCAGCGAATGGAACTTGAACTCGCCTTTCAGGCCATGCGTTTTGGTCAAGGTTCCAACCGGAATCCAGTCCATCGGTGCCCCTCTAAAAATTTTTATCGGCCATAAGCTTGCCATTTAAAATAAATTGCAAGTGATTAGCCGACCGGAAATATGAGAGGCCTTCATAAATTATTCTATGATCTCCAGGACCGCTCTTTTTTTCAATTTAGTCGCGGTGGCGTTCAAGATGGTTCGAATGGCCCGGGCGGTTTTACCCTGCTTGCCGATGATCTTGCCAAGGTCGTCCTTGGCCACCCGGAGTTCAAAAACCGTCGTCCTCTCACCCGTCACTTCCTGTAAATCCACTTCGTCCGGTTTATCCACTAGAGACTTCGCGATTAACACAATGAGCTCTTTCATTACAACCTCCCAGCACCGCAGGGGGTTTGCCCCTGCCCAATCACTTTCTCTTGAGATAGAGATTCAGGTGCAGTCTGGCCCCACCGGGCCCGGCGGAGGTAACCCTCCGGTTATTGCTCCACCCCAGCTTTCTTTAAAAGAGACGCGACGGTTTTGCTCGGTCTGGCTCCTTTCTTGATCCAGGCCGAAGCTTTATCCGCGTCGACCTTACACCCATTTTCATCGTTCAGCGGATCATAGGTCCCCAGTATTTCCAGGAACCGGCCGTCCCTGGGCATTCTGGAATCGGCCGCCACAATCCGATAAAAAGGTTTTTTCTTCGCTCCTTTTCTGGTGAGTCTGAGTACGACGGGCAAATTAAGTTCCTCCTATAATATAGGTTTTGAATTTATGAAATTACTATATCTTAAAACTAATCAAACAAAATTCCTGTGGATGCTGGTCCCGGCTAGAAGGGCCGAAAGGACTGCCCGCCCATCAGGCTTCCAAGGTTCAACCCGCCCTTCATCTTCCCGGAGGAAAGCTTCTTCATTATTTTCTGCATCTGAGAAAACTGCTTGAGCAGTTTGTTGACATCGTTGATGGTGGTTCCGCTTCCCTTGGCGATCCGTTTTTTCCTGCTGGAGTTGATGATGTTGTGTTTCACCCTCTCACCGGGCGTCATGGAATTGATGATCGCCTCGATGCGGGTGAAGGCGCTTTCATCGACTTTCAGCCCTTTCAACTTGTTCGCGCCGGGAATCATCCCGATCAACTGCTGGATCGACCCCATCTTCTGCATCTGCTTGAGTTGGTCCTTGAAGTCCTCCAGGGTGAACGCGTTTTTCTTGAGCTTCTTCTCTAATTGTTCCTTTTCTTCCTTGTCGTAAGCCTGCTCGGCCTTTTCGACCAGACCCATGACGTCGCCGTGGCCCAGGATCCTCGACACAACACGGTCGGGGAAAAACGGTTCCATCGCATCGAGTTTTTCCCCGGTCCCGATGAAGCGGATGGGTTTACCGGTGACCGACTTGATGGAAAGGGCCGCGCCGCCTCTTGCGTCGCCGTCCATCTTGGTCAGGATCACCCCGTCGATGCCAACCTGTTCATTGAATGTCTTGGCGATCTCCGCCGCCTGCTGGCCCATCATCGCGTCGGCGACGAACAGCACTTCATGGGGCGGCACCTTTTCCTTGATGTGTTTCAACTCCTCCATCAAGGCGTCGTCCACTTGCTGACGTCCGGCGGTATCGAGGATCATCACATGCATCATCTTCCGCACGGCTTCGTCCATCGCCTTTTCGCAGATGGCGACCGGGTCCTTCTCGTCGCCTGCCTGGAACACGTCGATGCCCAGGTCGCGCCCTAAAACGTTCAACTGATCGATGGCCGCGGGACGGTACACGTCCGCGGGTACCAGGAGACAGGTTTTCCCTTTTTCTTTGAACCGCCGCGCCAGTTTGCCGACGGTGGTGGTCTTGCCTGAGCCCTGCAATCCGGCCATCAGGATGACCGTGGGCGGCTTGTCGGCAAATCGTATATCGCTGAACTCGTCCCCGAGCAGGGTGACCAAATCGTCGTTGACGATCTTGACCATCTGGTGCCCCGGCGTCAAGCTCATCAAAACCTCCTGGCCAACCGCCTTCTCGCGCACCTCGGAAAGAAAATCCTTGATAACCGGCAGGCTGACATCCGCTTCGATCAGTGCAAGGCGGATTTCCTTGACCGCCTCGTCGACATCCGCTTCCTTGAGAATTCCCCGACCTCGCAAGTTTTTATAGATCGCTTCCAGGCGATTCGACAGATTATCAAACATTTAACAGATCGGGAAAGGCTGTTTTTATCGGAGTTTATTCGTTGTTGTAAGTTGGTTAGTATATAATAACGCCCCGTAAAGTCAAGGAGCATTGAAGGAGGACCGTAATCCGAAAAGCCATTGTTTTATTGAGCGGTGGAGTCGATTCCACCACCACCCTCGCCATCGCCGTTAAAGAGGGTTTCAAAGTCTATACCCTCAGCTTCGACTACGGGCAGAGACACCGAATCGAGCTTGACCGTGCCCGGATCATTTCCAAAAAGCTGAGCGCTAAAGAGCATGAGGAAATCAGAATCGATCTAAGAAAGATCGGCGGCTCGGCTCTGACCGATTCCATAGACGTTCCTTCCAATCGAAGTGATTCCGAGATCGCCGCAGGCATTCCCGTCACCTATGTCCCGGCAAGAAACACGATCTTTCTTTCCTTCTGCCTGGCTTACGCCGAGGTGAAAAAAGCCGAGGCGTTATTCATCGGCGTCAACGCCATCGACTACAGCGGTTATCCCGACTGCCGCCCGGAATATATCGAAGCGTTCGAAACGATGGCCAATCTCGCCACCAAGGCCGGGGTCGAAGGCACCTCAAAATTCAAAATCCACACACCCCTCATAGAACTGACCAAGGCAGAGATCATAAAAAAAGGAGTTGAACTGGGCGTGGACTATTTTCTTACGCACAGCTGTTACGATCCGGATTCAAAGGGTCTCGCCTGCGGCGCCTGCGATAGCTGTCTTTTGCGTTTGAGGGGATTCAAAGAAGCGGGGGTGGATGATCCCATAATGTATAAATAAGAGATGAACCACAAAAGCACAATGGACGCGAAGAATCTCTTTGCAAGAAAAAAGGGGACTTGAAACCACCGATGAACACAGATAAACACAGATATTCCTTCTCCCTTGACGGGACCACTCACAAAGTGACAGGTTAGGATGCGGCCCTCGGCTTCGTCCGCAGAAGGCGACTGTCTCACCTAGCCTCTCCCGTCAAGGGAGAAGGAATATTGAGCTTTGGTTGCGCTCGACGATCATCATTTGCTCAATAGGTATTAGCTATTTGGCCCTGCGCCTAGCGGCTACTGGCCGTATGGGCAATGGGCTAAAACTGTGATCGTGCCTGATAGTTATGGAGGGCAGGAAAACCCATTAAC
Organism: Nitrospinota bacterium; assembly: GCA_036339675.1. Taxonomy (GTDB): domain Bacteria; phylum Nitrospinota; class Nitrospinia; order Nitrospinales; family VA-1; genus JAYZAN01. Next base: position 5,440 of record JAYZAN010000137.1, read on the forward strand.
TTATTCCCTGCTCATGTGGTGAGTTCCGCCGTCGACGTAGAGGGTTTCGCCATTGACGAATTTGCTGGTGATGAGGTATTCGAGGGCATGCTGGATATCTTCGACGGTACCGTAGGTTTTTGTCGGTACCTGTTTGGCCCCGCGTATGAGATAGTCATCGGACTGGCCCGCGGGCGGCAGGATGAGTCCGGGTGCGATGGCGTTGACCCGTACCGTCTCGCCCCATTCCACCGCCGCCAGATGCGTGAGATGCGACAGGGCCACTTTCGTCACCGAGTACGCAGCGAAGGTGGGGATGGTTTTTAAGATCCGCTCGTCGAGGATGTTGACGATCATGCCTCTATTGATGCGGCGTTTGTAGTCGCGCATAAGGATGTAGGGGGTGAACAGGTTGATGTTGAACGAATCGATGAGCGTTTTCGTTGATGTGTTCTCGACGTTTTCTTGGATGAAGTTGGCAGCAGAGTTGAGCAAAAGTTCAATGTCGTCAAAATCGGCGGAAACGGTCTCCATGAATTTCCCGACGGCCTCGAGATCGGTGAAGTCGCAGGCATAGGTATGGCAGCGGACTCCGTATGAGCGGATTTCATCCGCCGATTCTTCGGCCTGCTGTTCGGATGATCCGTAATGGAGGGCGACGGCGTATCCCTTTTCAGCCAGATGGAGGGCCATGCCCCTACCCAGCCTGACCGAGCCTCCTGTCACTATGGCCGACGGCATGTTGGCTCCCTGATTCTTTGTGATATACTCGGTTTAACGAAAAATCATTAAACGTCAATTCCCCATAAAAATCCACTTTTAATGTCATGGTATTTTTGAACCGGAGAGCATAGATGGACGACACGACCACATCCAAAGTAGTCAATATCGCGGTGCTGACCGTTTCGGACACGCGGACCGACGCCGACGACAAATCGGGCCAGACGCTGGTGGACCGCATCCAGAAGGCCGGGCACCACCTGGTGGAAAAACGCATCGTTAAGGACGAACTAGACCTGCTAAAAGCCACGCTGAAGGAATGGATCGACAGTTCGGGTGTGGACGTGGTGATCGCCACCGGCGGCACCGGAGTCACCGGGCGCGACCTCACCCCGGAAGCCTTCGAAGCGATGTACGAGAAATCGATTCCGGGATTCGGTGAATTGTTCCGCTGGCTGAGTTACCAGAACATCAAGACCTCGACCATCCAGTCGCGCGCCACCGCAGGCGTGGCGAAAGGAACCTTCCTGTTCGCGCTGCCCGGTTCCACCGGCGCCTGCAAGGACGCCTGGGACATGATCCTCGTGCACCAGATGAACAGCACCCACCGGCCCTGCAACCTCGTCGAGTTGATGCCGCGCCTGGAAGAAAAATAGCTACTAGCCGTAGATGCAATTGGCTAAAACTCTGACTCGTACCTGATAGTTTTTGCGGGCAAGTAAACGCATTTACCATGAACTTTGTCATAGACGGGGCCGGAAAAAATAAGCGGCTGGATGTATACCTTACGGAAGTGCAGGGCGGGATTACCCGTTCGCGTGTGAAAAAGCTGATCGAGGGGAACCATGTTTCGGTCAACGGTAAACCTTCCAAAGCCCACTACAAGCTGAAAGCGGGCGACCGGGTTCTGCTTGAGATACCGGCGCCGGCCGCGCTCAAGACGGCTCCCGAGGACATCCCCCTCAATATCGTTTATGAGGACGAGTATTTACTCGTCGTGGACAAGCCCCCGGGGATGGTGGTTCATCCGGCCCCGGGACATTCCGGAGGAACATTAGTCAACGCCGTCCTCAACCATTGCCAGGACCTGACGGAAATAGGCGGGGTGGAGAGGCCGGGGATCGTCCACCGGCTGGATAAGGACACCTCGGGCCTAGTCATGATCGCCAAAACCGACGCAGCACATCTCGGTCTGACAAAGCAATTCAAGGAACGGTCCGTTAAAAAAGTGTACCTGGCTTTTGTCTGCCGCAAGGTGCGTTCCAGGAAGGGTTCCATCGCCACTGCCATCGGCCGGCACAAGATTCATAGGAAGAAAATGGCCGCCCATGTCGCCGACGGCCGGGAAGCAAAAACTGGGTATGAGGTGATCGAGCGATTCGAACATTTCACTTATCTGCGGCTTTTCCCGGAAACCGGAAGGACACATCAGATAAGAGTCCATCTCTCTTCGATCAAACATCCGATTCTAGGCGACCGGCTTTACGGAGGGATTTTAGGAGCTCAATTTCCCACCATGTCCCGCCAGGCCCTGCACGCTCATCGTCTGGAATTGACCCATCCCGTCACCAGAAGACCTCTCATACTGGCTTCTCCCCTACCAAAAGATATGGCTCTTTACCTAGATCAATCCAAGTAGTTTTCTCCTGGGAGGGACGGATCATTTCGAAGAGGCCATCTCTTTGAGAGATTAAATTTTGAACAAAATATTGAGGTGCGGAAGATAAATTCATTAATTTGAATTAATTAATCATTTAAGGAAGAACGCAGGTTGTGAATAACCTCTGGAGAAAATGATCCGGCCTGCCAGGATTTTAGGTATTGAGGTACCATACAAAAAGTCCTGGCCTGACGAAAAAGCAGGATAAAACCTGTATTTTTAATAATGATTAGAATGGGCATGAAGGGAGGCCCCATGTTTATAGGCCTATTAAATTTCAGAAATTTTTTTTCCACAGTTTTTATTTTCTCCTGGTTTTAAATCAGCCATAAGCAATTTCCTCCTCTGTTAAAAGAAGTCTAGGGGGCCCTCCCCCTGTTACAGCCTTTTGCAGCAAGGGAATAAACGACAGGGGTGGGGAAAGCCCTACTGGTAATCGTACTTGAGAGAGGAGCGGATTTTTTCACATATTTTGTTTAAAACCTGTGGAGAACTTTGAAAGGCAACATACTAACTGAAAACAAATGAAGGGTTTTGCGGGTTTCGATTAGAAATTACGCAAAAAGATAATTATTTGATTTTTAAGGTTTTTTTTTCTTACAATGGTTCTGGAAATCTTTTTAAAGGAAAAAAAAATCCGATCCCTTTTTCGCAAAAATAATTTTCCCCAATTTCCCAAGGGTTCCCGTCTCAAATGATTGGTCGCAGGTTGATTTCTAATTTCAGCTGGGGGGTTTTTATCGTGACCCTAACCATATCCGTGCTGGGAGTGGTGGTCATTTACAGCGCCAACCACGGGCGGCCTGAGCTGTTCTTCAGGAATCTATACATCAAGCAGATCTATTGGATTCTATACGGGCTGGTGGTAATGCTCATCACCCTCCTTGCGGATTACCGGAAGTTCAGACGATACGCTTATTTGATTTACGGCCTCACCATCCTGGCGTTAGTGTATGTTTTGTTTTTCGGGACCGTAACCTCGGGGTCGCGCCGGTGGATTGATATCGGACCGCTCACCATACAAGTTTCCGAATTCGCCAAATTCGCGCTCATCATCATGCTGGCCAAACTATTCGATTCGAGGAAAACAATGCAGAATCAATATCAAATCAAAGACCTTGTGGTTCCGGCATTATTGACGGGCCTGCTCGGAACTCTGATCGCGGCCCAACCGGACCTGGGAACCGCGATGATGATATTTTTTATCTTTCTTCTATTTCTCACCGCCATCGAAATCGATGTCAGGACTCTGCTGACGCTTTTCTTAGGGGGACTCCTCAGTGCACCGTTGTTGTGGTTTCAGCTGAAGGATTATCAGAAAATCCGTGTCCTGACCCTGTTCAATCCGGAAATGGATCCCCTGGGTGCCGGTTACCACTCGATCCAGTCGAAGATCGCCATCGGATCCGGAGGATTCTGGGGCAAGGGGTTACTGGCAGGGACCCAGAGCCGGCTCAATTTTCTGCCGGAGAAGCACACGGATTTCATATTCTCGGTGTTCGCGGAGGAAACGGGATTCATCGGTGTCGCCATTCTGCTTTCTCTTTACCTCTTCATCATTCTCCGGGGATTGAACATCGCTTATCGGGCGGCGGACCGGTTCGGCCTGTTCCTGGCCGTCGGTATTATCGGCTCCATTTCCTTCTACACCATTTTTAATATCGGGATGACCATCGGCCTGTTTCCCATCACCGGGATACCGCTTCCTCTTCTCAGTTACGGGGGCTCTTCCCTGATCACCAATTTTTTCGCCATCGGTCTTTTGCTGAATATTGGAATGCGCCGGACCGTGCATTGACCCTAAATTAAAAACCCATGGCGTTTTTTCGAACATAAAATCGGCGGTTCACTCCACCCTTCCGTAAAGAAACTATTGGTCCTCCTACCCCCCCCTCGCGCCGTGCTACAATAAATGCCTACTCAAATGAGAGTAGAGTCGCCGAAAAAGGCTAATCCAGGCTGAGTGCTTTTATGTCTTCAGAAATACTCATAAATTCGAATCCCCGGGAGATCCGGGTTGCTTTGCAGGAAAACAACCAGTTGGTGGAACTGTTCATCGAGCACAAAGCCAACAAGGGAATCGTGGGAAATATTTACCAGGGCAAAGTGACCAAAATTCTTCCGGGCATACAGGTGGCGTTCGTGGATATTGGGCTCGAAAAGGCCGGTTTTTTATATGTCGGGGACATCGATATCCTGGACATACAGGGAATGGAAGACCAGAATGAAACCGGTGCTCAACTGGGAAAAGATCAGGAAGAAATCTCCGACGAAAAAACCATCCGGTCGGTACATCATGATATCCCCATCCAGGATATATTGACTGAAGGCCAGGAGATCCTGGTGCAGGTCGCCAAAAATCCTCTCGGCACAAAGGGAGCGCGGATCACCACCTATATTTCCCTCCCAGGGCGCTATCTGGTCTACATGCCGACCGTTCAACATGTCAGTGTTTCCCGCCGCATTGAAGATGAGGTCGAAAAAGAACGGCTCAAATCGCTGGTCACAGAAATCGGCCGACCCGGAGAAGGTTACATTGTCCGTACAGTGGGACAGAATTGCGAGAAAAAGGATTTTGAACCGGACCTCAGCTTTCTGCACAGGCTCTGGGAAAACCTGCAAAAGAAATCGGGAGAGATAAGCGCTCCCGGTCTTCTTTATGAAGATTTGAACCTTATTTTCCGTTCCATCAGGGACCTTTTCACCCATGATGTGGAACGACTGGTGATCGATTCCAAAACCGATTACCAGAACTGTATCGAATTCTGCTCCACCTATCTGCCGCACCTCGCCAACAAAATCGAGCTTTACGACAGCATGATTCCGGTGTTCGATCATTATGCCCTTGAGATCGAAATCAGCCGCGCCCTGGACAGGAAAATATGGCTCAAATCGGGGGGGTACATCTCCATCGACCAGACGGAGGCCCTGGTCGCCATTGATGTGAATACGGGAAAATACGTGGGTCATTCCGATCCCGAAGAAACCATCCTGAAAACCAACCTGGAAGCGGTCAAGGAAATCGTTTACCAGCTCCGCCTGAGAAATATCGGGGGAATCATAATTGTGGATTTCATCGATATGGCCAGGGAGGAAAGCAAGGAAATCATCTGGAACGCTCTCCACCAGGCTCTCAAAAACGACCGTTCGCGGACCAAAATCCTGAAAATTTCCGAACTGGGGCTGGTGGAAATGACCCGGAAACGGGTTCGGGAAAGTCTGGCCCAGACCTTATGCGATCCGTGTCTGTATTGTCATGGAAACGGGTATATCAAATCGTCTACCACGGTTTGCTATGAGATCATCAGAGAAATTCAACGAATTAGCTGCAAGAACACATTGAACAGGAAGTCCATCAGCGTCACCGTGCATCCCGCAATTTACGATCAGCTGTTTGAAGAGGAAAGTGATTTTTTGGAGGAAATGGAAAAACAGAGCAATATCGAGATTTCCTTCCAGGTGGACCCCAAGCACCACCAGGAGAAATTCACCCTCACCATCGAATAGCCTTTTTAACGTTCCAAAAATAAATTCATTTATAATAAGCCCTGATAACGTGATAAGATCGCAAGGCGTTTCCCTTCAAAAAGCTGGATTGGAGCTGCCTTTTGGCCGGAAGAAATTTGTTTATTCCAGAGTCGGCAAAAGCGCATCCCACCTTTGAGGGGATACTGGTCTTGAGGAGGTTAAACCCGTGAAATATTCAATTATATGGATATTTGGAGTCCTGTTGCTTTTTTCAGGTTGTGGCACCACTGGTAAAGATTTCGATGATTCCAGAATCCAAAAAATCGTCAACGGCATCGCCAACAAAAAGGAAATCAAGGTATTACTGGGTGAGCCCTTTAAAATCGGGGTCCAGAACGGTTTTGAAACCTGGACCTATGAATACAACGAATATAATATGATCGGCCCGTCCCGGTCCAAGGACGCCATCATAGTTTTCACCCCCGACGGAATCGTTAAATCCCATCAGTATATGGTTAGCGAACCCCTCTATTAACCGGTTCAGAAATTCAAGTTAATGTTCGGAACCCATAAAAGGCAGCGCCTAATCCTGCATTTGACTTGGATCGCCTTTTTCCTGACTTTTGTCACTTGGTTCAACATGGCTCCCTTCAATACCACTCTGATGAGAGCCCTGAACCTTTCTCACGAGCAGATCAATATTTTAATGATCTGTAATGTGGCCTTGACCATCCCCGCTCGGATCATTATCGGTTCCCTCGTAGACCACTATGGACCCCGAATCGTGTTTACGGCGATTCTGGTTTTGGCCGGATTGGTCAGTCTCCAGTTTTCTATAGCGGTCTCCTTTGAAGAGTGCCTGGCTTCCCGTCTCCTGATGAGCATTGTGGGAGCCGGATTCGTGGTCGGAATCAAAATGATCGCAGAATGGTTCCCCCCAGACAAAATGGGTAAGGCCCAGGGCATTTACGCGGGATGGGGAAATTTCGGGGCCGCCGCGGCGTTGTTCTCCCTTCCCCCCATCGCGGTTTTATTTCCCGAGGAAACGGGCTGGAGAATCGCGGTCGCCTTTACGGGAATTCTTTGTCTCATCTGGGCCGTGGTGTACCATCGATATGCGATCGATTTTCCGGAAAGCGCCGTTAAATTCAAAGTTGCGGTGGGCCATTCCATTCAGGTCACATCCCTTAAAGATCTCTATCTTCAAATCCTTCTACTTGTTCCCGTTTACGGGGCGGTGGGCGCCTTTATCTGGAAACTTTCCGGCCACCCTCTTAGGCTCCTGCCCCCGACCCTTCACAATATACTGATTGGCGGGTGCCTCATCATCTTCGCCTTTCATGTGTTAGAATGCCTGCGGTCCAATCTTCCCCGCTTGAAGGAAAAACCCCCTCAGAAAGATGATTACGAATTCAGTCAAATTTTTATTTTAAGTTTGGTGTATGCCCTGACCTTCGGTTCGGAACTGGCTGTGGTATCCATGTTCCCCGAATTCCTGGAGAAAAAATTCGGCCTGTCGGTCACCATGGCAGGGATCCTCGGCTCCTCTTTTGCCGTTATGAATCTAGTGACCCGGCCGAGCGGGGGATGGTTGTCGGATCTTTTGGGAAGACGGCGCACCCTGGTCATTATGGTATCGGGTTCCTTTATTTCTTATATGGGTATGGGAGAAATAGATGCCCATTGGCCTCTTTGGCAGGTCATAGGGCTGGGGATTGCCTGTTCTATTTTTCGGCAGGCCGGAAACGGGGCCTGCTTCGCCGCCGTTCCCCTGATCCGAAAAGACCTGACGGGGAAACTATCGGGGATGGCCGGAGCCTATGGCAGTGTAGGGGCGGTCGGATTTCTCACCATACTTGGATTCGTGGGCGAACAAACATTTTTTAATATTATCGGGGGATACGCTTTAATCGTGCTGCTCAGTTTATGTTTTCTGAAATCTTTTAAAAACCTGCATACTTCTTTCAACTCTCGATAAAACCATGGGATTCACCTGCGGAATCATTGGCCTACCCAATGTAGGCAAATCAACCATCTTCAACGCCTTGACCGGAGGGCATGCCGAAGCCACCAACTATGCCTTCACTTCCTCACAACCGAACACAGGGGTGGTGCAGGTCCCCGATCCCCGGTTGGATACCATCTCAACATTGGTCGAGGCAAAAAAAACTATTTATACCACGCTCGAGTTCGTGGACATCGCCGGCCTAGCCAAAGGGGCCTCCAAAGGGGAAGGGTTGGGGAATAAGTTTCTCGGGAATATCCGGGAAGTTGACGCCATCGCCCATGTGTTACGGTGTTTCGAGAACCCCAATATTCCACATGTCAGCGAAAAAATCGATCCGAAATCCGACATCGAAGCGATCAATATCGAACTCATCATTGCCGATCTGGAGGTGCTAGAGCGGCGAAAATTCAAACTGCAAAAAATAGCCAAAAGCGGAGACCCCGACGCCCGCTTACAGATGGACCTCATCGACAGGATCACCAAAGCCCTGGACGATAATCTTCCCGCCCGGTCCGTAAAACTCAATAATGATCAGGAAATGAAAAAGGTTAAAGAATATAACCTTCTCACCTCCATACCGGTCCTTTATGTCTGCAATATCCAAGATCCATCCGAAGCGGGGAATGAACATGTTTCAGCGGTTAAGGAGTTGGCGGCGGAGAATATAAAAGTCGTAGTGCTCGCAGGCAAACTGGAATGTGAGATTCGGGATATCGACGATCCGGAGGAACGCCAGGTTTTCGTGGAAGAAATGGGCCTCAAGGAGACTGGGCTCCATCAAATGATCCGGGTCGGCTACGAACTTTTGGACCTCGTCACCTTCTTCACGGTGGGCGGCAAAGAAAACAGGGCGTGGACCATCCGCAAAAACTCCAAAGCTCCCAAGGCTGCCGGGGTCATACATTCAGATTTGGAAAAAGGCTTCATCCGCGCCGAGGTGTACCACTTCGACGACCTGGTAGCCTACAAAACCGAGCACGCGCTGAAAGAATCCGGAAAACTCCGCGTCGAAGGGAAAGATTATGTCGTCCAGGATGGCGACATCATGCATATCCGCTTCAACGTCTAGGCGCTCGGCGCGGGGCTGCTCGCCCAGGGGTATTTGGCTGGAACTCTTACTTTTACTCAACAATTAATGAGCGCAAACAAACGGTTCCACCTACTCCCTCCGGGCGTGGTCCGACCCGCCACGTGGATAGGAAAATGGACCAGATTTTGAATCGTGCCCAAAAATCCATTGTCGGGAAGTTTCAGTATTAACCTATTACCCGCGGAGGTTCTCCGCCCGGTCGTTGCCCGGCCGGACAACGGATTTCCAGGTGGTTGCCGTCCGGGTCTTTGAAGTGAACCGACTCCCCCTGGCCCAGCACGATCGGCCCCTGGTCGATGGTCACATTCTTTTCTTTTAATTCTTGGACGAATTGGAAAAATTCTTCCCGGGAAGTTCCGAAGGCGAAATGCTGGTACCCCTGCCCGCTCAACCGTTCTATGGCGTCGCCCATTTCCAGATCCCAACTTTCGAATAAATGCAACCCCAGGTTCCCCGCGTCCAACATCAAATGGCGAATCTCTTCCTGATAGCGTTCCGCCACCTTGAACCCGAGCACTTCCGTATAAAACTTCTCCGCCCGGTCCAAGTCTCTAACGTTCAAACCGATATGATGCACACCGTCCAGATCCATATTCTTATCTTCCAATGGTTCCGCAAAAAAATCAAACGCAAACTCCCAGCAAAAAATTCTGTTAAAAAAAATACGCCTATAGGGGAAATTTACTAAAATGCCGATTTTTTATACCTTAAATAAGTCCGTATGAGCCAAACCAAATTTAAACCGATGATACTCATTTCCACTGTTTCCTTAATCCTGATCTGCCCGCTTTCGGGATTCAGCCGCCCCACCCGGGAACCAGGCTTCGAGGGCTCTTGCCGGAGAGGGCGTCAAGAATATTTTCGGCGACCAAGAGAGCCATCCGGTCCCTGGTTTCTACGCTTGCACTTCCGATATGGGGCAAGAGCATCAGGTTCTCTAGTTCCGTCATTCCTTCCGTCAGTTCGGGTTCGTTCTCATACACGTCCAGGGCGGCCCCGGCAATGCGCCCTTCCCTCAAGGCATCGAGCAAAGCGCTATCGTCCACCACCTTACCCCGCGCGGTATGGATCAAATATGCCGAGGGCTTCATAAGCTCGAACTCTTCTTCTCCGATCAAATAACGCGTCTCCTCCGTCAAGGGAATATGCAGTGTGATGAAATCCGAATTTTGAATGAGCTCCCTCAACGGGGTATAAACCGCACCCAGCCTCTCTTCTTCTTCCAGGGACAGCCTGTTTCTTTGATAATAAAGGACCTTCATTTCAAAACCTTTCGCGCGCCGGGCCACGGCTCGGCCTATTTCTCCGCATCCGATCACTCCCAGGGTTTTGCCAAACACATCGGTTCCCAGGAACAGATTCGCCTGCCAGCCTCTGAACTTGTTGTCCCGGGTGAATTTTTCCGCGGAGACGATCCTGCGGGCGCCCCCGAGGATCATGGCCCAGGTCAAATCGGCGGTGGTCTCATGCAGGACACGGGGGGTATTGGTGACCCAAACCCCCATTTTTTCAGCGCTTGGGACATCTATGTTGTTGAATCCGGCCCCGTAATTGGCAATTATCGTCAAACTCTTACCGGCTTCGATTATGTCCTTGTCGATTTTATCCGATAAGTAGGTGATCATCGCTGTGCTCTGGGCGGCCCGCACCCTTAATTCTTCCGCGTTTAAGGAAATTCCGGACTCGTTGAGACGTAGATCACATTGAACGGAAAGTTTTTTCAGCGCCACTTCGGGAAATATGTTGGTTACGGAAACGACGGGCTTCAATGGAGAACCCTCCTGTTATTAAGGCTTTATGTGGTAAAATAAAAAGCACGATTTTAAGGGAAAAACCCTCTCAATCCTATGAAAATCTTATTCCTGGTTCCCCCCGAAACCCTCTTTATCGAATCCTCGGTTCCAAAGGCTCTTGAAGGCGGCAAGGGTTATTACCCCAAACTAGGGTTATTATATGTCGCCGCTTATTACGAAAAAACAACCGGAAACACTCCGGTTTTTATCGATTGCCCGCCGGAAAATATCGGCGAAAAAGAACTGCTGCAAAAATTCCGTGAAATCAAGCCGGACATGGTAGCTATGAGCATCATGACCTTCAACCTGCTGGACGCACTTCACACGGCGGACGTGTTGAAACGGGAAAACCCAAATCTAAAAATCTGTCTCGGGGGTCCCCACATCAATCTCTATCCGCAAGAAACCCTCAATCAGCAGAATGTGGATTACGTCGTTTTTGGCGAGGGAGAGAAAATATTCACCCGCCTAGCCACCACGTTAGACTCAGAGGGGCCTAAAACCGATTCCTTAAAAAATATTCGTGGGCTGGGCTGGAAAATGAATGGAAAAACAACGGTCAACCCTCTGGAGACGGAACTTCTGGATTTGGACGAACTTCCCTTCCCGGCCCGCCACCTTCTGGATGTCAGCCGTTACGAGCACATCATAGGGGAAGGCCAGCAGTTTTTTACCATACAGGCGACCAGGGGATGCCCTGCGGCTTGTACCTTCTGCGATATTCGAAAGACGACCTTCCGTTGCCGGTCATCCGAGAACGTTGTCCGAGAGGTGGAGCAACTGGTTGAAATGGGCATCGACGACCTGTTTTTCGTGGACGACACCATAACGATCAACAAAAAAAATCTGATGGAGATTTGCGACCTGATTGTGAAGCGGGGAATAAAGATCAATTACAAAATTTCCGCACGGGTCGACACGGTCAACGAGGAGTTGTTACAAGCTCTCAAACGTTCGGGATGTTATAGAATTCATTACGGGATCGAATCCGCCACCCCTCGGCACCTCAAATACCTGCAGAAGGGGCAAACTCCGGAAAAGGTGGAACGCGCATGCCGGTTGACCCGGGAGGCGGGAATCGGGTTCTTTGCTTACATGATGATCGGGATCCCGCATGAAACCAGAGAAGAAATGTTCGCCACCGTTGACTTTTCCAAATGCCTTAAACCGGACTACGCTCAATTCTCGGTCTGCACCCCCTACCCTAAAACAGAACTTTATTTTCAGATGTTGAATGAAGGGATCGTCACTGAAGACTACTGGCAACGATTCGCGGAGAACCCCACCCCAAATTTTAAAATCAAGTTCTGGAACAAGGACTTCACGGAGAAAGAATTGAGAACTATTCAGGATGAATGTCACTCCCGTTTCTATCGCAGTCCCACCTACATCATGAAACAAGTAGCCCAAGTTAAATCCTGGGCCGATTTCACCGCCAAAGCCCGGATGGGAACCAAAATCCTAACCAGCCGCCTCAGCAACCACTAGGCGTTGAACCGGATGGCTAAACCCCTGTCTTGTTCCTGATAGTTATTGAGGGCAAACAACTGAAGAATCCAGACAAAAAATGTCAGGATTTTGGAGAGAGCTATTTTTTTCCGCCTCTGTATTTCTGGAAGATTTTTCTTTAAGAAATTTTTTAAATACCTCCGCTTTGGAGTCCTTCCAAAAATATTTTTCGATCAGCCGGATCCGTTCATGTTCCATTTTTTTTCATAAAAATCGTTCAAAAGTTTCTGAAAACCCGGCCTGGAAATGGCATCGGTCAGAGGAATCACCTTGGAGTGTTTCGATGCCTGCCCTCCAAATTTGCGGCTCTTGAATTCCTGCATGTAGTGAATTTGTGCCATTGCCTTTTTGTTCCTTTCAATTTCCGGAA
>JAYZAN010000138.1:0-6218 GCA_036339675.1 Nitrospinota bacterium
AAAAAGAAATCATTAGGATCGGTGTAGGTCTGACCCTTACGGTTTTTCTCACCGATCTTCAGGTGCTGGGATCCGATAACCTTTCTATTTTTTAAATCAACTGCCTTATTCATAAATCACCCTCCCTGGAAAATGATTTGGGTAATTGAAAACACTAAATTAAACTGCGCTATGTATGTTAACCCTGGTTGTCCAGGGATGGTTCTCTTGACTCAATCAATCCGGCCCGTTCTATCCATTTTGAACTGAGTGAACTTGTTTCCCTGATTTTGCACACCGGATTGTTTTAGCTTTTCAACGGCATCCGCCAGGGCTATGATTTTCCCAGGTGTCGCATCGCGGAACGACAAACATGCATCCTCGTGACCCGCCTGCGCGCACATGGCAATGGTAAAACAATTTGTCCCGCCCCGGATGATCTTCAAAGCCAGATTGGCCTGATGGCAATGCACACCCACAAAAATGCAGGCATCAATTTTATTATGCCAGATGGTCAGGTTGGGGTGGTTGGGATTGATCTCCACTTCAGGATCGATCTTGGGATACTTGGGTCGATAATCCGCCATGGGGATCAATCGTGCGGGTACGGCATTGGCCAGCGCACGGATGGCAGTAGCTTTCTTGGCGGCTTTATCGTTCCACTTCCAAAGAACCAGCGGTCCCGGGAAAATAGTGGGAACCTTGGCCTCCAACAACTTCCTGGCCGCAAACTCAAACGCCTCTTCCTCAGGAACTATCCTTCCCTCAATATGAGCTTCTCCCGGATTGGGCAAAACAATTCCCATCGATGCGGCTGCAGGGGGAAGGAAAGCCTCCGGACCAGCCTTGACTGCATATTGATTAACTTTTAATATTTTGGGTTTCCCGGCCGAGGAGGTTTTTTTGGCTTTGCTCTTGGAACGGGTTTTGGGCTTGGCGGATTTCTTTTTGGCCCTAACCTTTGGTTTTACCCTGGAAGAGGTTTTTTTCTTCGCGGTTTTCTTTTTGGCGGATTTCGCGGCCTTTTTTTTGGGAGTTTTCTTAGCGGCCTTTTTCTTCGCCTTTTTTGTAGCCATTTCAAAACCTTCTGGTGAACTTCTTCTGGTGAACTTCTATATACCTTTATTAAACAGATTTATCGTAAACTGAGCCCGTAACATAAACCACTCCCTAAAGAGTTGTCAAACCTTTTCACTTAAAAGAGTTTTGGCTATTTCACTAGGTTTTTGAAAGTATATCTTTTTATGCCCGCTCATAACAGCAAAATAAGAGGAAAATCAACGAATTTTTTCAACCGGAAGATCCGCTGAACCTAAAAATCCGGGAACTAAATGCTGGCAAAATAAGGGGGATACATATTATGGCCGGCGGGGGCGGATTCCCCTAGTTTTCAATCTCTTTTCCACCATAATCAAGATGGAAAAACATCATTCCTGCATTTCTTCAGGCACCAAAATGATGCGAAGAGCTTATGGACGTATTATGGAAAAATCAGATACCCGCGGTTGTTTCTGAAATCACAGCCTTTTTTATTTCTTCAAGAGCTTCCAGATGCTTTTTTTCTTCGACAATCAAGTGGGAGAATATGGCCCGGACATCAATCTTTTTTTCCTCCTTCATAAGCTTGGTTAGGACGGAAATCGACCTCTTTTCCGACTCGATCCCTACATCCAGGGCCTCCAAATCACTCTTGATGTCCCCGATATCCGCTTCGTGGCCCGTGACAAGCGGAAACACTTTCCCGCTGAGCTCATAGGCAATGAAAGTATCGACCTGCCTGCGGATCTCGGATCTTTTGGAAACGGCCGGTTGCAGAAACTTCGCCTTAACGTTTAAGGTCTGTATATGCTCCTTTTCCTCCTTGGCCAGTTGGGTAAATATGTGTTTCACCCTAGGATCTATGACTAGGCTGGAAGCTTTTTCGTAAAAAACCATACCCTGCTTCTCGATGTACAGACTGACCTCGATGGCATCGATACATTGAAAAGTCAGGTTACTTTTCCTGGAAGATTCCTTCATAAGGCATGACCGGAAACTTGATAAAAATGATCATCATGACCGGGAAGACCGTTTTCTTCTTCCCATTAACAGCTGATTTTTCAATCTATCATAAAAAACCCATTCTTCCCTAAAATTCTTACCGTATTCAAACAAAAAGGTCCCATGCGATTTTATTCAATAAAAAGAATATGTTATAGTATTGGTGCGCGACAATCTGGGGGCAAGACCTCGGCCGTATCTGGTAGTCCCGATCGATCATAAAAGTGGAAATTTCGTCACGTTCATGAAACAGGTTGAAATATTTACCGATGGGGCTTGCAGGGGAAATCCGGGCCCGGGAGGATATGGATGCATCATTCGACACAAAGGAAAAACCAGGGAACTGAAGGGTGCCGTCAAAAAAACGACCAACAATATTATGGAGTTGACAGCAGCTATTGTCGCCTTGAACCATTTGAAGGAGCCCTGCGAAGTGACGCTGACTACAGACTCTCAATACCTGGTGAAGGGTATGACCGAATGGATAGAGGGCTGGATTCGCAAAGGATGGATCAATTCTTCCCGCCAACCGGTTAAAAATAGAGGCCTGTGGCAGGAGCTTCATCAAATGAGCCATAAGCATAAAATAACCTGGTTGTGGACACGCGGACATTCCGGCCATCCTGAAAACGAACGTTGTGACCGGCTGGCCAACGAAGCATTGGAATCCCTTCGATTTTCTTAACTTTTTCCGGGAGAGGAACCATTTCTTCATTCAGCAACATTTTCGCCTCGATACAGAGATACCCCGCCCCCTGGCTAGGAATGGCGGCCCTGTTTCTATTCAGTTCCTGCTCTATCTTCCAGCCTTATCACGGGGAGAAAAAAAGGACTTCAGGACGGGACCGGGATTCCGGCTACGTGATGAAGGAACGGGGAGTATCAGAAAAACCTCCCTTCTGGTATCGAGATTCCCGACTCCGCGTCCCAAAAGATATTGGCGATGAAGGAATCATCCCCCTTGACGATTCAAACAAGGCCGGCGCACACCGGTTCCCGAAAATTTTACGGGACGATATGGATTGGAAATCCATGGACCGGGCCATCATGAATCAGCTGGCAGCCATGAAGAATACCGATCTGAACCAGGAAATCCAATTGGGCGATCTGGTCACCACCCAGGGATGGTTGAGGGAAACCCTTCTTTCTTTTCTCCGTCTGATCCGGAAAGTTCTCTCCGCGGAGGAATTCGACCGAAGGGTTCGCGAAAATTTTATTTTTTATAAAGCCGGCAGAGGGGAAAATATGCGGGCACTTTTTACGGGTTACTATATCCCGGTGATCGAGGCCAGCCGCGTCCCTACAGAAGAATATAAATATCCTCTGTACCAGAAACCGCTAGACCCCCCGGACCTCAATTTTTCCAAAGCCGGGTGGTCCCGAAAAGTAGGCTATTCCAAGCCCTCTAGAAACTGGCGCGACTACACGCGCAGAGAAATCGACGGAGAGGGAATTCTAAAAAATAAAAATCTTGAAATCGCCTGGCTTAAAAACGACATGGACAGGTACTTCCTGCATATCCAGGGTTCGGGTCGACTGCAGTTTCCCGACGGCACCGCACAAATGGCCCGCTATGCCGCATCCAACAGCTATTCCTACCAGGGGATCGGAAAGATCATGGTCGAGGATGGAAAAATGAAACTGGAGGACGGGTCCATGCAGGGAATAAAAGAATATTTCAGAAAGCATCCTGAGGACATCCCCAAATACCTCTACAAAAACTCACGGTATATCTTTTTTGATTTATCCGGCCCCGGGAATGAAGCTATGGGATCGGGCGGCGGGGAACTGGTCGGCGGCCGGTCCATCGCAACGGATAAAACCCTGTATCCCGCCGGGGGCCTTGCCTTTATCCAGCTGAAAAAACCGGTACTGAATCCGCAAAATGAAATCATCAGCTGGGTCCCCTTCTCCAGGTTTGTCGTCGATCAGGATACGGGAAACGCCATTCGGGGTCGGGGTCGGGTGGACCTGTTTTTCGGGAAGGGATACCGCTCCGGCGTTATGGCGGGACATTTCAGGGAACGGGGGGCCTTCTATTACCTGTTGAAAAAGTAACTCTCCACACGGGCGGCTTGTCTTTCGGTAATCGTTTTCCCGAATCTCAACCCCCATACGATCTATGCAACTACTCCGGTTCGTTGTACAGGGAGACCAGCCGCCTATCGATAAAATCATACCGTTCGTCGGGAACCATAAGCTGTCTCTTCTCGCGGTCGCCCTGAACCGCTGAGTAATCCAGATTGTTCGGATTTCTCCTGATCATGCAGGCGAAGGTGATCGTCTCGGGTTTTTCCTCAACATCCAGGTAATTAACCGCACGGATGAAGCTCAACCCGGTGGTCACGATGTCATCGACGATCAGCCAGTGCGTGTCCAGAGAATACTTAGGAATTTTCAGTTGCGCAAAGTCGGTGCGCTTGTGCGGCAGTATATGAAAAGGCAGTCCCATGGTCCGGGACAATTGGTATCCGATCCGGATCCCCTCCGTCTCTATGCCCACGACCACGTGGAATGTCCCGTGTTCTGCCTGCCAGTCCTCCAGCTTGTAACTGAGCATCTCGCAATAGGCCGCGTTCATGGTATCGGTCAAGGAAGCGTAGTCATAGGTATAGGCCGACTTCACCCCGGTACTCAGAACAAAATTTCCCTTTTGAATAATTCTGGTAAACACTTAACTCCTTCCCCGTTGGCAAATAACCTTTAAAACAGGGTGGACCGGTATGGGGTGTCATATTTTACGTGGAAACAAAACCCCACCACAACGGTTAATTGTTTCAAAAATGCCGCCTTTTTATTCGTCTTCCGGCCAGCCGTATTTTCCGATAAGGGGAACGAACCTGCAATCTCCGATATTTCGCCGGGTGACCCGGTCCTTGCTCTTGGTCAGCAGGACCAGTTTTTGCTTATCGTCGGCCCCCACGGGACAAACCAGCCGGCCGTGGTCCTTCAACTGATTGATGAGAGCGTCCGGAATTTCCGGTGTGAAAGCGGTCACCAGGATCGCATCGAAGGGGGATTGGTCTTTCCAACCGTAGGTGCCGTCGAAAACCTTGTACACCACATTTTCATATTCCAGACGTTCCATCAGTTTCCTGGTTTTCTGGGATATGGAACATATCCGTTCCACCGTAAAAACCTGGGCCGCAAGTTCAGCAAGGACCGCGGTCTGGTAACCCGAGCCGGTTCCAATTTCCAGCACCCGTTCCTCCCCTTTCAAGCGCAGGGCTTCGGTCATCTTGGCAACCATGAAGGGTTGGGAAATGGTCTGGTTCTCGCCGATGGGCAGGGGGGTATCGCCATATGCCCTGTGCTGGAGAGACTCTTCCACGAAAACATGACGGGGGACCCGGCTCATGACTTCCATCAGGCGAAAATCCTTAATACCCCGTTCGAGCAATTGCTCTTCCACCATTTTTTGCCTGGCACCGGCAAAAGATTGTAATGTCTGAGCCCAGTTCATGAAAACTCATCCTGAAAACGCCCAGCTGCTCGCCGCAGGGGCAAATGGCTAAAACTCTGATTTATACTCGATAATTACTAGGCGCAAATAAACGTATCTACTATTCCCCCCGGGCGTGGCCCGGCTGCTATAACGATCCCTGGACCGACTTTTATCGGACCCCAGGGCCATGATTAATTTTAAGGTCGTCTTTCCTGCCTTTAAAGGATCAAAGAAATTTCACAATTTTTTAAATGCGGTTTCTTCCTTAGATACAAAGAACATGGGGTTTAAACCCGCCTGGCAGGCGAATTCTAGTTCAGGGGGGTATACCTTTTGGGACCCGCCGCTCTCGAAACGGGCCTGGAAATCGGGTGGAACCCTGTATATTCAGGAAGTGGAGCGGTCTTGAGTCTTCCGGGATTCTGATAAAAAATCAGTTCCCAGTCATCCTTCCTCTCATCGTGTTTGAGAAGGTAGATGTTCTTGTCATCGGCCTCAACTTTGAAATAGGCCGACTCTTCTCCGTACCATCGATCGATGATTTCCGCCACCCGGTAATCCCGGCCTTGAATGGTGAAAGCCATCGGCCTTTCGTTCATTTTATATCCGGAATAGCATTTTACTTTTAACATGGGGCTATCTTATTCTTTAGAAAAAAAAATGTAAACTATTTTTTGACTCACAATAATGGTTCATTATGATGGTTCTAATTTTCTAAAAACCGCAGGCAAAGGTTTCTTTTAATATCAAGTCT
>JAYZAN010000139.1:0-25204 GCA_036339675.1 Nitrospinota bacterium
GTGGCGGCTCCTACCTTGATGATGGCCACTCCGCCGACCAGTTTAGCCAGACGTTCCTGCAGTTTTTCACGGTCATAGTCGGAAGTGGTTTCCTCGACCTGGTTGCGAATTTGCTTCACGCGGCCCTGGATCTCGGAAGCCTTGCCCTTACCGTCAACAATGGTGGTGTTTTCCTTGTCGATGGTGATGCGTTTCGCCCGTCCCAGGTCATCGACGGTCACGTTCTCTAACTTCACACCGATATCCTCGGTGATGAGTTTCCCATCTGTGAGGATGGCTATGTCGTTGAGCATATCCTTCCGGCGATCCCCGAAGCCGGGGGCTTTTACTGCCGCGACGTTCAGCGTGCCTCGAAGTTTGTTGACCACCAAGGTGGCCAGGGCTTCACCGTCGACATCCTCGGCAACGATCAGCAGGGGTTTGCCGCCCTTGGCAATCTTTTCCAGCAACGGCAGGAGGTCTTTCATGTTGGAGATTTTCTTCTCGTGAAGGAGGATATAAGCGTCTTCCAGCACGGTTTCCATGCGCTCTGCGTCCGTGACCATATAGGGAGAGAGATACCCGCGGTCGAACTGCATTCCTTCCACTATCTCCAGCGAAGTTTCCATGCTCTTCGCTTCTTCGACGGTGATGACGCCGTCTTTCCCGACTTTATCCATGGACTCGGAAATGATCTTGCCGATGGCGGTATCGTTGTTGGCGGAAATGGTTCCGATCTGGGCGATTTCCTTTTTATCTTTAGTGGGTTTGGCCATTTTCTGAATTTCAGGGACGACGGTGTTGACCGCTGCTTCGATACCCCGTTTGATGTCCATGGGATTGGCGCCGGCCGTTACGTTTTTCATGCCTTCACGGAAGATTGCCTGAGCCAGAACCGTCGCAGTCGTGGTGCCGTCCCCTGCGTTATCACTGGTTTTGCTTGCGACTTCGTTGACCATCTGCGCACCCATGTTCTCAAAAGGGTCTTTCAATTCGATTTCTTTGGCTACGGTGACGCCGTCCTTGGTGATGGTGGGCGATCCGAATTTTTTGTCGATTACCACGTTACGACCCTTGGGGCCCAGGGTCAGTTTCACGGTGTCGGCCAGTTGATTAACCCCGGACATAATTTTATGCCTTGCGGCCTCGTCATATGCGATTTGTTTAGCCATTTAAATAGTTCTCCTTAAATAATGTTCAGAAAATTTATTATTCGAATGATTGCCGGATTTTTTGGTCAGTCAATAATTCCGAGAATATCGTCTTCCCGCATCAACAGATAATCTTCGCCGTCTACCTTGATTTCCGTTCCGGCATATTTGCTGTAGAGGACCTTGTCGCCCTTTTTCACTTCCAGTTTGATGTGCTTTCCATCATCGCCGATTTTGCCTTTTCCGACCGCTTTGATCCGGCCTTCGATAGGTTTTTCTTTCGCGGAATCCGGAATGATAATTCCACCCTTCCGGACTTCTTTTTCGAGGATAGGTTGAACCAGAATACGGTCTTGCAATGGTCTGATTTTCATACAACACTCCTTTAAAAAAATGTTAAAATTGTTCTTCCTGTAAACAAACCTTGAATTTAATCAGTCAAAACTGACTGGTTCGGGCAGAGTTTATTTGGATTACAGAAATTACGGGGCTTAGCACTCAACTGGCAAGAGTGCTAATAATAAATAATATGGGGATTTTAAAAAGCAAGGCCCTTATAGAAATTTTTTAAAAAATTTTTAACTTATGAAAAAACAAAAGGTTGCTGGAATCGGGGTGTTTGAGAACCCCCGTCCTGACAGGGATTATGAGGTTCAAATGAGTTGTCCCGAGTTCACCTGTCTGTGCCCGCGCACAGGACAACCCGATTTCGCCTTGATAGAAATCACCTATATCCCCGGTCGATTATGTGTGGAGCTCAAATCGCTCAAACTCTATCTATGGTCCTACCGCGATGAAGGGGCCTTTCACGAAAAGGTGATCAACCAGATTCTCGACGACCTGGTTTCCGCCTGCAAACCCCGTCGCATGAAAATTGTGGGAGATTTTAACGTCCGCGGCGGCATCCAGACCACGGTCAGCGCGGAATATGAAAAGGGTAAAAAAAGGGTGAAAGCGTGGGAAAAAAGATAACCGTTTATACTTCATAATAAAATTCTATTGAAGAAATCCATAAATATATGGACGGATCATTACTGATCGTGGCCCCAGAGACATCGGTCCGGGAAGCCACAAGGATCATGCGGGATAAAAAGGTGGGTTCCCTCCTGATTGGAGAAGATTAAAATCCGATTGGAATCATGGCGGAAGTGGATCCGACCCAAAAAGTCCTGGCCGGGGGCCCGGACCCTGAGCAGACTCTCGTATCTTCCATCATGAGCTCCCCTTAAAAAACCTCAATTCACATCTTTCGATGGACGAGGTATTTTTGTTTATGCATAAGAACAATATCCGTCACCTGCCGATCACGGAAGAGAATCAAGTCATCGAAATCCTGTCCATTCGTGGCTGATGGCAATGCCCTGCTCGATGGAAAGGCGGCCAGAGATTTGTTCCGGGCGCCAATCCTGGTGGATCAGGGAATCCACCAAGGCTCAGGTAGAAAAATCGATGCGGGGTTTGGATTTGGATAATCGGCGCGCCAATATTTTTTGTTGGGTTGTTTTTGGGTTAAAGCAGAATTTTTTGGTATCATCTTGGATATCCGGAAGATTGCCGGAAACGGATTACCGGTCACATAAAGAAAAATATTTTTCTGATTGGTCCGAAACCCATGCCGCAGCGATACATCGACAACCAGGACGGAACCATCACCGATACCCTAACGGGGTTGATGTGGCAGGAAAGTTATGCCTATGTGGAGACTGGAAAATATATCGACTGGTATGAGGCGAACGAATATATCCACAAGTTGAACAAGGAAAAGCTCGCGGGCTTTGGAGATTGGAGGCTTCCGGATAAACTGGAAATCCAGAGTCTGTATGAAATCAGCCATCTGTTTGAATCGAGGGGAAGAACGTTTATTCTTCATATCGATCCGATTTTTGAGTTCAGTTACGGAAGTTGTTTCTGGACCAGGAAGACTCGGCTTTCCGCCGCCTTGGGGTTCGAGTTCGATGTGGGCGATATCCACTGGTATCCCCAGGGAAGCATATCGGGATCAGTGCGGGCTGTCAGAAATGATATGGACTACGAAGTTCTGATTCAGGAAACATGGAAGGAATTGGCAGCGAAAAACTGAAGACCATGCTTGAAAAGGAAAAATTTTTCAGAAAAGAAAAGGCGAAGGCGCGAAAGCTTCGCCAGTCGCAGTGGTGGCGGAATAAATTGAATGAGGGAGTCTGTCATTATTGTGGAGGGAAATTTGACCGGGAACAACTCAATATGGACCATATCGTCCCCATCTCCAGGGGAGGGAAAAGCGTCAAGGGCAACGTTGTCCTCTCCTGCAAGAAATGCAATTACGACAAGAAATATTACACCCCCGCCGAAATCATACTCCGCGAAGAAATGGGTAAGGATGTCAGTTTTTAGATTCCGAAACCGCGAACTTGAAATATTTTGTTCTTGTGGGTTGTGCACCCAATTCTAGGATTATGTGGGTATTCCTGATCCTGGAGGGGGAGTTTTTGCCTGAGGCACCGCGGCGGGTTTTTCCTCGGGTATGTGGGGCTGGCTTTCACACACCAAAATAAGGTGAAACCCTCTGGAGGTTTTTACGGGTTCGGGGACGGTGAACTTTTCTGTTTGATTGATAAGATCGACCAGCTCCGTCGTGAACAGGTCATTTTTGATTTCCATTCCCTTGTGGATCCAATCCAGATCGCCTCCCAGGGCTTTGGTGGGGCAGATACTGTATTTTTTCGCCAGCCTGCTGAAGAACCTTTCTATTTTTTCTCGGTCATGGAATTCTTTGTCCGGGTCATCCAGGGGCTGGTCGGCCAGTTCCTTTTGAAAATCTAGTATGCTCTGCCGGAACAATTGTGCCGCTTCAAGAGATGACACCAGGATATGGCGGACCCGGTATTCCATGGGTTTATTGGTTTTCGCGACCATTTTTTTCGGGACGAAAACCTTTCGCGGCTTGACTTTGGGTTTTGCGGCAGGTTTGGGAGTCTCCTTATCGGGAACCGGCTCCTTGGCAGTTTTGTCTCTCTGGTAAATGGTTTTCTCAGCTTCTTCCGGAAACTCTTTTTTTGTCATTTTGATATTCCTTTAATTTTTCATAGTGCGGTCATTCACCGAATCCGAGTGATTCCAGATATTCGATGACGGCATAATTTTCGTTACTTCCGATTACCTCATTGGCCGCTTCCTTGACTTCGGGAAGGGCATTGGCCACGGCGATGGCCTTTCCGGCAATTTTGAACATGGCCAGATCGTTCAAATAATCCCCAAAAACCACTGTTTCAGATAATGGGATGTCCAAATGCCGTGAAAGTTTTTTTACCATTTTACCTTTATCCGCTTCCTGATGGTAGCACTGTAGCCAGTAATATCCAGATATGGAAAGGTCCTGGGCGAAATAACAGTTCAGTTCCCCCGGATACTTTCCTTTCAGGTATTGATACACCGGTCCCAGCGTCTCCCTGGTTTCAATCAGCAGGAATCCGGAAATACGTTCTGTATCTGCAAAGGAAAAATCTTGAACCTGTTGAAGACGTGTATCATTGTCCAAACTGTCCACATAGGCCTTAGCGCCCGGATTGGATGCCTTTCTGTAATAGGCCCTGTGTTCCTCATTGAAGGTGTAAACAAAAGGGTCCATGCCCAAGGTTGATACTGTTCCTATGATTTCCAGCATGATTTTCCGTGTGATGAAATCGGACATCAGGAAATTTTTTCCCGTGTGAAAATCGGTGAGGTAGACTCCGTTGAATAGAATCACCGGGAGCTTTAAATTGAGCCCGCGAAGCAGGGGATGCGCGGAATCGTGGTTTCTCGCCGTGGCGATAGTGAATTTCAAACCTAGATCGATCAGCCGGTTCAAACGCCGCACGGCATCCTCGGAGAAGTTGCTGTCCGGAGTTAAAAGGGTTCCATCAAGATCGGATATATAGAGCAGTTCCTTCGGGTTTGCTGGAGACAACACATCTCTCATTTTTGTCAAGGTTTCCACGGCTTAATTGTATCGTATGATGTAAGGAAATGTGGCGGGATTATACTAAAATTGCAAAAGTATGGATCGAATAAATAAAATCAAGGATAATTAAATAATGAATCTTTCCGTAAAATTTTACCGGTTTGAGAAGGTACAGGGCCTGAAAATTTTTTTCCTCCGCTTTTTTGCAGTCGGGGCGCTTGCCGCCGCGGGGTTATTCGTTACGGCAGACTATGCCCGGGCTTTTGATTTTTCCGATTGGGACACGTTGTTGAAAAAATACGTTTCGCCCGTCACGATCGACGGGGTGCGTCTCAATGGAATGTCTTACACAAAACTGAAATCGGATCCGGCATTTCCCGAACTGCTGGGCAGATTGAAAAAAGCCCGCCTCAGCGATTTGAAAGAACCCAGGGAACAACTGGCATTCTGGATCAATGTTTACAATATCCTGGCGGTAAAAATGATCCTCGACCACCACCCTGTGAAAAGCATCAAGGATATTGGGAGTATTTTTAAAACTGTCTGGAAGCGGCCCGCGGGAGAAGTCGCAGGGACCATGCGCACCCTCCATGAAGTCGAGCATGAAATTCTTCGAAAAATGGGGGAACCCAGAATCCATGCGGCCATCGTGTGCGCTTCGGTCAGTTGCCCCGATTTGCCGTGCGATGCGTTTTTCCCTGACCGGTTGGAACATCAGCTGGAGGTCCAGATGAAGGGTTTCCTGCAGAACCGGGGCAAAGGGCTCAGGGTGGATAGAAAGGCCGGGAAAGTATATCTTTCTTCAATATTCGACTGGTTCGAGGAGGATTTTAAGGCCGGAGGAGGAGTGCTACGGTATCTTGGAGGGTATGTGTCCGACAAGGATAAGAAAATTTTGAAAGATGCTGGTACCCGCATTTCCTATTTCGATTACAACTGGAAGTTGAACGAACTTTAAGCGTGGATGCAGCGGAATGAAAAATCTTCAATACCTCAGCGGTTCTTATCTTGATTACAACTGAAGGAGAACGTGTATTAAAGGTGGGTAGAGGAAAATGGAGGGTGCCGCCTCCCTAGGGAGGCGGCAAATGGGATCGATACTTCTCTGGATCGATCAATAGAAAATTTCTTTCCTGTCAATCGGCGTGTTTTCTCAAAAAGGTCGGGACATCAAAGTTGACATTGGCCACGTAGGCATCGGGATTTTCGTCCTTGATCTCGTGGGCAAGGTTTTTGAGATGTTTGTATGAATGGTCGCCTACCGCTACGGCTTCCTTCTCCTCCACGATCTCGACCGGTTTTTCGATAACCTTTTTGGCGGCGGGTGCCGGTTGCCCCATCTCTTGCTTTCTTCCGAATCCCGTGGCGATCACGGTGACCCGCATCTGTCCTTCCAGTTCCTTGTCGATCACGGAACCGAAGATGATGTGAGCGTCTTCATGGGCGTTTTTCTGAATGAGCATGGCCGCCTCGTTCACTTCGAACAAGGTCATGTCCTCCCCGCCGGTAACGTTGATGAGGATTCCCCGGGCGCCCTCCACCGTCGCCTCGTCCAGCAGCGGACTGGAGATGGCTTTTTCGGCGGCTTCGATGGCGCGGTTTTCGCCGGTGCCTGTACCGCTTCCCATGAGCGCCTTGCCCATGTCGCACATGATGGTTTTCACATCGGCGAAATCAAGGTTGATCATACCCGGGATGACGATCAGATCGGAAATACTGCACACCGCCTGTTTAAGTACGTCGTCGACGCTCGAGAAAGCTCCCATAAAGGACGTTTGCTTACCCACAAAACTGAGCAGCTTCTGGTTTGGGATAACGATCAGGGTGTCGACCGCTTCCTTCAATTCCTTGATCCCGGATTCGGCCTGAAGGGTCCGCTTTTTTCCTTCGAAGTCGAAGGGTTTGGTGACGATGCCCACCGTGAGCGCCCCGACCTCTTTGGCGATTCTTGAAATAACCGGCGCCCCACCGGTCCCGGTTCCGCCTCCCATGCCGGCGGTGATGAACACCATGTCCGCTCCTTCGAGCATTTCGCGGATCTGGTATTCACTTTCTTCTGCGGCTTCGTGGCCGATGACGGGGTTGGAACCCGCTCCCAGCCCCTGGGTGAGTTCGCCACCGACCTGGATTTTGTTGCAGCATTCCGACGCCTCCAGTGACTGCACGTCGGTGTTCGCTACGATAAATTCCACACCGCGAAGATTGTCGCGAATCATGGAGTTTACAGCGTTGGTGCCTCCGCCCCCGATGCCGATTACTTTTATGCTGGCGGAAAATTCATTTTCAGTTTCAAATTCGATCAATCCCATATCATCCTCCAAGATGAATTAAAAAAACTCCTCAGCCCAGTCTTTCATGCGGCTGAAAATTTTTTCGAACAGATTGCGTCCTTGAAGTTCGCGGACCTGTCCTTTTCTATGACTTCTTAGACCATACTGGATCAGTCCGGTGCTGGTTGCGTACATTGGATTATTGACCACATCGATCAAGCCCCCCATCTCGCTGGGGACCCCGACACGGACCGGTAATTGAAATATTTCTTCCGCAAGATCCTCCATGCCCTGCATGCTGGATGCCCCCCCGGTCAGGACGACCCCGGAGAATATAATGTCCCGGTAACCGGAAAGGCTTATCTCGTTGTTCATCATTTCAAATAGTTCTCGTGAACGGGCCTCGATGATTTCGCTCAGAATCTGCCTTGAAACGGTTTTTGAATCGCGGCCCTTGACACTCGGAACCTTGATGGTTTCATTCTCACGGACCATAGAAGACAGGGCACAACCGTAGGTATGCTTGATTTTCTCCGCTTCCTGGTTGGGGGTCCTGAGCCCGATGGCAATGTCATTGGTCATTTGTGATCCGGCGATGGTGAGCACCGAGGTGTGTTTGATGGAGCCCTGATAGAAAATAGCCAGATCGGATGTCCCGCCACCGATATCGATGAGGGCCACCCCTAGTTCCTTTTCGTCGTGGGAGAGAACCGATTCGCTGGAAGCCAGCTGTTCCAGGACAATGTCCTGAACACCGAGTCCGGCTTTGTTGACGCACTTCACGATATTCTGCGCCGAGGTGACGGCCGCGGTGACGATATGGACCTTGGCTTCCAGGCGTACCCCGGCCATGCCCAGCGGGGTTTTAATTCCTTCCTGATTGTCCACGATATACTCTTGGGGAAGCACATGGATGACCTCTCGGTCCATGGGAATGGCGATGGCTTTCGCAGCTTCGATCACACGATCCACATCCTTCTGGTTGATCTCCTTGCCCTTGGCTGCGATGATTCCATGGCTGTTCAGACTGTTGATATGGCCTCCGGCGATTCCGACGAAAACCGAATCGATTTCACAGCCCGCCATCAGTTCCGCTTCTTCCACGGCGCTTTTGATGGACTCCACGGTTCCGTCGATGTTGACGACCACCCCCTTTCGAAGTCCACGTGACGGGTGTTGACCCAGACCTATGATATCGACCTGGTCCCCGTGAGCGACTTCTCCTATGATGCAGCAGATCTTGGTCGTGCCGATATCGAGACCAACGATATAATCATGCTTTTTGGACATACTCCTCTCCCTCCTTAAGGTCGGTTAAGTACCTTGATAGGGTTGTTTCCGATGTTTGTGCTTCAAAACGACCTGGTTTTTAAACGAAAGGTCGATGTAATCAATATCTCCCGCATGGCTCTCAAGGGTGTCCAACACGATCCGGAGTTTTTTGAAACTTTCCGTCACGGTCTCCGGTGTCATAAAAACTTTGGCACCGCCATTCAGCGTTAAAAAGGCGATTCTAGATTCTCCCCCCACTTTGAGAGTGTAAATGGGATGATCTTTGAAGAAAGGAAGCTGGTTGAAGTAATGCATCGTCTTGAGTCCCTTTATGATTCCTTCCGTCCCGGCATTTTCACCAAGGTCATGGGAGTTTTGCGAAGGCCCCGTAATCAAGGGAAGATCCCGGTAATCCGTATCGTCCTTGGAAACAAGCACCCCGAAATTATCCATGACATAAATTTTGTCTAGTTGAATACGGGCGAAAGGAACCCTTTCTTCAAGATCGATCAGAATGCGTTTTGGAAATTCGCGCTTGACCGAAACCGAGCTAATCCAGGGGTGCGCCGCCAGGTTGCCCGAAACTGCCCTCAAATCCAGCAGGAAAATGTTTTCTCCCGCCAGTGGACCGGCCGCTTCCAGTAATTGTTCCTCAAGAAGTTTCTGATTGCCGGAAAAGTGGATTTCAGAAACCATGAAATAAGGAGAGCGGGTCAAAAACTGGAACCCCGCATACACCCAGTAAGTGCAAATGGCTATAAAGATTACTTTGACGGAAAGCGACATCAGGGTTTTCAGACTCTCCCAGATCATGAAATTAGATGGAACCGATTTTTTTCGCTTGGCCACCGAATAGATCCGACTTTTTTTCTGATTCTGTTTTTGTTGCGAACGGACCTCTCCCCAGGTTGCTGTCGGGCTTTTCTGTTCCAGAAGAGCAAAGTTCATTTTCGTTATCCTTGATTGTCCAATTGCGCTTGAATAAGAATTTCGATCACCAGATCATCGAAACCGATCCCGGACTGTTTTGTGGCCATCGGCAGGAGACTGGTGGCGGTCATTCCCGGTATCGTGTTCATTTCCAGAACCCGGGAGATACCCTGATTGTCCAGAATCATATCTACCCTGGGAACGCCTCTGCCTTTTAAAGTTCGGTAGACCTTGATGGCGGTTTCTTCACAAAGTTCGATTTCCTCCATATCTAACTCTGCGGGGCAGATATATTCCGTAAGGCCTGCTGTGTATTTGGCCTCGTAATCGTAAAACCCGGATTTCGGCCGAATCTCAACGATCGGCAGAGGTTTCTCGCCAATCATCCCTACAGCCAGAAGCTTGCCCTGGATGTATTGTTCGGCCAGCACTTCGTCTGAAAAAGAAAACGCGAGATCCAAAGCTTTTTCCCATTCATTCTCAGCCCTTACAATGCTGATCCCTATGCTCGACCCCTGGTTGGGCGGTTTGACCACAACGGGAAGCTCCATCATCCTTTTTTGCGACGACCGCTGGTCCTTGTAAAAAACCTCGTAGTCTGCGGTTGGGATGCCGTGAAGTTTGAAAAATTCCTTAGATTTCAGTTTATCGTAAGCCAGTGCGCTTCCAAGGATTCCGGATCCCGTATAGGGGATTCGCAGGCACTCCAGCAGACCCTGGATGGCGCCGTCTTCGCCATAGGTTCCATGAAGGGCGATGAAAGCCAGGTCGATTTTATTTTTCTGCAGTCTATCTGCGATATTCAGATCTACATCGATGGACACGGCGTTCAGTCCTTTTCTTTTGATGGCTTCCACAACTGCTTTCCCCGTAGACAGGGAGACTTCTCTTTCTCTCGAGAGACCGCCCATCAGCACACCGATCGTTTTTTCTTTAAGTCGCTCCAATGAGCCGTTCCCATGACAATTAAGGTGAGGTCCGCCCCCGGCCTTCGGCCGGAAGACCGGGAACAAAGGAAGGAGGGGTACCTTTGTGGCGGACCTTTTAAATTTTTTTCAACAATACTCCAGATATCGCTTCTGGAAAATTTATTAACCTTCTAAAAAAATCTCTTTTTCAAACTTCTTATTTTTCGGGCAAGACTCAGAGAATTGTTCCTGCTAATAATTTATTCGCCTACGACAATAATTTCGGTTTCCAGTTGTTTGCCGGTCTTTTCTTTAACAACGCTTTGGATATGTTTGATCAGGTTGAGAAAGTCCTTTGCCGTTGCATTGCCTTTGTTGACGATAAAATTCGCGTGTTTCAAAGATACGCAGGCATTGCCGATGCTGAATCCTTTTAACCCGGCCTCCTCGATGAGGCGCCCGGCGGTATTTCCCGGAGGGTTCTTGAAAACGGAGCCGGAGTTGGGCATATTTAAAGGTTGTTTGAAACTTCTCGCCCCCAGATGCCGGTCGATGGTATCGTGGATCATTGTCAGGTCCCCTTTTTCGAGTATCAATTCCGCTTCTATAATAATTCCCTCTCCAGACGGATACGTCGTCTTCCGGTACTCGAATTTGATATCCTCCTTTTTCAGAGTCTGAATTTTACCGTCACCCATGACTCGTTTGACACTGCGGATCACCTGTCCGATCTCCGTTCCTTCAGCTCCTGCGTTCATGACCAGGGACCCGCCCAGCGATCCTGGAATGCCCACCAGGTTTTCGATCCCCGTCAGGGAGTAGCGGGCGGCGTATTTGGCCAGGTAAGACAATTTGACGCTGGCCCCGGCGCGAATGGCCGCAATTTCCCTTTCGTCGGATCGTTTTGTGAAAACAGGACGGTGAACCGTTTTAAAGCAATCCTTGAGAGACACCACAATTCCGCGAAAACCTTTGTCCTTGAAAAGGAGATTGCTTCCTTCCCCGAGAATCATCATGGGAAAGCCCTTCCTGTTCTTCAAAATGGTTTGAAGATCCTGGAGCCCCTTGGGGAGAATGAAGACATCGGCCGGTCCACCGATCCGGTTGGACGTGTGCATGGATAAGGGTTCGTCGTAACGGACGACGCCTTTAATTTTTTGTTGCCAGGGAAAATTTGGAGTCATGATTTTGCTCGGATAAATTTTTCGTCCCAGAATGGTTTTTGACGATTCCATGCCGGATTTAAAATGATGTTTTCTTTCAAGATTTGTGTGGGGGAACCGAATCAATTTTTGCTTCCAGGGTTCACTCAGCATCATTGTCGTCCTTTGTTAAAATTATTCTTTTTCCCTTTCGGGGAGGTTAGACAGAAGTTCCTGGCCGATTTCCCAGACATCGCCCGCACCCAGAGTCATCACCACACTGTCTGGTTTTAGGGTTTCGATTAATCGGGAAACCGCTTGTTTCTTGTTATTGATGTATTCCACATTCTTATGTCCAAAGTTCTTTATTCCTTCGGCGACTACTTTTCCGTCGATACCTGCGACCGGTTGTTCTCCGGCGGAATAAATATCCAGGACCATCAGCCGATCGGCGTCGTTGAACGCGGACCAAAAATCTTTCAGAAGGAGCCGGGTCCTTGAAAAACGATGCGGTTGAAAGACCACGGTCAGATGCCGGTCAGGCCAGACCAGTTTGGCGGTTTTTAAGGTGGCCCGAATTTCCGCGGGATGGTGGCCATAGTCATCGACCAGGAGGAGCGATTCAGATTCATGAACGATCTCGAACCGGCGCTGGACTCCGGTGAACCCCTTGAGCGATTCGACGATGGTCGTAAAATCCATATTCAGTTCCATTCCCACTGCCACGGCGGCCAGGGTGTTGCACACGTTGTGGTTGCCTAGCGCCCCGGACAGAATGGTCCCGAGTTCTTTCCCCTGATAATGGACCGTGAAGTAGGTTTTGAGACCATCCACGAAAATGTTCCTTGCCGTATAATCCGCCTGGGTCGTCAACCCGTAGGTGATGTGGCGTTTTTCAATGAATGGGATCATGGACTGGAGGTTCGGATCGTCCAGGCATAGGATCGCCGACCCGTAAAACGGCACTCTGTTGATGAAAGATAAAAACGTTTCTTTCATGTTTTCCAGTGTTTTGTAATAGTCCATATGTTCTTCATCCAGGGTGGTGACAACGGCAATAGTGGGAGAAAGGTGCAAGAAAGAGCCGTCGCTTTCATCCGCTTCCGCCACGAGTATGTCGCTCTCTCCGAAATGCGCGTGGCCCCCGATGCTTTTGAGCCTTCCTCCGATGATCACCGTCGGGTCAAGATTCCCGCCGGCCAGAACCGTTCCTACCAGAGACGTGGTGGTGGTTTTCCCGTGCGTTCCGGCGATGGCGATGCCGTGCTTCATCCTCATCAGCTCGGCTAGCATTTCCGCCCGGGGGATGACGGGGATCATGTTCTCCCTGGCTGCGAGAACTTCCACGTTGTCTGTTGCGATCGCGCTGGATACGACCACCACCTGGGAACCCTGGATATGGTCTGCCGAATGCTGGAACCTGATGGTAGCGCCCAGTTTTTCCAGGTGATCCGCCACCGGGGTTCGAGCTTTGTCCGAACCCGTGACCTCGAATCCTCGATTGATCAAAACTTCAGCGATGCCGCTCATTCCCGATCCCCCGATCCCGATAAAATGGATCCGTTTGGTTTTTCCTAAAAACATGACAAAATGCATGCTGTTTTGTCTTCCGTCAACTGAAGACACAGTTCTTTGACTTTTTCCGTAGCGTCCCGCTTGCCGAGGCGGTAGCTGTTCTCTTCCATTTCCTTCAATTGCTCCGGTTCTTTAATGGACTGGATAATGGATTGCGCCAGCCGTTCTCCGGAAATTTTATTATCGAGAATCACTTCGCTCGCTTTGGCCGCTTCCAGTATTCTCGCGTTGATTTCCTGATGATTGTGAGTCGCATGGGGAAAGGGGATGAGAATCGAAACTTTTCCCGTTGCGGTGATTTCTGCTAGGGTAGTGGCCCCGGACCGGCAGATGATCAGTGAAGCCTGGCGAACCTGCCCTGCCATATCATCCAGAAAAGGCTGAACGTTTACGGAAAAATCTTTTTCCATGTATTTCCGTCTGACGTATTCAAAATCCTTACCTCCGGTTTGGTGTACGATTTTTATGGAATCCTGGAATTCAGTAAGGTGATCCAGCGCTTCAATCATGGCCATATTGATCGAATGCGCTCCCTGGCTGCCGCCCAGAATCAACAGGCGGAATTCCATTCCGGGTTCCTGGAATGTGGGTTCTCGCGGTTGGCAGAATTCTTCCCGGACCATATTCCCCGTATGAACGACTTTGTTTCCGGGAAAGAATTTTTTGGACTCATTGAAAGACACCGCCACCTTGTCGGCAATTTTCCCCAACCATTTGTTGGTCACCCCGGGAACGGAATTTTGTTCATGGATCAGAATGGGAACGCGCAGAAGCCATGAGGACAGCACAACTGGGCCAGACGCGTAACCGCCAACTCCCACAACGAGATCGGGGCGTTTGCGGATCAGAAAACACATCGATTGAGCCGCTCCGATCGGGATTTTGCACCACGAAACCCAGCGGTTTGCCCCTGTCTTTCCGATCACACCGGAGGATATGATCGTTTTGAGATTGAATCCTTCTTTAGGAACGATTCGCGATTCGATTCCCTGTCGGGTTCCTACGAATGTAATTTCGATATTCATATCGTGCCTCTTGAGTTGTTTTGCCAAAGCGATTCCGGGGAATAAATGTCCCCCCGTTCCACCTCCGGCTATTACGATTCTTATGGCCATGTATAGTCCGTTACCGGCGGCTCGGTCGCTCAGAGATGTTTAATAAAACTCCTACACAAAGCATTAAAACGACCAGGGACGATCCTCCCAAACTGATGAAGGGCAGTGTCAGTCCCTTCGTTGGAAGAATTCCCACGGTGACTCCCATATTGATAAAAGCCTGCACACCGATTAACAGGGTCAGGCCGATAGCCACATGTGTTCCAAACGGGTCCTTGGCTCTTTGCGCCGCCACGAATCCTCGCCAGAACAAAATGCCGAAGAGGATCACGATGCCCGTTGTACCGATGAATCCCAGTTCCTCCCCGATGACCGAGAAGATAAAATCCGTATGCGCTTCGGGAAGGTAAAACAGCTTTTGACTGCTTTTCCCCAGCCCGGTTCCCCAATACCCGCCCCGCCCGAAGGCGTAGAAAGATTGAATGGCCTGGAACCCGGTGTCGGAGGGGTCCTGCCAGGGATTCAGAAACGCGAGGATCCTCCGGGTTCGGTACTCCGCGCCTATCACCGCCGATACCATGAACGGAATAACGGAGAGGGCCGAGTAGAACAAAAATTTGGTCCGCACCCCGGCGGTGAACAGCATGGCGAAGGTGACGACGCAAATGATCATGGCCGTCCCGAAATCGGGTTGAAACAGTATGGGGAGAAAGAAAAACCCCAAGACGATCAGGTTGGGAAGATACCCGTACGCGAAGTTTTTTAATTTGTCCGCCCTCTTGACCAGGGATTTGGCGATGAACAGGACCAGGGCGAACTTGGCCAGCTCCGAGGGCTGGAAGGAGAGCCCGCCCAGGTTCAGCCAGCGCCTTGCCCCGCCAACTTCCTTGCCCAGCCCGGGGATCATGACTGCGATCAATAAGAGAAAAGTGATGGCCATGACGGGATAGGCGGCTTTTTGCCAATTGTGATAATTCATTTTTCGCGCGGTGATCATCGTGACTGTCCCTATCATCACCCACAGAACCTGCCTCTTCAGAAAATAATAGGAGTCGTTGTGTTTCTCCATGGCATAGACCGCGCTGGAACTGAACACCATGACGATCCCGATCAGGATCAACACAGCCACCGAAAAGCACAGGATGGAGTCGCATTTCAAATGTCCTATTCTCGGCGAACTCACAATCGCCTCTCCACAGACTTATAGATATGTTGCTCATAACCCACGCGTTTCTAAAAAGACGCCTGGTTTAAATCCGGTTCACCAGACTTTTGAACCGGTCGCCGCGTTCGGCGTAATCCTTGAACATGTCGAAGCTGGCGCAGGCGGGAGAAAGCAGAACCACATCTCCCCACTCCGCTTTTTGATAAGCCTGTTTGACCGCTTCATCCAGGTCTTTCGCCTCTTCGTAATTGAACGAGCCGTTTAGAACCTGGCGGAATTTATTTTTTGTTTCCCCGATCAGGATCAGGTGTTTGACCCGTTCCTTCAGGATTTGTTTGAGCGAGGAAAAATCGCTTCCTTTATCGCTGCCGCCCGCTATCAAAATGACGGGGCGGGGAAAATTCGACAGAGACTTTTGCACGGACCCGACATTGGTTCCCTTGGAATCGTTTACAAAGTCGATGCCTCCAATGGAGCGTACCCACTCCATGCGATGGTTCAGGCCCTTAAAATCTTTAATCGTTTCTGCGATAACCTCCGGGGAAACTCCTGCCAGGCTCGCCGCGGCAACGGCGGCTAGTACGTTTTCAATCTGCCATTGCATGGTCTGGTTCAAATTATCCATAAAGCAGAGGATGGTTTCCTCTTCTCCGGAGATCCTGAGGACGATCGATCCGTTTCTTAAAAATGCGCCTTCTTCCACTTCCGAGAGACTGCTGAAAAAAACTTTTCTGGCCGGTTTGTCCTCACCGAGCTTCATAGTGTGAAGGTCGTCGTGATTGAGAACTAAAAAATCCTCTTGGGCCTGGTTGACCGTGATTTTTTCTTTGAGCCCCGCATAAGATTCGAGGGTCTTGTGCCGATCCATATGATCGGGAGTGATGTTGAGCACCAATGCGATCTTGGGTCGGAAGGATTTGGTTCCTTCCAATTGGAAACTGGAAATTTCGAGCACAAGGAAATCCGCTTCCCCGGAATCAAGTAAGGAGATAAAGGGAGTCCCAATGTTTCCTCCAACGAGAGCTTTTTTACCGGCACGTTGCAAAATCTCCCCGATCAGGGTCGTGACCGTGGACTTGCCATTGGTTCCAGTCACCGCGATGATCGGTATCTGGGTGAAATGAAAAGCAAGCTCGATTTCACTCAAGATTTCGGCTCCCCGGTTTCTGGCCGGGTCCAGAACCGGATCGTTGATATCGACGCCCGGACTTAAAATAATCATCTTAGCGTCCGAAGGGGGTTCGTGGGTCCCGCACCGCATTTCAACCGTCCCGTTAACCAACCGGGCGGCCGCTTCCAGTTCCTTCCGGCTTTTCTGGTCGACCAGGGTTGTGGGAAAGCCCCGATTGTCCAGGAAATTGGCCGTCGCGATACCTGTGCGGCCCATTCCTATGACAACGGTTTTTTGGTTTTCAAGAATCATTATTTATCTCAACTTCAAGGTGCTCAAGCTCAACATGGCCAGGACGATGGCGACGATCCAGAACCGCACGATCACCTTCGGTTCGGCCCAGCCCTTTTGTTCAAAATGATGATGAAGGGGAGCCATTCGAAAAAATCGTTTCCCCCCCGTGTATTTGAAATAACCGACCTGGATGATGACCGATAAAGCTTCGATCACGAAAATTCCGCCAACTAGAATCAATAGCAATTCGTGTTTTGCCACCGTCGCGATGGTTGCGAGAATGCCCCCCAAAGAAAGCGACCCGACATCTCCCATGAACATTTGAGCGGGGTAGGAGTTGAACCATAAAAATCCTAGACTGGCTCCCACCACGGCGGAACTTAAAACGGCGATTTCCCCCGCCTCTCGTATGTACTGGATACGCAGGTATTCGGAGAACTTGATGTGACCGCAGAGATAAACAATTCCCGTGTAGGTCACCGTGGCAATGATGATCGGGCCGATGGCCAATCCGTCCAGGCCGTCCGTCAGGTTCACGGCATTGGAGGTGCCCACGATGATGAAAATTATGAACAGAAGATAAAAGTCTCCAAGCTCCGGTTGAAAACCTTTAAAGAACGGTACGTAGAGTTTGGTGGCATAATCCACGCGCTGTGGATCGAAGTAAATCAGATAAACGCCGATGGCAGTGCTCAACACCAACTGAACAAAAAGTTTTTGTTGAACAGTAAGTCCCTCGCTGCCTTTGAGCTTTTTTACATCGTCGAAATAACCGAGCGCCCCGAAACCGAGTCCGGCAAGCACGATGAGCCAGATGTACCGGTTCCCGAGGTCCGCCCACAACAGAGTCGATAGGATGAAAGTAGACAATATGAGCAGCCCACCCATGGTCGGTGTTCCGGTTTTGACACTGTGACTTTCAGGCCCGTCTTCCCGGATTTTTTCGCGGATCTGGTATTTCTGCAAAAACCCAATCATGGCTTTACCCAGCAGCAGACTTAGGCCCAGCGCGGTGATCCCCGAATAGGCCGAGCGGAATGTGATGTACTTGAACACGTTCAAAAAGGAATAGTCCGTGCTTAGCGGATAAAAAATGTGGTAGAACATGATCCCTCTTTTTTGCTTAGTGTTGAACCAGACCTTTAACAACTTCTTCCATGGCCGCTCCCCGGGAGCCTTTAACGAGAAAGCAGTCCCCGGGAAGAGATTTTTTTTTCATAAAATCGATCGCATCCTTATGGGAACCGGCGGCGTATACGCGGTCGGCCTCCATTCCTTCTTCATGGGCGCTTTGGGCGGCCAGCCCCGCCATCTCGCCGACCGTGACCAGGTAATCCACGTTATGTTTTTTAACTTCCTGGCCGAGGCCGACATGAGCGGTTTTTGCCAGATCTCCCAATTCGCGCATTTCCCCGATCACAAAATATTTTTTGCCCCGGGTATTAAACTGTTGCAGGGTAGTCAACGCTTCACGCATCGATTTGGGATTGGCATTGTAAGAATCGTTGATGATGGTGATCTCCCCCTGCCTGATGATTTCGTACCGCTGGGCCAACAAGGTGGAATTGGCCAGGCCCGCACTCATGTTTTTCGTCGGCACTCCCAGGGAATAACCGGTTGCCATAGCTGCCAGGGCGTTATAAATATTGCAGAACCCGAGAAAGGGGAGCTGGACGGGAACCTCTTCGTCGAACATATGGACCGTGAAGTCGAATCCTTCATTCCCCGCCGGGCGGATGTTCCGGGCGTGCACGTCGGCGGAATTATCGATCCCGAACGTCACCACCCTTGTTCTCAGGGAGCGTGCCAGTTCGAGGACCAGGGGATCATCGGCGTTGACGATGGCGGTTCCATTTTCGGCCAATGCCTCGAAAAGCTCTCCCTTGGCTTTTTGAACTCCTTTAAGGGTTTTCAATTGGATGAGGTGGCCCTCTGAGATGTTGGTGATGATCCCGATATTGGGTTGGGCGATTTCCGAAAGACGCTTGATTTCTCCCGTGGCGCTCATTCCCATTTCGAGGATCGCCACTTCGTCTTTTTTCATCATGTCCAGGAGTGTGAGAGGAACACCGATATGGTTATTCAGGTTGCCTTTGGTTTTATGCGTTGCGAATTTTGACGCCGCGATGGAAGCCGTCATTTCCTTGGTGGTCGATTTTCCGTTGGTTCCGGTGATTCCCACGACACGGACTTCCGACTGCTCCCTGTAGAAACGGGCCAGCTCCTGCAGGGCGGTCAGAGTGTCTTCGACTTGAATGATAAAAGGCGACAGGGCATTTTCCATATTCATGGTTGAAGAGAGTTTTTCCGGATTGGAAAGCATGATCCCGGCGACCCCTTTTTCCACCGCCTCGGGGATAAAGTCATGCCCGTCGAAACGTTCTCCATGGATGCAGACAAAAAGCGCCCCTTCATCAACGGTCCTGGAGTCGATCGACACTCCATTGAACTCCTGGCCGTCGGTTCCCCGGATGAGAGTACCGTTCACTGCCTTCAAACAATTTTTAACGCTGCATTCAATCAATGTTTAATTTCCTCTTTAAGTACTGACGGGCCATTTCCCGATCGTCGAAATGAATGGTTTCCTTTTTTAGAATCTGGTAATCCTCGTGGCCTTTACCGGCAATGACAACTGTATCGCCTTCCGCGGCCCGGTCGATGGCCTGCTCGATGGCTTCCCGGCGGTTGACGGAGACGGAATAATGTTTCTCTCTGATGGCGTCGGAAGGGACTCCTTCCAAAATGCCTTCGATGATATGTTCCGGCTCTTCGGTCCTGGGGTTGTCGGAGGTGATGATTGCGAAATCGCTCAACTCCAGGGCGGTCTTTCCCATCTCTTTTCGTTTTCCGGGGTCGCGGTCTCCGCCGCATCCGATGACCGTGATGACCCTGTTTCCGGTAAACGCCCTTGCGGCCTGCAGGGCGTTTTTTAGCGCGTCTGGGGTGTGCGCGTAATCCACCATCACCACAAAATTCTGGCCCAGGGCGACCCGTTCGAACCGGCCGGGAATGCTGTCTATGGACCGCAGTCCCCGGTCGATTTCGTCCATGGAATATCCCTGGAGAAGGGAGCAGGCGGTTGCCGAAAGGAGATTGGAGATGTTGTGGCGACCTAGCAAATGCGTTTGAATTTCCCTTTCGCCCCACGGGGTTTTAAGGATGAAGCGACTGCCGATAGAGGAAATAATACAGGCTTCAGCCGTTACGTCCGCGGGCCGGTCCATGGCCGTCGTCAATGTTTCCTGGCCGGATTCAGCAAGGATTTCCCTACCGACCGGATCGTCGATATTGAGGACTTTTTTTTCAACCCGGTTACTGCGAAACAGTTCTTTTTTCGCGTTTTTATAATGTTCCATGGTCCCGTGAAAATCGAGGTGGTCGCGGGTCAGGTTGGTGAAAACTCCCACCGAAAAATTCATTCCGTGGACTCTTTTTAAAGCTAGTGAATGGGACGAGATTTCCAGAAAACAATTCTTCACGCCTTTCATCCGCATATCATGGAACATCCTGTTGAGTTCCAGGGATTCCGGAGTGGTGATGGGCGCGGGGATGTCGATATCTCCATAGCAGTAATGGATGGTCCCGATAACGCCGGCGGTCTCTTCACGCTCCCTGTAAATCCGTTCCAGAATATAGGTCAGGGTGGTTTTCCCGTTGGTCCCGGTGATTCCGATTAAATTCAGATGCTTGGAAGGGTGGTCATAAAATGCCGAACTGACTCTGGACAGGGCTTCCCGAGCGTCGGAGACCTGCAGGGCGCTGACCGACTTCGAACCCAGGCTGAAGCCGTTCAACTGATCCATGGGGACTTCCGTGATAAATGCCGAAGCTCCCCGTTGAATCGCGTCGGCGATATACCGGTTCCCGTCCTGCTGGAGCCCGCGAATAGCTACGAAAAGCCCCCCTTCTTTAACGTCCCGGGAATCGAAGGCGATCGAAGAAATGTGCCGGTCCAGTGTTCCCAGAACATTCAACAGGGAAAATCCTTTTACCAGCTCGGATAAATTTCTAAGCGGATGTTTATCCATCTTTGTTCCGATCCCCTCAGGAAAGACCAAGGTTTGTATTCCTTCTACGGTTTGCATCATGCTCGTTCCAGTATGTAGACACGCTCTTCCTTGGAAGGCACGTTGAGGTATCTCAGTGCCTGCTTAGCGATATTTTTAAAAACCGGGGCCGCCACGGTTCCACCCCAATAACTTCCTTGGGGTTCATCGATCATGACCAGGATCACAAGCCGGGCAGCGTCCGCGGGGACAAAACCGATGAACGATGATAGGAAAGCGGTTTTGGAATAGGACCGTGTCTTAGGATCGAACTTTTGCGCGGTTCCGGTTTTACCGGCCACATCGTATCCTTTGAGCGCGGCCTTGGCCCCGGTCCCTTCTTTCACGACCGATTTTAGAATGTCGACCATTTGACGACTGGTCCTTTTAGAGATAACCCTGCCCACCACTTTGGGAGGAAACGTTTCCACGCGCAGGTCGTTTTTAAGAACCGCTTTGACGATGCGGGGTTGCATGAGGTTTCCTCCGTTCGCGATGGCGCTTAAAGCGGTGGCCATCTGCAGAGGGGTCACTCCGATTTCATGCCCAAAGGAGATGGAAGCCAATGAGCGCGCCGACCATTGCGAAACATTTTTGAACTGTCCAGCCGATTCACCCGGAAGCCCGATGTTGGTTTTTTTACCAAACCCGAATTTTTGTATGTAATGGTAAAAATTTTTCTCTCCGACCTGCTGGGCGATTTTAATCGCCCCGATATTGCTGGACTTGGCGATGATTTGTCTCATGCTCAACCAGCCGAACTCGTGGCTGGAAGCTTCCCCGAATACAGGAAGAACCTGGCCCAGTTTAAATTTTCCGTTTTCACAGAAAAAAATATCGTTGGGCCGGGCAACTCCTAGTTCGAGCGCGGCGGACGCGACGATGGGCTTAAAAATGGAGCCGGGTTCAAACGCGTTGGAAACTGATTTGTTCGTCCAGGCGCGGGAAGGGAAGGCTGCGTAATTGTTCGGGTTGAATTTGGGTTCGTTGGCTAGGGCATAAATTTCACCTGTATTGGGATCCATGACGATGGCCATGCCTCCCTTCGCGCGATATTTTTTGATCTGCTTTTTCAGATGGTATTCCGTGGTGAACTGGATCACTTCGTCAATGGCCAGGACCATATCGTGGCTGGCCGAATCCTGCTTGGAGGATTCATCAAAGGTGCGGATGTAACGACCGCGCGCGTCCTTTTCCATCACTGTTCGAACGGTTGCTCCCTTCAACCGGGAGCGATAATGGTGTTCGACCCCGGCCAGGCCCTGGTTATCCAGACCCACGAAACCGATCACGCTGGAAGCCAGCTGGCGCTTCGGATAAAAGCGTTGGTGCTCGGAGATGAACCCCACGCCGGGAAGGTTCTTCCTTCTAAGAAATTCCGTTTCACTCGGCGGGCACTTCCTTTTGATCCACACAAAAGTTTTGGCGGTAGAGAGTTTTTTATAAACTGTAGAATATTTGAGCCTCAGCACCGTTGCCAGGGTCCGGGCCGTTTGTTTTTTCTCAAGAATCTCCTGCGGGGTGACGTACACCGACTCGACTTCAATATTACTGGCCAGTTCGCCCTTGTTCCGGTCGTAGATAATTCCCCGCCCATAAAAGATGTTTGCGGTTTTGAGGTATTGTTTCGCCGATTGCGCCACCAGTTCGTCATGCTGAAGGATCTGCAGGTAGAAAAGCCTTGCCACCAGTCCCAATCCGTAAAGCGCGAACAGGACGGAAATCAGGACCAATCGACCTTTGATGGTAGGTTTGAAATTCTTTGCGATTCGATGTGCCTGCTTGGCCATATGGGTTAATTCAAAAAGACGGTGACCACCTGGTTATTTTTGGGATACTCGAGCCCGATTTTTTTCCGGGCCAACTGTTGAACCCTGTCCAAAGACTTCAAACTCTCCGCTTCCACGGTTAAAAGATGGTTGTCTCGCAACAAATTCCGGCGCTCTTTCATCAGCGTCTGGTATTCATAGGACTGCTTGACCAGCCGGGTATTGCTCCATACGAAAGTGAGGGCGCCGATCATGAACGGGATCGAGGCCACCAGGATCATTTGAAACTCCCGCGAAGAAAGGTGTAACCGTTTTTTTGCAGCCTGGTTTATCCACTCAAGCATAGATCCTTTCAGCAACTCTCAGTTTTGCACTGGAGGATCGCGGGTTCCGCACCGATTCCTCCTCGGTGGACCTGATGGGCCTTCTGGTAATGACTTTTAACGTGCTGGTTCTGCCGCACACACAGGAAGGAAACCGTGGCGGGCAGACACAGCCTTTTTCCTCGCCTCGAAAAAAGGTTTTAACGATCCTGTCTTCCAGGGAATGGAAGGAGATCACTACAATTCGAGCCGCCGCATTGAGGATCCCGATAGATTCCTTGAACACGGATTGCAGATCCTCCAGCTCTTGGTTAACGGCAATGCGCAGGGCCTGGAAAGTACGGGTAGCGGGATGAATTTTTGACGCGCGCGATGAACCCACCGCGACCATAAGAATATTTGATAATTGAAGAGTCGTAAGGATGGGTTGTTGTCCCTGCGCTTTACGGATCGCCCGCACGATCCTTTTCGAATATCGTTCTTCGCCATAATTTTTAATGACGGTTTCCAGTTCATGGTCTGAGAGGGTCGTGAGTAAATCGGCTGCAGTCGTGGGGCCGTCCGGATCCATCCTCATATCGAGAGGGCCGTCGTGCATGAAACTGAAGCCTCGCTCGGAATTGTCGATTTGGGGTGAGGAAACACCCAGATCCAAAAGAAGGCCGTCTATTTTCCCGAATCCGGCTTTCTGCAAGATTTCCTTGATCTGGCTGAATTTTCCCTGGGCGAAGTGGATTCTGCCGCGGAATGGTTTCAATCTTTCCCTGGCGCGTGCCAATGCGTTGGAGTCCCGGTCAATACCCAGTACCTG
This sequence comes from Nitrospinota bacterium, assembly GCA_036339675.1. Taxonomy (GTDB): domain Bacteria; phylum Nitrospinota; class Nitrospinia; order Nitrospinales; family VA-1; genus JAYZAN01. Next base: position 23,724 of record JAYZAN010000139.1, read on the forward strand.
CAAACGGGGCCCGGTATTGTTCAGGATAAATTCCGTATGCCCTCCATCCCCCAAAGTGCCGTCTACAATCAAGCCATCCTCCTCTGCGTTCAAGTATTGAAGCACCTCCCCCTTCAATACCGGCTCGTGGTACTTTGGCATCGTTCAACTGAGCCTGCCCGCCCTTTGAAGTGCGGCGACTCTCCTCTCTCTGGCCGCCGGTCTTTAACCGGAGACCCTGGTCCACCGGTCCGGGGCCCAAATTTCGAAAGTCTTGGACATCCCGACCAGAACCGCGTCTTTTTTTAGTCCGGCCGCTTCCCGCTGGTTCGCGGGAAGCAGGATTCTCCCCGATTTGATTTTGCACTCGGTGGCTCCCGCGTAAAATTCGCGCAGTCGGTTTCTGTCCCCTTTGTCAAAAGCGTTTAAATGACTCAGCTTTTCTTCGTTGGTAGCCCACTCGTTTTGAGGAAATACAATCAGGAACCCGTCCATGACGCACACCACAAGATGGGGCCCGTATTCCTTCTCTAAAGTGGCCCTGAGCTTAGCGGGCACGTTCAATCTACCCTTGTCGTCCAGGCTGATGTTGTAGGTTCCAAGAAAACCGTTCATTTACTTATACTTGCGATCTAAAACCTGCAATTCTCCTAAGCTGAAATAATTAAACACTATTTGACACTTTAAGACACTATCCTAACATAACCCGACACTCTGTCAACAGGAATCCTTAAAAAAATTGGGTTTGGGCCATTTATGAGGGGGGGGGGGTCAAAAAACCGAGATTTTCGGAGAGAAATGGAAATGGCAGGATTTTTTCCGATTATTGGGGAGCCACGCAGATTTTTGGGGTTTGGTGAAAATCTAGGCCGGGCCGGGGGTCCTGTATGGATATAAAATAACAGGATTTTTTAATACTCCTAAGGCGTATAATCTATTAATGAAAAGATTTTGCAGATCACTCATCCATGGGGGAAATTTTTTGACAAGGGCAAATTGCGGATGATAGTATTGAAAAAAGCCTAAAAAGATTATTCATTAAAGGTTTCATCTAGCTAAACGGAAGAATAATTCTGGAAATGTCTCATAAAAAAGTGAAGTTTGCCGTTGGAAGTGCGTTAATTGTCTTTGCCATAGGCTATTTGATCAGCACCAGTATCAACAGTACATCTAAATTCTTTTTTACGGTGGATGAACTGGCGAGCCAAAAGGTTTCTTATACGGGTGCCGGTCTTAAAGTGAAAGGCAAAGTGGTCAATAATTCGATACAGCGAGATCCGAACGACTATTTAAAGGTTAAGTTCTCTATAGAGGAGAACGATGCCAATTTGAAAGTCACTTATCAAGGGGTCACTCCGGATATGTTCGCCGACGGGAGGGAAGTTGTCGTCGAGGGCACCCTGGGACAAGACGGGGTGTTTCATGCCAATACCTTATTGACCAGTTGTCCTTCGAAATACGAGGCGGAAAAAGAGGCCGGGAAAATGCATCCTGGAACATTA
>JAYZAN010000140.1:0-8173 GCA_036339675.1 Nitrospinota bacterium
ATCCGGCAATGGGTGGCCAGGCAGGCCTGTACGGCGTATACCACCGCCTGCCGGTTCAGAACCGGCAGTACCCCCGGCATACCCAGGCAGATGGGACAGGTATTTTCATTCGGCGATTTTCCGAACTCGGTGGAGCAGGAACAGAATATTTTGGTTTTGGTCTTCAGCTGGCAGTGAACCTCCAATCCGATGACCACTTCATAGTTCATCAAAAATGTCCTGAGGAATTTAATTTCCGGACGCCGGCCGGCCCACGCCTGGAGGCGAGCGTCATGCTGGCTGCTCGCCGCAGGGGCAGTTGGCTAATGTTCGTCAAGTTAGCGATGATCGAAGAGCGCGATTCTTGACTTTTTCCGTTGGGTCCAATAAGTTAAGCTTTTTTTCGCGCTCAACGATTGTCGCTTGCTCTGGAGCCATTAGCCAATTTCCCCGCCCGCGTGGCGGGCCGGGTGCTGTGGCTTCAATTCTATCGATTGCCGTTGATTCTAATATCGGTAAACGATCCCGTCAAGCTTTCATAACAATAAGTTTTGTGAATCCAATCGCCCGGTCCCCGACCCTGTTTAGGGCAATCGTCCCCCTGAAGGTGAACGCTTTCTAATTTGCGGTGTATCCGCCGTCTACCGGAAGCACTGCGCCGGTCACGAAGGAGGACTCGTCGCTTGCCAGATACAAACAGGCGTTGGCAATGTCACCAGGAACCCCGAATCGGCCGATGGGATAATTTTTGCTCCATTCATCCATCAACGCCTTGTCGCTCATCAATTCTTCGGTCATTTCGGTTTCGACCAGGCCCGGGCAAACTGTGTTGGAACGGATTCCAAAAGCGCCATATTCAACCGCGATAGACCGGCTGAACTGAATGAGGGCTCCTTTTGAACTGTTGTAGACCGCGGTTTGAGGAACGGCGATTATCCCCAGGATGGAACTGATATGAATGATACTTCCGGATTTTTGTTCCATCATGGGTGCCAGTAACTTCCGTGTCAATTGAAACACCGATTTCATATTGACATCGAAGACCGTATCCCAATGCGCGTCATCCGCTTCGTGAATGGGGCTTGTGGTAAAGATGCCGGCATTGTTGACCAGAATATCTACTTTTTGATATGCCTTGAAGGTTTCGTCAACCAAACGATCGATATCGTCTTTTCGGGTGATATCGGCCTGGATAGCTATGAGTTCCCCTTCCGTGGAGCAAACCGCTTCATCCAGCCTGTCTTTTCTCCTGCCGCAAATGGCGACCCGGGCCCCCTCCTTGCAAAACAGGCGGGTGCAGGCAAGGCCGATTCCGGTGGCTCCACCGGTGATGAGGGCCGACTTATCTTTCAGTCTCACTATCTTCTCCCTATAAAATCTTTTTTCCCCATGTGGGGAATTGTATAATATGTTTTGTCGGGCAGAATAGGATCAAAATATACAACCGATGGAATCGATTATAGCATTTTCGATTCCGATCAGGGAATTTCGGCCGGATTGCAAATTGATTAAATTGGGGATACCATGAAATTCGTTTATTATGGTTTCGGGGCTTTTATCGGTTTCGGCTGTGGAACGGCGATCAACCTGATCTTTTACTGGCTGGAAAAATCGGGAAACACCCTTTTGACGGACCTGGTTCAGGATTATGGCTTGTTCGGGCATTTTTTCGCCGAACTGGTGAACATGCTCCCGTTCTTCGGGGCCGCCTTGGGGATCCTCCTAGTCAGGCTCCAGCTTCCCGGAGAATTCGGGAACGATAAGGAATGAGCCTTGGCTCAACGGGTCTAATCCAGCTAAATTCTTGCGGCTGCCATCCAATGTTTGAGTTCCGGAATATTGGGTTTGCCGCCGAAGGTTTGGTGATAGAATATTTCTTCCAACAGGAAGTTTGATTTCGAGGATGTTCATGTCTAAAAAGTTCAACGAAAATCTTTTGAAAGCCATGAAAGCGGCCCAGGATGCGGTCGGCATCTGTAAACAGGCCATGGTCGATGCGAATGACGATAGCTGCCGGGCCATGTACTCGGCTATTCTCAAGGACCATGAAAGACATATCCAGATGCTTGAGGGGGAAATCGAACTTCATAAAAAACAGAAAAAATGGGATGCGTAAATGCGCCTATTGGTAATAGAAGATGAGAAAAAGGTCGCCAGTTTTGTAAAAAAAGGGCTGGAAGAGGAAACCTATGTCGTCGATGTGGCTTATGATGGAGAGGAAGGACTGCTTTTGGCTCAGCAGGGAGAGTATGACCTCATTATTCTGGATCTCATGCTCCCGGTTTTGGACGGCCTGGAAGTCCTTTCCCGCTTGAGGGCCGGAAAAAACGACGTTCCCATCATCCTCCTGACCGCCAAGGATTCCGTTGAGGAAAAGGTGACCGGATTGAATAAAGGCGCCGACGATTACCTGACCAAACCGTTTGCCTTTTCCGAACTGATGGCCCGAATCCGGGTTCTTTTAAGGCGCGGCAAGGCCGAAACGAAAACAGAACTGCAAATTGATAACCTAACACTGGACCTGGTCAGCCATAAAGTAAAGCGAAATGGCGAGGAGATTGAACTGACCGGCAAGGAATACAGCCTGCTCGAATATTTCCTTCGCAACCAGGGTAAGGTATTGACTCGCACGATGATCGCGGAGCATGTCTGGGATTATAACTTCGATACCTTCACCAATGTCATCGACGTTTATGTCAATCATCTCAGGAAAAAAATTGATAAAAACTATCCCAAAAAACTGCTCCATACGCTTCGGGGCGTGGGGTATATCATGAGAGAATAACCATGCCCTTCCATTCCATCCGATCAAGATTGACCGCCTGGTATGTTCTTTTGCTTGGGATCGTTCTCATTCTTTTCAGTGTTTTTCTGCACATAGCCCTTTCCACCCGCCTTTATGAAAGCATCGACAACTCCCTTCTGGTATCCGCAAGGGTCATTGCCAAGACGGCATTGATGAAGCAGGCCAGTATCCCCCTTCCCGGACTGGAAAATTTTTTCGAGCAGTTTCTCGGAACCGGAAACCTCAATAAATTCTACCGGATTTATGACGGGTCGGGGAGTGTCGGCTCCTTGTCCAAAAATATCGATGCCTCGCAGTTTCCCCTGACCCAGACTGCGTATTCCAACGCCTTGAGAGGAGAACAAACTTACGAAACCTTTTCGGTTGCCGACAACCACCCGGTCCGCGTCATCACCAAACCGATTTTGCACAATGGCAAGCTGGTCAACCTCATCCAGGTGGGGACCTCGCTGCAGGCCGTTCAGGATACCCTGAAAAGCCTTAAGATCTTTTTGCTCACCGCGGTTCCCACGGTTCTGGTGATCACCACCCTTCTGGGAAGGTTCATGGCCAAGCGTGCCCTCAGCCCGGTGGCGAAGATCACCCAGACCGCTAAAGAGATCGGCAGCGGCGTAGATTTGAGCAAACGCATTCCCGTCACCGATGTGAAAGATGAAATCGGGCAGTTGGCGGCGACGTTCAATTCCATGATGGACCGGCTGGAAAGCTCCTTCGCGCAGATTCGCCAGTTCAGCAGCGATGCATCTCACGAACTGCGTACCCCGCTCACGGTCTTGAGGGGTCAAAGCGAACTGATCCTGAGGAAAGAACGAAACCCCGAAGAATATCAGAATATATTATCGAGCAACCTTGAAGAAATCAATTATATGTCCAAAGTATTGGAAGACCTGTTCACCCTTTCCAAATCCGATGAAATGCAAATCCAGTTCGAGTGGGAAGAGTTGGACTTGGGAGCGTTGATCGATGAGGTGTGCAAACACGTGGAAACCATTGCCAATGAAAAGGATATAAAAATCGTGATCGCCTACCTAGAACCGATCCATGTAAATGGAGATGCTGTCCGTCTTCGGCAGATGATCTGGAATCTCCTTCACAACGCGATCAAATACACTCCGCCCGGAGGGGAAGTGAAAGTGGCCCTGGAAGACAAAGAAGATTTTGCCTTCCTGACTGTTCAGGATACCGGGATAGGAATTCCGGAAGAACACCTACCGCTGATATTCAACCGGTTCTACAGGGTGGACAAGGCCCGCTCGAGAGAAGAGGGGGGGAGTGGGCTCGGTTTGAGCATCTGCAAGTATATCGTGGAAGCCCACAAGGGGAAAATCGAGGTGGAAAGCTCTCCTCGCCAAGGAACCCGGTTCAAAATTCAATTCCCAAAAATGGAAGAATTAAAACCGCAGGGAGCTTAAACCCGAGTTTCAATGAATCTGGATGATGACGTTCTTGACCTGGGTATACATTTCAAGGGCATGAATGCCCATCTCCCTTCCATATCCGCTTTTCTTGTATCCGCCAAAAGGCGCCGACGCGTCGAATATATTATGGCAGTTGACCCATACTGTTCCCGCTTTTAATCCTTTCGCAACTTTATGGGCCTTATTAATGTCCCGGGTCCAGACGCTCGCCGCCAGGCCATATTCGGTATCGTTTCCCTTGGCGATGACTTCATCGATATCGTCAAAGGGAGATGCGGCGACCACCGGACCGAAGATTTCCTCTCTGATGATTCTCATGTCCGGATTCACTTTTTCAAACACGGTGGGTTCTACAAAGCAGCCCGCCTTCATGTTTCCTCCGGGAATGTTTCCCCCGGTCAGCGTGCGCGCGCCATCGGCTTCTCCCGACTTGATATAGTTCATGACCCGGTCCTGCTGCTCCCGGGACACAAGGGGACCCATTTCCGTATCCGGGCATATACCGGGCCCCAGCTTGATTTTTTTCGCATGAACCGAGACCCGCTCGACCACCTCCTCGTAGACGTTCTGGTGCACCAGTATTCTCGATCCGGCACAGCAGCATTGACCGTGATTGAAAAAGATCGCTCCGGAAACCCCGGCCGCGGCGACTTCCAGATCGGCGTCGGGAAACACGATGCTGGGGGACTTGCCCCCCAGTTCCAGAGAGACTCTTTTCAGATTTCCCGCGGAGGCTTTGACGATTTCATGCCCCACTTCCGTGCTACCGGTGAAGGCGACTTTATCCACGTCTTCATGCTTAGCGAGGGCTTCTCCAGCGTCCCCGAATCCGGTCACGATATTGACCACCCCGTCCGGGAACCCTGCTTCCGCGAACAGGTCGGCCAAACGCAGGGCGGAAAGGGGGGTCTGCTCGGCGGGTTTGAGCACCACACAATTGCCGCTGGCAAGAGCCACACCCAGTTTCCACGCTGCCATAAGTAAAGGAAAGTTCCAGGGAATGATTTGACCGACCACACCCATAGGTTCACGCAGGGTGAAATCGAAGAAGTTAGCTCCTGGCGCATAGGGAACACTGATGTCCATTGTTTCGCCGTGAATTTTGGTAGCGAGCCCGGCGTAATAGCGGAAATGGTCCACCGTCAGGGGGACATCGGCGGCGCGAGCGATTACGAGAGGTTTGCCGTTGTCGAGAGTTTCCAGTTGCGCGAATTCCTCGGTATGCGTTTCGATCAGGTCCGCCAGTTTCCAGATCAATTTCCCCCGTTCGGAGACCGTCATCCTGCGCCAGGGGCCGTTCTCAAACGCGTTGCAGGCGGCTTTGACGGCTCGATTGATATCCTCTCGGCCACCTTTGGGCACACGGGCCAAAACCTTGTTGTTGGATGGGTCCAGCACTTCGAACGTTTCCCCGCCGGCCGCGTCGACCCGTTTGCCGTCGATCAATATTTTCTGGGGTTGTTTTAAAAAACTCTGAACTTCGCTGATGGGTTCAGGAATGGTTGCGGTCGTCATGGCATACCCCCTCGTCAAAATAGAATCTGGAAATACCGTGCCCGCAGGCACCAGTATCGAATCTGGAATGTAAGCCAATTATTATATGGAACGGGGGAAATTGGTACTTTTTTTCGACGGAAAGGTCGGGAAAAAGGAAAGAGGCGGGGTTATGGTTTAAAAAATAATATTTTTATTCCCTAATAATTGACAAGTTTTTGATAGAACAACCAATTTTATATTCATTGCGCTTTTTTAGATAACCATGTTTGCAAAAAATTGTAAGCAGGTGGCAAAAACAGGCCAAAATCAAGTTTTAGGGAATGGAATCGGAAATGCCGAAGCGGATGAAGTGGGATAGTGGTGGGGGAGGGTTAGTGTATCCAGACCAGGGGCCGGTACACCCAGGCCCGGTCACCTGCGCCGTCTTCGATATGGACCCAGTTGTCTTTGATTTTAAGGACTTTCATGGAAAAGTATTTATTGACGGGGCTCCAAGGCACCTTGGGGAATTTGGTTCCCGGTCCTTGGCGCATATTAGTTTTATTGTTTTTGATGACCGCGCATCGGTAGGAGCGGGTCACCAGCTTTCCGTAGACCCAGTAGATGTCGCCGTCCAAGTCCTGAACCCGGTGCCAGTTCCCCTTTTTGCCTAATTCCTTGAATGGCATGTACTGAAAAACCTCCCAGACTTTTTTGTAATGGGTTCCCGGTCCCTTCCTCAGGTTGGCTTTCGGGTCCTTAATGCAAAGGGTTTCCGCCGCCCTTGAAAAAAAGAGAAGAAATCCGACCATAAAAAAAACTGTGGCCAGGTAACCAGTAAGAGATTTTTTGGTCTTTGAGAGGCTGATTTTCTCAGGAAACATGATCGGAGCTCATCATTAAAAAGGTTGAACCATTTTTAGGGGAAACTGCGAAAATATTTTTAGCGGATCCGTTCCATCTGCTTAAAAGAGCCTAACATATCAATCGTATTTATTAAAGGCACCCACCGGGATGGCTTGTTGTGGTTGTCCATACTGAATATCCATGATCCATACTTGACGCGGTACCTGTGTTGATCTAACATTTTTGGTGAAAAGGTTATGCACTCATTATCCGTAAAGGGCGGCTCAGCATGATAGTCCTGGTAAATGTATTCCAGTTTGTCCTGATCGTTTCGGTCATCACGTACCTGACGGAGAACATGTTTCATCTGATTAAGGCGGAGACGGTGGCGGGGCCGTTGCCTTCCAACCCTCTCGTATCCATTTGTGTTCCGGCAAGGAATGAAGAAAGAAACATTGAGGCCTGCCTGCAATCCCTGCTGAACCAGGATTATCCCAACTTTGAAGTGATCGTGGTGGACGATAATTCGACGGACGGCACAGCGGGGATTATTCAATCGATGAGAGAGAACCATCCCAACCTTGTTTTTATTTCGGGCAAGCCGCTGCCCGGGGGCTGGATAGGAAAACCCTATTCTCTTCATCAGGCTTATCAGAAAACTCAGGGAGAGTACCTTCTGTTCACCGATGCCGATCCGGTGTTTCAACCTCATGCCCTTACCTCTGCGATGCATCTTGCCTTGGAAAAGAAAGTGGATCTGCTGACGTTGATGCCGAGGGCGGAGTTCGGTTCCTTCTGGGAGAGAACCATACAGCCGGTTATTTTCGGTTTTATCGTCGCTCTCACGCGGTTCAAAAGGATCCACAGTGACGAGCATCCGGATGCGATGGGGTTCGGTGCCTTTCTTCTATTTAAAAAAACGACCTACCAGCAATTCGGGGGCCATGCTCGGGTCAAGGATGAGGTGCTGGAAGACGTCGTTCTCGCCAGGCAGGTCAAGCGGGCGGGTGGCAGTATCCTGATAGCCGATGCGAAAACGCTTTTCTCCATCCGCATGTATCATTCTTTCGAGGAAATCTGGAGCGGATGGAGAAAAAATATGTTCATCGCCCTGAAACGGTCCGTGTTGCGCACCTTATATTATATCTGCGCCATCCTGGGTTTCGTGGTGACCCCGTACCTGGTGATCCTAGCCGATTTATGGGTTGCGATGGGGATGGGGTGGACGGCTTTGTCCTTGGCCGGGTTGATGATGGTTTTGATCACGGGCGTGGCCTTGTGCGACGAGTTGGCCATGGAAAGGCGTTATGTATTTATGTTCCCACTGGGTGCTGTGGTCATGGCGTTGATCATGTTGAACTCCATGTTCCAGATTCTCATTCTGCAGCAGACAGAGTGGCGGGGCCGGGTTTACAAGGAAGGTTGAGTGTCATGGAAAATTATCCACGGTTATTTATCAAAGCCAGAGTGATTTATGTTGTGTCCGGGCTAGGTTTTCGAAAACGTGGAGAAAACCGCCCAGATGCACAATGTGGACCCGGAACTCATCCTCGGCGAAATCAACGCAGTGATTGAGGGCGAAATTGAGAAAGGGTGAGCCTGTGATTGCAAAAAAGAATTCCTCAAAAAATTTATTTAAAGAATTTAT
>JAYZAN010000141.1:0-7019 GCA_036339675.1 Nitrospinota bacterium
CGGACAGAGCCAGGGGAGGGAGTTCAATATCAAATTCAACGCGGAATTTATCAGTTCAGTGATCATCCAGAAAATTCTGGAAGTCTATGAGCCGATCAGGCCTTTGGATAACCCTCCTTTCAAATTACGGAACAATGGGGATACCATCGAGGCCGAATCCAAGCATGAATTACTCAATGCGGTCCTGGAAGCGGCGAAAAAGGGAGTTTACATTCAGAGATACAAAGGACTGGGCGAGATGAATCCGGATCAGCTGTGGGAGACGACCATGGATCCCAAAAGAAGGGTGCTCCTGCAGGTCCGGGCCGACGATCTGGTTGCCGCCGAAACGCTGTTTACGACCCTGATGGGGGAGGCTGTGGAGCCGCGGCGTGAATTTATCCAGAACAACGCCCTAGAAGCCAAGAATATTAATATTTAGAATCGATGCCCCGCCGCCGGAATCTCCAGTTTGCCAATCAGTACGAATCCGAGAAAATTTAAATCATCATGTCCCTCTTCCGATCATCCCTGACGGAGAAATCTTAAACACGATTATTATTACGGTCTATAAAAAGAAAAGCCATGTCCGAAACCATTGAGCCAATCAATATCGACCATGAGATGAAAAATTCATACCTGGATTACGCCATGAGCGTGATCATCGGTCGGGCTCTGCCGGATATCCGGGATGGGCTGAAACCGGTTCACCGTCGGGTCCTGTTTGCCATGAACGAAGCCGATAATGTCTGGAATCGGCCCTACAAAAAATCGGCACGTATTGTCGGGGATGTGATCGGTAAATATCATCCCCACGGGGACAGTGCGGTTTATGAAACCATCGTTCGTTTGGCCCAGGATTTTTCCCAGAGGTATCCCGTGGTGGACGGGCAGGGAAACTTCGGTTCCGTCGACGGCGATTCCGCCGCGGCCATGCGTTACACCGAAATACGGATGGCGGAGATCACCCAAGAGCTTTTGAAAGACCTGGAGAAGAATACCGTTCGTTTCGCTCCCAATTACGATGAATCGCTGGAAGAACCCTCGGTGCTTCCGGCGTCGTTCCCGCAGTTGCTGATCAACGGCTCATCAGGCATTGCTGTTGGAATGGCGACGAATATTCCCCCTCATAACCTGGGTGAAATCGTTGATGCGGTCATTCACCTGATTGAGAACCCCGATTGCACAATCGACGATCTGATCCAGATCGTTCCCGGTCCTGATTTTCCCACCCGTGGATTGATCCACGGTACGTCGGGGATCCGGTCGGCGTATCGGACGGGAAGAGGGATCGTCAAGGTCCGCGCGCGGGTGGGGGTTGAGTCGGTCGAGAAGGGTGACCGGGAACGCATCGTTATTAACGAACTTCCTTATCAGGTAAACAAAGCCCGGCTGGTGGAAAAAATAGCCGAATTGGTGAGGGAAAAACGCCTGGAAGGGATATCCGATCTGAGAGACGAGTCTGACCGGGAAGGAATCCGAGTCGTCTTGGAACTCAAAAGAGGAATCATCGCGCAGGTGGTTCTGAACACCCTTTATAAAAACACCCAGCTTCAGGATACCTTCGGGGTAATCCTGTTGGCTTTGGTGAACCAGCAGCCGAAGGTGCTCAATCTGAAAGAGATGCTTCACCATTTTGTCCTGTTCCGCAAGGAGGTAGTGACACGCAGGACCGAGTTCGATCTCAAGAAAGCCCGGGAAAAGGAACACATCTATGAAGGATTGAAGATCGCTCTCGATAATATGGATGCGATCGTCAATCTTATCCGCAAGGCCTCGGACCCGGCTGCCGCTAAAGAAGGACTGATGGAGAAATTCGGCCTGTCGGAGGTACAGGCCAAAGCCATTCTCGATATGAGACTGCAGAGGCTGACGGGACTGGAGCGTCAGAAGATCATCGATGGACTGAAAGCCACCCGCGAACTGATCAAGGAACTGGAAAAAATCCTCGGGCATGAAGAGATCAAACTGAAGATCATCCGGGACGAGTTGACAGGGATCCAAAAGAAATACGGTGACGAAAGGCGCACCGAAATCCTGGAAAGTGAAGCCGAGGATATAGATATTGAGGACATGATTGCAGATGAGGATATGGCGGTGAGTTATTCCCGGGGCGGTTATATCAAGCGGCAGAGCCTGGACAATTACCGGTCCCAGAAAAGAGGAGGCAAGGGGATCAAGGGGATGGAAGTCCGGGAAGAAGATGTCGTCGAAAAACTCTTCATCGCCTCCACGCTGAGCTATCTCTTGGTATTTACCAGTGAGGGAAAAGTTCACTGGCTGAAGGTTTACCACATTCCGGAAGTTCGCCGCACCTCCAAAGGGAAATCCATCGCGAATCTGTTGCATCTTCGTCAGGGGGAAACCATCGCGAGCATTTTGTCCGTACGCGAATTCGAGGAAGACAAATTCGTTGTGGTGATCACCGAGCAGGGAGTGGTCAAAAAAACATCGCTCATGGCCTACAGTAAGCCCCGCCAGGGGGGGATCATCGGGTTGACCATCGACGATAACGACCGGGTCATCGCCGCGGAAGTCTGCGACGGGAAAAAGGAAATCCTCCTCGTCACTCGAAACGGGAATTCCATACGCTTCCCCGAGGAAGAAGTCCGGTCTATCGGCAGGACCGGGCGCGGGGTGAGAGGCATCAAACTCAAAGCCGGGGACAAGGTTGTGGGGGCGGAAGTCCTGGAACCGGGCAACTCCATCCTTACTGTCACCTCCAACGGGTACGGCAAGCGGACGTTATTGGAGGAATATCCGGTCCAAGGCCGTGGCGGGCTGGGCGTCATCACCATCAAGTGTAATGAAAAAATAGGAACGGTGACGGGTATCCAACAAGTGACGGATAACGACGAGCTGCTGGTCATAACAGCCACAGGCAACATCGTGAGAATGAAGGTCAAGGAAATCTCCGTCATAGGAAGAAACACTCAGGGTGTCCGGCTGGTGGGTCTGGGCGAAGGCAATCAGGTTGTCAGTATAGAAAAGCTGGTAGAGTGATCCCAGCGGCACGCGAGAAAAAATGGTTCCTATCCTCAAGACGTCCGATTTTATCCTTCGAAATTTTCAATCGGTCATTTCCATAAAAAACATAACTCTTTATCCTCAGAAATTTTTTCTCGCGTGCCTGACGATTTTTTTTCTGGTTTCCTGCGACGGACAGAATGTCGATCCTATGATTCAGAAAGCCATTGATGAATGGATCAAGGGACGCAACCACCACGCCATAGAACTGTTCAAGGCGATTCTGAAACAACATTCATCCGGACCCGTGGCCGAGGAAGCCCTGTTCAGGCTGGGGGAGATTTATCACTTCAGCTTGGGCGACAGCGCCAAAGGTATCCTTTATTTCCAGGAAGTGTTGCAGTTGAACAAAGAAAGCGTGTTTGGGTTCGACGCGCAGAGATATATAGCCGAAATCGTAGAATTCACATTCAAGGACCTGGATCAGGCGATCATCGAATACCAGCACCTGATCAACGACTTTAACCGGCCCGTGGAGAACGGCGACCACCAGTACCGGATCGCGTCCATATACTACAAAAAACAGAATTACGAACAAGCGCTGATTGAGTTGGAAATCCTGATAGACAGTTATCCGGAAAGCCGGTGGGCGGAAGAAACCAATTTTAAAATCGTGGAAATCCTGTTTACCCTCAACCGGTGTTCCGGGGTTCATGACAAGTATGACCGGTTCATCATCAATTACCCGGACAGCCGGTTCAAGAACGAACTGGATTTTGTGATAGCATCCTGCCTGGAAGAAGAGGATAAACTGAAGGAAGCATACGACCGGTTTCAGTCTCTGGAAAACAGGTATGCCTACCCCGCTCTTCTGAAGATGAAAATAGAAGGCATTAAAAAAAGAATGGGAAAAAAGCCCTGATGCTCGATATCAAATACATACGCGAAAACATGGAAACGGTTAAAGAGAAACTCTCCCGCCGGGGAGACCGTTCCTTGGAGGACCTCCCCCGCCTTCTGGAGATGGACTTTGTTCGCCGGGGGGCCCTGCGGGAATCCGAAAGCCTAAAAAATAAAAAGAAGAAAATGTCCGCCGAGGTTGGAAGATTAAAACAAAAGGGAGAAGACGCGTCCCAAGAGATGGAAGAAGTCAAAGAGATCAATCTCTCGATCAAGGACCTTGATGCCAAAGTAGGTTCTCTGGACGATCAGGTTAGGGATATTCTTTTAAAAATGCCGAACCTTCCGGATGATTCCGTTCCCGACGGCGCCGACGAATCGGAAAACCAGTTGGTTCGTACCTGGGGAGAAAAACCCGAGTTCGATTTCAAGATCAGGAACCATGTCGAGCTGGGGGAAGACCTCGGACTGCTGGATATGAAACGGGCGGTGAAAATTTCCTCCACCCGCTTCGCCGTGTACAAGGGACAAGGCGCCGGACTCCTCAGGGCTCTCATAAATTTTATGATCGATATACAGAGCAGGGAAAACGGGTACGAGGAACTGTACCCGCCCTTTCTGGTCAACAAGGACAGCATGACAGGAACGGGACAGCTTCCCAAGTTCGAGGAAGACCTGTTCGCGCTGCGGGACGATCCGTTTTACCTCATTCCCACGGCCGAGGTGCCCGTCACCAATTTTCACCGCGAGGAAATTTTAAAAGGGGATTCCCTTCCGCTCCGTTATACCGCCCACACACCCTGTTTCAGAAGAGAAGCCGGGTCGTACGGCAAGGACACCCTCGGGTTGATCCGCCAACACCAGTTCGACAAAGTCGAGTTGGTCAAATTCGTTCAGCCGGAAAAATCCTATGAGGAACTGGAAAAACTGGTGACCGACGCCGAGTCCGTTCTTAAGAGACTCGGCCTACATTACCGGGTAGTGACCCTCTGTGTCGGAGATTTGGGATTTTCCGCCGCCAAGACCTATGACCTGGAAGTATGGATCCCTAGCCAGGAGACGTACCGGGAAATCTCCTCCTGTAGCAATTTCACCGATTATCAGGCGCGCCGGGCGATGATCCGCTACAAAAAGAACAACGGAGCAAAACCGGAACTGGTACATACGCTCAACGGATCGGGCCTAGCCGCAGGTCGGTTGTTTGTGGCCGTCTTGGAGAATTTCCAGAACAAAGAGGGTGCGATAACGGTCCCCGAAACCTTGCAACCCTACATGCATGGACTTGAAACCATTGGTGGATAAAGAGCCAGTTGACATTTTTCATCAACTGGATGACTATAATCCGTACCTTGACAGGAGGGATGGCCGAGTGGTTTAAGGCGGCGGTCTTGAAAACCGTTGAACGAAAGTTCCGTGGGTTCGAATCCTACTCCCTCCGCCACCGCTCGGCCCGGAGCCAGACGGCTGATAGTTTTTGAGCTTGTGATGATCGTTGGACGCAAAATATGGCGCATCTTTTTTTCCCAAGTAGTGGGCTCCGCCGGTGTGACGCGGGTCTCAACAAGTTAATAGAGTTTTTGTTTCCGATGGCTGGCCTCGGGGCCCGGGGCATTATTTAATAATAGTTTATCTGACAAGCAATGATCAGGAGAGGTGGCCGAGCTGGCTTAAGGCGCACGCCTGCTAAGTGTGTGTAGGCTTAACCCCTACCGAGGGTTCGAATCCCTCCCTCTCCGCCAGAATATCCGGGATGGTGTATATGAAACGAGTCCTATTAATTTTAGGGGCGCTTATGCTGGCCTTTTCCGTCCAGGCCTGTACGGAAGCCAAGGCTCCCCTCACCGACAAGGAGCTAGAAAAACTACAGTTGCCCACGGGAATGACGCCCGAGGGGTCGCCAATCAGGACCGAAACCGCTCCCATCTCCGAGATGGCCAAAAGGCTTCCGGAAGGTTCCCAGTCGAAAAGCAAGAACCACCCTGCGGTGACCGATGCTAATAAAATAGAACGGGAAATTTTCATCCCCAAGGAGATAGAAGGGAAATGGAAAGCGGTCAAACTGCTCATCCGCAACAAGATCAACGAGGAGGAAACCGAGGTCAAGACCGTTGAACTGGGGTCCGAGTTTCAACTTGATGAAGGCGGATTCAAAGTGTCGGTGGGGCCCTTCTTCCCGAACTTCGTGATGAACGAAACCAGCTATTCCTCGATGACCAACCAGCTGATCAACCCGGCGGTGCAACTGGTTATTGAAGAAAAAGGCAAAATTATTTATAAAGGGTGGGCTTTCCAGCGCTTTCCCACTATGTACTCGTTCGATCATGAAGTTATTTCGCTGGAGCTTCTGGAAGGAATTCCTGCGGACATGTCGTGATCGGAGTTTCGGACTATTTGGAAAAATTAAAAATATGCGCCCATAGCTCAGCTGGATAGAGCGACGGTTTGCGGAACCGTAGGTCGGAGGTTCGAGTCCTCTTGGGCGTACTCTTTAGCCCACCACGTGTGCGGGGAACAGGTAAACCTTGTTCCTGCGGTCAATGGGTCAGGGTAACAGTCAGGGAATCAGCCCATCGGCTCAAGATTTTCTTGTAAAAAAGTCAATCGTAAGGGATTCCAGGAACAAAGGAGAGGTGGCCGAGAGGTCGAAGGCGATTGACTCGAAATCAATTGTACCCGTTAGGGTACCGGGGGTTCGAATCCCTCCCTCTCCGCCAAGAATGGCCCAGCAATTTTTAGCGAGATCTTGCCCTTTTTGAAAAGGCCGATCCGCCAGTATGTGCTAGGCAAATTTAGGAAAGATCTCGCCCACCGGAATTATGATAGTATTTTGGAGAGGCAGATCCGGCATTGATTTTTTTTAGCTGTTTGTTTGACTGCGATAAACTGATTCCGCTAAACAGATCCCGTTCAGGGGAGAGGTGGCCGAGCGGTTGAAGGCGCACGCTTGGAAAGCGTGTGAAGGTTGACCCCTTCCGAGGGTTCGAATCCCTCCCTCTCCGTGTTTTATCTAAATTGTTTTTTAAGTTAAAAATGTTTGGCAGTCTTGTTGGGCCTCGCGCAACATGGATTGGTGAATCCCGTCAGGTCTGGAAGGAAGCAGCGGTAGCTAAAATCCTTGTGTGCTGCGAGATCACCCAACAATTCTGCCTTTAACGTAATCCCAGGTAGTTCAG
>JAYZAN010000142.1:0-5527 GCA_036339675.1 Nitrospinota bacterium
GCCGAACTTTACCGCCACGAGTATCTGGGAACCGAGCATGTCCTTCAGGGAGTCATCAAAGACGGCGGCGGGATCGCCGTGGCGATCATGCAAAAATCAGGCGTGGACCTGGGTCAGTTGAAGCGGGAACTGGAAAAGAACCTTCCGCGGAGTTCAAATTCGTTAATCATCGGAGACGTTCCCTTCACTTCAAGGGCCAAAAAGGTTCTGGAGTTTGCGGTCGAGGAGGCGCGTTCTCTCAATCATAATTACATCGGTACCGAGCACCTACTTTTGGGGCTTCTGAAAGAAAAAGAAGGGGTCGCCTGCCGGGTGCTCAATAGTTTTGGAGTGTTCTTTGACGATGTGAAAGAAAAAATTGTTGAAATGTTTAAAGAGCCCACGGAAGCTTCCCGCGATGCGGGCAAAACCCCCACCCTGGACGAGTTCAGCCGTGACCTGACGAAAATGGCGGTGGACGGCAAACTGGACCCTATTGTCGGCAGGAACAAGGAAATCGAACGGGTGATTCAGATATTGAGCCGCCGCACCAAGAATAATCCCGTCCTCATCGGCGAGCCGGGTGTCGGCAAGACAGCCATCGTTGAAGGTTTGGCCCAACTGATCGTCGAGCGTGAAATTCCGGACACCCTTTATGAGAAACGTGTGGTCTCCCTAGACCTGGGTTCTTTGATCGCTGGTACCAATTACCGCGGGCATTTTGAAGAACTAATTAAAGGGATCATGAAAGAACCCGTGCAGAACGACCGCATCATCCTGTTTATTGACGAGCTGCATACTCTGGTGGGCGCGGGGGCGGCGGAAGGATCGGTCGATGCTTCCAATATGCTCAAGCCGGCGCTCTCCAGGGGAGAGATCCAGTGCATCGGCGCCACCACCCTCGAAGAGTATCGAAAATATATAGAGAAAAACGGGGCTTTGGAAAGAAGGTTTCAGCCCATTATCGTGCATCCGCCTACGGTTGAAGAAACGATCGAGATCATCAAGGGACTCAAGGTTCCTTACGAATTGCACCACAAGGCCAAGATTACCGATGAGGCCATTCTCACCGCGGTGCGTTTCTCGGACCGTTACATCAGCGATCGGTTCCTGCCGGATAAGGCGATCGATGTGATCGATGAAGCCGGGTCGCGGGTCCGTCTCCGCAAAGTGACGGCATCCCCCGATATGAGGCAGATTCAGCGCGAAATCGATACCATCATCCGTGAGAAGAAGATTTGCATCGAAAACCAGGAATTCGAAAAAGCGGTGGAACTCAGGGATAAGGAAGAAGAAATGAGAACCAAGCTGGAAAAAGAAAAAGATCGCTGGGAAGGCGAGCAGGATAACAACGAGCCCAGTATTACGGAAGAGGATATTGCCGCAGTGGTCTCCAGTATGACGGGCATCCCGCTTTCAAAGATAGAAGAAAAAGAGAGCGCACGCCTGTTGAACATGGAGCAGGAACTTTCCTCTAATGTGGTCGGGCAGGAAGAAGCGATAAAGGTAATCACCAAGGCCGTTCGCCGTTCGCGTTCCGGATTGAAAGATGCCCGAAGACCGATCGGTACCTTCCTGTTCATGGGGCCGACGGGCGTCGGCAAGACAGAACTTGCCGGGGTTCTGGCGGAATTTCTTTTCGGAAACCGCGATGCCTTGATTCGGCTCGATATGTCGGAGTACATGGAAAAATTCAATGTCTCCCGGTTGACCGGAGCCCCTCCGGGTTATGTCGGGTATGAGGAAGGCGGTCAATTGACCGAAAAAGTCCGGCGCAAACCTTATTCCGTGGTGCTGTTTGACGAAATTGAAAAAGCCAATCCGGATGTGTTCCATCTCCTGCTTCAGATCATGGACGACGGCAGGTTGACCGACAGTTATGGAAGGGTCATTGATTTCAAAAATACGGTCATCATTATGACCTCGAACATCAGTTCCGGTATGTTGGAAAAGGGAACCTCCCTGGGATTCCACAAAGACAATGAAGGCCTCAACTACGAAAAAATGCAGAAGGATCTCAAGCAGGATCTTAAGAAGACCTTCAATCCCGAGTTTTTGAACCGCGTCAGCGAAGTGGTGGTCTTCAGGCCTTTGGAACTGGATCAGATCATTCAAATCCTCGATATTCAGATGCAGCAGCTCAATAAACAGTTGATCCAGCAGGGCTTGACCCTGGATGTAACTGCTGAAGCCAAAAAATGGTTAGCAGCAAAAGGTTACGATCAGCATTACGGGGCGCGGCCGCTCAAGCGGGCTATCCAGACGCATCTTGAGGATGTCTTGTCTGATCAAATGCTGAATGGGCGGTTCCAGAATGGTGGGTTGATCGAGGTAAGCCTGCAGGATGATGTCCTTGTTTTTACAGAAAAATCCGGAGCTTTGAACGCCTTTTAGCTGGGGCGGATTCAACTCCATCTCAATTTATCCGTTAAGTACATAAGTATTAGATTTCTGGCCCTTTAGGGGCCAGAAATTTAGTACTTTTTTTTGGCTTTTTTTTAAAATAGTGTAGAATCACAAGCAACTCAACTGATAACAAGGGGTTAACGCTGCATGGCGGATCTCGCCAAAAAAATCGTTGTACTCATCTCATTGATTCACTTCGTGTTTAGCACCCCGTTGTCTTTCGCCCAGGAAGGGCAAACGGTGGTATCGATTATTGTTGAAGGTAATAACCGGGTCGACGAATCAACCATCCTGTATTACATCAAGACCCAAGAGGGAGAGCCCCTCTCCAAATCACAAATCCGAAAAGATATCGAACAGGTTTACGGCCTGGGTCAGTTTAAGGATATCCGGGTCGATACGCGGGATGCCGTGGGGGGCGTTAACGTGGTTTTCCAGGTGGTGGAAATTTCCTCCGTCGGGGATGTCAATATTATCGGCAACGATAAAGTGAGCGAAAGCGATATCCGGGAAAAGCTTGAACTAAGAAGAGGTGCCACGTTCCATGATCACCTGATTCAGGAGGGCATCGAGCAGATCAAGGAAATCTATCAGGAAAAAGGTTTCTTTTTTGCTGAAATCCATGTTGATACAGAAAAAGAAAAAGAAAGCCTGATTAATGTCAATATTCGTATCCGTGAAGGTGCCAAAGTTGAAATAAAAAAAGTCCGGTTTGTTGGAAACAAAAGCCTTCCCGATAAGGAATTACGTGATCAGATTGAAACCAGTGCGGCAACGTGGTTTTCCTTCTGGGATGAATCGGGAATTTATAAGAAGGATATTTTAAAACTGGATGTTTTCAGGGTGGAAGGTTACTACCATGACCACGGATTTATAAGGGTGCGTGTCCTTGAACCTAAAATCGATATCAATAGGGTGGACAAGGAAATAAATATCATCATTCCCGTAGAAGAAGGCCCTCAATACAGGCTGGGGAAGATCGAAATCAGCGGCAGCGACCAGACGGTGACCGACGCAGATATTAAGAAAGTAATAAAAAGCAAATTGAGGCAGATTTACAATTCCTCCGAGGTTCGTGAAGACATTTTAAACATCAACAGCCTGTATTCCCAAAAAGGATATGCTTATGCGGATGTGACCCCCCTTACCAAGATCAATGACGAAAGAAGAACGGTAGATTTGACTTTTGAGATCGATAAGGGGCGAAAAGTGTATGTGGGTGAGATCGAAATTGTCGGGAACAATGTGACGAGGGATAATGTCATCCGGCGGGAGTTCCGTCTCAAAGAAGGCGAGCTTTTCGACAGTAAAAAAATGAAAAGAAGCAAGCAGCGGCTCAACAATCTTAGGTATTTTGAAGACGTTAAAATCGACACCCGTCGCGGGGCCAGCGCTGATTTGATAGATGTCACCGCTACGGTGACCGAACGCCCGACCGGTTCTTTTACTATCGGGATGGGTTTCAGTTCGGTAGAAAATTTGATTTTCAACGCGTCCATCGCGCAGGACAATTTGTTAGGCCGGGGGCAGTCCCTGATATTCTCCACCAATCTGTCTTCCAGGCGTACGGATTTTAATCTGAGTTTCACGGATGCGAGGGTGTTCGATACTGAAATACTTGGTGGGATTGATTTATTCAACAAGAAATCGGATTTCTTCAGTTTTGAGACCCATTCTTTGGGTGGTGGAATTAGGGCAGGTAAATCGGTTTCGGAATGGGATTGGGTGGGCCTCAATTACCGGTTCGAGGATGTTAAAATTTCAGATGTCCAGCCTCAGAACGAGAGCGCTTTTCTGAAAAATGAAAGCCGGGTTACCAGCCGGATTATTCCCAGCTATCTTCGTGACACCCGGGATGACTTTTTAAATCCTTCCAAGGGATGGCGCCATGTGGTACGATTTGAACTCGCGGGAGGAATTCTCGGCGGTACCGACTTCATCAAAACAACTTATGAAGGAACTTATTTTCATCCCCTTGTCGGGAAGCTGGTGGGTGCCGTGCACGCCGAGATCAGTTGGGCTGACGGTTATGGCGGAGACGATCTGCCTGCTTTCGAAAGGTTTTTTATGGGCGGCCCCACAAGTCTTCGGGGTTACACCATTCGCGATATCGGACCCAAAGACTCAAGTGGTGATCCTTTAGGTGGAAACCAGGCCTTGCTGCTCAACCTGGAGCTTCAATACCCCTTCACAAAATCGTTCCGCGCATTCGCTTTTTATGACCGTGGGAATGTTTATGGCGGCGGAAATAATATTTCTTCCACAGCCAACAATTTTGATTTTGGACGAATGAGAGACAGTATCGGGTTGGGGATCCGGTTCCTAAGTCCGTTAGGTCCAATTGGGTTTTCTTACGGGTTTAAACTGGATAAGCAGGAAGGGGATAAGGATGGCGAGTTCCATTTTTCAGCAGGCAACGCGTTTTAAATTGTTTTCTTTTAGGGAGAGATTCATGCGAATTTTTAATTCATTCATACCGGTTCAACAAACTTTCAAAATATTTTCCTTGGTCCTTCTTGTGTTTTTTGTTCTTGCCCCACCTGTTTGGGCGGATGACTCACGAATAGGCTTTATCGATCTTCAAAAAGCCGTTTCCAGTACCAGGGAATGGAAAACCAACCTGCAGGTATTTCGGAAAAGTTTTGAAAATGAAAAAGGGGTTATCTCCGCAAGGGAAGCAAAAATCAAGAAAAAGCTCGTAGATCTGAATAAAAAAAGCTTTGTCTTGAGCCCCGAGCTGAAAAGGAAAAAGGAGAATGAATTTAGAAAATCCAAACTGGATTTCGAGCGTTATGTTCAGGACAGAAATGAGGAGTTTGGAAAAAAAGAAAAAGAAATCACCGACAAGATCATTCAGAAAATGGTCAAGGTGATCCAGAAGCTTGGAAGAGAAAAAAAATACACAGTGATTCTCGATCAGAAAATAGGGCTGTATTTCGATAAAGCCCATGATTTGACGAACCTTGCGGTGTTGAACTACGATAAAATGGACAGATAACCCGGTGTGAACCTGCCTTTGCCGAACCATTCGTTTTTTCAATCTTTAAAAGTAAAATTTGATGGCCATGATGGATTATCATGATGGATATTAATGAAATCAAGCGCATCATACCTCACCGTTATCCTTTTCTGCTTGTGGACC
>JAYZAN010000143.1:0-7388 GCA_036339675.1 Nitrospinota bacterium
TCGAAGAGATGCCCTGTCCTCTGGTCATAAAACCCTGCGACAATATGGGGGCCCGCGGGGTGAAAAAAATTCAGGGGCCGGATGATTTGATCCCCGCTTTTCGGGAAGCTAAGGAAGCGTCCATCAGCGGCAAACTGATCATCGAAGAATTTATGGAAGGCCCCGAACTCAGCCTCGATGCCCTAGTGTATGACGGGAAGATCGTGGTGACTGGGATCGCCGATCGCATCATTGAACGGTCTCCGTATTTTGTGGAAGTAGGGCATACCATGCCTTCCATCCTTTCGGAGGAACATCAGAAAGCGGCGGAGGAAATTTTCAAATCGGCTATCCGCGCCATCGGCATCGACCACGGGGCCGCTAAGGGGGACATTAAAATCACCCAAACTGGGCCGAAAATAGTCGAGATCGCCGCGCGTCTAAGCGGCGGATGGATGTCTACGTATACTTACCCTTTGTCCTCCGGCGTGAACCTGATCCGCGCTGCCATCCAAGTCGCAGTGGGTGAGACTCCGGACGGATTGAAATCCCGCCTCAACTATTTTTCAGCGGAACGGTCCTTGACGCCGCCTCCCGGGAAAATCCTTTCTATTCAGGGAGTGGAAGAGGCCCGCAAGATAAAAGGGGTCAAGGAAATCATCCTCATGAAAGAAGCTGGGGACATGATCGAAGAGTTACGCAGCAACATGGGCAAGGTGGGATATGTAATCACCTCAGCGAAAACCCGCGAAGAGGCTGTGAGGATCAACGACCTGGCCCGGCAGACGATTCGGATCGACGTGGGCGCTTCCAGCGAACTGACCTGGGAGGTTATCCGAAACAATGCCCGGAAAAAATTCTACATTGCCTGCAAGGCCTGCGTGGTGTGCGATGGGGTGGAATGCGCCGGCAAGGTCCCCGGCATCGGGGGAATCGGAACCGGACTATCCTTCACCGAAAACCTGACCGCGCTGGCCAAATACAAAATCAATTTAAGAACCATTCATAGTGTTAAAAATCCCGACCTTTCCACGGAACTGTTCGGGCAGAAACTGGCGCTTCCCATACTGGCCGCACCCATCACGGGGATGGAAACCAACCTGGCCGGCGGCATGGATGAGAAGGAATATGCCGAAGCCGTCCTGGATGGATGTCTCAGTAGCGGTACGCTGGGAATGGTGGGCGACGGAGCCAGCCCGAAAAAATATCTCGTCGGACTGGAAGTGATCCAGAAACGGGGCGGGCTGGGCATTCCCATCTTCAAACCTCGCGAATACAACGGGGATATTATCAAGCGCTTCCGCGCCGCTCAGGATGCTGGGGCCGTCGCCGTGGGTATCGACATCGATGCGGTCTCTTTCAAAACCATGACAATGAAGGGCCAGACGGTCGGACCTAAGACCATCGAGGAACTTAAGGAATTGAAATCCCATCTGACTGTACCATTTATTCTGAAAGGGATCATGAACGTGGGGTCCGCTCTCGCTGCCATCGAGGCGGGGGCCGATGCGATCGTCGTTTCCAATCACGGCGGCAGGGTCATGGATTTCATGCCGGGAACCGCCGATGTCCTTCCGGAAATCGCCAGCGCCGTAGCCGGCCGCGTCAAGGTGTTGGCCGACGGAGGGATTCGTGAAGGCGTCGATGTTTTAAAAATGCTGGCCCTGGGAGCCGACGCGGTAATGATCGGGCGTCCTGTATGCATTGCGGCGTTCGGGGCGGGACAGGAAGGGGTAGAGTTTTATCTGAAACAGAAACGCGAAGAATTCAAAAAGGCCATGATCCTCACCGGGTGCTCCGGGCTCGGGCAGATAGATCCCTCAGTCATAGTCCGGGAAACAAAGGGTGAACGATGAAATCTCAACCGGTGTTTAAAATCGTCAAGGGAAGAGACCTTGAATTTTCCATCAAGGAATCGCTGCGGGTGCTGAAAATCCGGCACGGCGCCACCTGTGTCAAACTGTCCACCGAAGATGCCGGCATGAGCCTGGAGCAGATCGGATTCTGGGCGGAGATATGCGAAGGTGTCCTTCCGGTAATGGTGAAAATCGGCGGACCCAACGCCCGGAACGATATCAAGCAACTGATCGAGATGGGTGTGGATGGGTTGATCGCCCCGATGGTGGAGTCCCCTTACGGCCTTGAAAACTTTATCGAGGGGGTCAGAGATTTTACCACCCCAATGCAGTTCAACCGGTTGAAGAAAAGCATCAATGTAGAGACCGAAACGGCGGTCAAACAGCTGGACAAAATTCTTGCTTCGCCCGATTGCCGGTTCATCGATGAGATCACCATCGGCTGTAGCGACCTTTCCAGGTCACTCAAAAAAAACCGGCACGATAAAACGGTTTTCAATTGCGTTAAAAAGACAGTTGAGAAAATCAAAACCCGGGGAATTGGTGTTTCCGTAGGAGGAGGGGTTACCCCGGACAGCATTGATGAATTCCTGAAAAAGGTTCAGCCGGATAAATTCAACACACGAGTTGTCACGTTCGATGTGAATTTGGAGCGAGATTATCGGGCGATTGTTGAAGAGGCTCTCTATTTTGAACTGTTAATGCTCGAACACGATTCGGCTGCCGGGTTCATCACCCGCGATGAAGAGAAATTTCTTGCCGCGGAATTGAAAAAACGCCTCCCCAATTAACTGGCCTCGAACCCCATTCCCCAAAGTTTTTTCCTCTAAAATATTATTTTACAAAGGTTTACGTTTTTTCTTTCTAATTCCAGTCCTACCAGATTTTCAAAAGTCCCAAATCTTAACCGATTGTGAAAGTTCAATGAAAATAAATTAGCTTAAATATAGGTTCGGAGTTCCTGAATCCTGTAAGATGGGCTTGAAACCCGTTTTAAGGCGGTTTTTCCAAAACTGGTCAAGACTTTCAAGCAAAACGCGTCCTCCTCAGGTGTTGATTGATGTTGCGGGGATCTATGATTTTAATTGGACAACGTACACCAGCTTATTCCACTGATCAAAGTTAATGCTCAGCGAAAAATTTTGTCCCGTGGGGAATTAGGTTTTTCTGAGCACCGTCATTCCTGAGCCGTGGCTTGTGGCAAATGTGCAGACAGGATGTCCTTTTGCAAACAATTCCATGGCGGACTTTCTAGTTCCGTAATGTTTTACCGTGTCATGCAAGATCATACATCCACCCTGCGAGACCAAAGGCCAGTACAGGGCGATATCTTTTTGGACATGTTCGTAATTATGGTTCGCATCAACAAAAACCAGGTGCGCTTGGGGAAGATTGAAGCTTTGAAAGCTTTCGTCGTTCTCTACATGATGCACATTGACCGATACAGGAAAGTTTTTACTTTGAATTTTATTTTTAACGTCGTTCAAATAATCCGGTGATATGTCGACCAGATGGATTTCTCCACCATCGTTGTCGGCCAAAGCTTTGGCCAGAGCCATAGAACTGGCTCCATGATAGACTCCGACCTCAATGATAGACTTTGCGTTTGAACTGCGGGCCAGGTCATATAAAAAAGTGACGACATCTTTTTCAGAGGATTCTTTATGGCCCGATTCGTTCCTGCATAAGGCCAATATTTCCTCATCGCAAATTTTTTCCCAGGTTTTAGCCTTTGCAAAAAAGTCATACGGATTCCCCCATCCGCACAAATCAATTTCCGGCGGTTTTTGGACCTCCTTCATCGTTGATTCGAGTTTAGCAGATTTATAAAATATAGCTGCAATGACCAGTTTCAATCGTCTTGCTATACGAGAAAATTTTCTTTTGATCAGGTTCACGAAGAGGAAGGGAATATTTAAAAATTATTTTATAAAGAGGTCAGGAAAGTTGGACCAAATTACACTAGCCAGCCTGTAAGGTCAAGCTTGCCAAGGTCAGGGCGTATCTTCAAGCAAGCAAAGGATTATTCGGTAGAGATTTCCCATATGGACATTAAAATTCATTGAAAGTCGTTCTGATAAGGCCAGCCTTCTATTGAGATCAAAATTTTCATCTAATTAGCTTCTCGTTTCTACTATTTGGAGCCTTTTAAAAAAAGGCTTTTCCCTTCCCGATAATGTTTGACAAAATCCCCAAATTCCATAAAATACAATCCTCAATTCCTATTTTCAGGTGAGGGAAAATGCGTAGCGGGGGGGGTCTGGAATCCGAGCTCTCAAAACTTATTGAATAATCAGGTTTTCATACCTTAGCGTATTTCAACACCAAACATTTAGAAGGCAGGAGAAAAAAATGCAAATTACCGGCATGCTGTGGGGAAGAAAGTTATTGGACCGGGTAGAGTTCCCACATTCGGAAGTCCGGGGTCCGGAACTCAGTGTCGACGAGATCAAGGACATGATCAAACGGCACGGGGAAATTTTCATCAAGCCCTTGTTTAAAGGCGGAGTAGGGAAAAAGGGCAAGTCCGGCCTGATCGGCCGCGCGAAAAATATTACCGATGCCCTGAAGGAAAAAGAACGGCTGTATTTTGCCGAGCATGAACACGGGTACACCAAGGCCAAGTCCGATGGCGTAACTTACGAAGCCGCGGTTCCCGCGAGCCATGAGGTTTATTTTTCCATTTCCGAAAGCACGGAATTCCGTGCCCCTACCATGACCATCACACATCATGGCGGGGTCGATATCGAGGAACTGGAAAAGGAAAAGATCGCCGAAGTTCCCTTCGATCCCCTTACGGGGCTCAAGGCGTTTCATGTTTCCAACGCGTTGACCGGGCTGGGAGCGCCGGCGGAAATCATTAGTCCCCTGGTGCAGAACCTTCCCAAGCTCTGGGACCTGTACAACAACTACGGGATGATCATGCTGGAGTTGAACCCTATCCGCATGATGCCGGGTAAGGGGGGGAGGCTGACCCCGGTGGCCTGCGACTTCAAATGTGCGTTTGACCTCGACGACCCGGCTTGGAAACGGCTGGATATTCCCGCACATCTGTTCGCGTCGGACTACTCGGAATTTGAGCAGGAGATTAACCAATTGAGGACCTATCAGGGTCAGAGCGACGTGTTCATCATCAACGACCAGGGTACCATCACCGCCCCCACCTTCGGCGGGGGAGCCAACGCCATGGTGACCGAGCTGTTGGGAGAAGCGGCCACCATCTCTTCCGACTTCGGCGGCAACCCGCCTTATGTGAAGATGAACGATATCTCCAAAATTTCCTTCAAACACTGGCTGTCTCAGTCCAATGTCCTCTTCATCATCGGAGGTAAGGCCAACAACACGGACATCTATGAAACGTTTAGGGCCATGGCGGATGGGCTCCGCTGGTATTTTCAAACCAAAGGGCCCATTCCCCTCTTTGTCGTGGTCGGTCGGGGCGGGCCCAATCTGATCCGAGGCATGTCCTATCTCCGCGATACCCTGGATTCACTGGGATTGCCCTACCGGTTCTTCGGACACGACAGCGCCATGTCCGAAGTCATCAACTACGCACTGGCGGTTAACAAGTGGATGCAGAACGGCGGAAAAGAAAAAATCCAAAAGAACATGAACATTAAATAAAAAGGACCCATCCTTTACCGAACGGGAGGTTATGGTATGTACAAGCAAGGTGTTGGGGGTTTCCCCTATTATGTCGGTATAAATTCATTGTCGGAACTGGCCACCAAGGATGACCGTGTGGTTGTTTTGAATATTTTGGGAAAAGAAAGTTCTTCGGTAACTCCTGTCAGCCATGAGTACTCCGGCGGCAATATCGTGTTTGGGACGGGACCGGGAAAGTCGGGAAAGTTTCTGCCGAGCAAGTC
Organism: Nitrospinota bacterium; assembly: GCA_036339675.1. GTDB lineage: Bacteria > Nitrospinota > Nitrospinia > Nitrospinales > VA-1 > JAYZAN01. The sequence goes on from JAYZAN010000143.1 coordinate 5,705, forward strand.
CGGGAATATTCCCGTTTACAACTCTATCAAGGAAGGTCGGGCGGCCGGACACAAGTTCAACACCTGTGTCGTCTATCTTCCCCCTTCAGGGGTCAAAGATGGAGTTGCCGAAGCGGTGCGCAGCAACCCCGATCTTAAAAAAATTATCATCCTCACCGAAAAAGTTTCGGTCAAGGATTCACGCATCATGCGTGCGATCTGCCAGACCAATGGTGTGGATTTGTTTGGAGGAAACTGTTTAGGGCTGGCCGATGCGTGGAACCATGTCCGTCTCGGCGGGGCTCTGGGCGGCAGTCATCCGGATGAATCTCTGATCAAGGGATCGGTGGCGCTTTTTTCCAACTCCGGAAACTTCACCACCACCATCGCGGTTTATCTTTCCACCGCTGGTTGGGGAACCACCACCTCCGTTTCCAGCGGTAAGGATGTTTATATCCAGTACGGTCTGAGAGAATTTATACACGCGCTGGAAAATGACGATCGATCCAAGGCCGCGGTGATCTACAGCGAGCCCGGCGGATACTACGAGCATGGTTTGGAATTCAGCAAACCCGCTATCGCCTGCGTGGTCGGACGCTGGAAAGCTCGTTTGACCAAAGCATGCGGGCACGCCGGTTCCCTTGCGGGGTCAGGGGATGATGCCTTGGCCAAAGAAAAATGGTTCATGGAATATTTCGGAGTGGACGGTATTTATACTCCGGATAAACCCATATTCACCAAGAAGGGCGCACTGGTTACCAACATCGCCGATATCCCTGAGGCCCTGACGAAGGTGATGGATTTAAACGGCATCAAGACGGACTTTGAACCCAAGGGCAGTCTTTCTTTAAAATGCTGGTTTGGCAACAACCAGGGTCTTCCGATTCCCAAGGATCTGGATATCCCCGTCGTCGAAGCGATCTCTCCGTATAACGAACAGATCGAAGCGCTCGACAAACGGGTGGGTGCCCAGTTCAGCCGTGAAACCCTCAAGGACGCCAGCGGGGCTTCCATGATGGACCCCAAAACCCAGGTCTCCAAAATTCATAACCAGTCCATCCTGGACGCGTCCACCAAATCCTTTGAGGCCAACCTGGTATTTGCGCTGATTAGGCAATACCCGGGCGAGTATGGAGAGAAAATCACCAATATCGTGTTGAACACGTTCGTCAACCAGCACGGGAAGCCGACCCTTGCCGCAGCGGAAGCCTCGCGGGAGAACGGCAACTCTCCCAACACGGTGGTTTCCTCGGCAATCGCCATTGTCGGCAAGAAGACCGTTGAGAGATCGATGAACGCCGCTCGGGCCTTGGTGGATATTTTCAAATTCTGCAAGTTCACCGACCCGACCGAGATTTTCGATTACTCCGATCTTTTAAACAAATCCGACGAATTTAAAGAGGCGCTGGTTTGTTCCCAAGGCGATACCCGCGCTCCCAAGATGCTCGATTGCCTGAACAAGGCCGGGAAATCCGTGTTCATCAGTTTCTGCGAGGAATTTGCCATGAAGCATAACGGAAAGTTGACCGTGGATATTCTGCTTGGTGCTGTCTGGGTGACGATCGGATGGAACAGCCTGAAGTCCAGAAAGATTTCGGTGGATACCATCGCCAAGCTTCCCTGGTACTCCCGGATCTTCAGCACCCTGGTCGGGGTTGCCGCCCCCGCAGACAGGCATGGCGAGGACAGCTTCAGCGGCGTGAAG
>JAYZAN010000144.1:0-20181 GCA_036339675.1 Nitrospinota bacterium
CAGCAGGGTGGTCACCACTGCTAGGCACAGGGTCACAAAGACCTGGCCTTTATATGGTTTTAAATAACCGAGTACGCGAAACAGCGATTGCATGGTAGAAAAAAAATCGTTAAAAAATGTTTGGGTCCCTGACCAGTATAACTATAATAGTATTTTCCTGGGAATAAGAAGTCAATTCGGCTGGATGATAATTTGGTCTGAACCCGTAAAAAATGGAAAAAGAACAGGACATGGAATACAAAAAACTTAGAACCTCCGACCTCAATATCTCCGTGGTCGGGTTTGGAGCCTGGGGGATAGGGGGAGCGCCTTTCTGGACCAATGAAGGGGACGAAAAATCGGCGGGCGCGATCCTCAAGGCGTATGACCTGGGGGTCAACTTCTTCGACACCGCCCCGGTGTATGGATTCGGCCATTCCGAGGAATTGCTGGGAAAAACCCTCAAACCAGTTCGCGATAAGGTTCTTCTTGCGACAAAGTGCGGGTTGAGATGGGGGGATGGGGGCCTGAGTTCCATCCGGAAAGACTGCACCCGGAAGTCGATTCTTAAGGAAGTTGATGAGAGCCTGAAACGCCTGGATACGGATTGGATCGATCTCTACCAAGTACACTGGCCGGATATCGAAACGCCACAGGAAGAAACCATGGAAGCGCTCCTGGAAATTCAGGAAAAGAAAAAAATCCGCTTCATAGGAGTGAGCAATTATTCCGTGGACCAGATGAAGGAGATCATGAAATTCGGGAAAATAGTCTTCCTGCAACCCGAGTACAGCCTGCTTCAGCGGTCCATAGAAAATGAAATCGCTCCATTCTGCCGGGAGAGCGGAATCGGCATTATCGCCTACAGTCCGCTGGCATCCGGTGTTCTGACGGGAAAATATGATAAATCCACCAAGTTCACGGATTGGAGGAGCAAGGGGATCATCGGTACTTTCAGCGGGGAAGAGTATGAAAAAAATATAGATAAGGTGGACCGGTTGAAGAAAGTCGCGCAATCAGCCGGGAAAACCTGTGCCCAGATGGCGATCAACTGGGTGGCGGGAAGGCCGGAAGTGTCCACGGCGCTTTTGGGTTTCAAAAATGAAAAACACGTGGAAGAAAACCTCGCCGCAGTAGGGTGGCGGCTGGATCCTGATCATGAAAAAGAAATCGAGGAAATTTTTGCCGTATGAATGCTTATTCGTTTTCTAACAATAATGGTTTTCGGGCATTGATCAATTTTATTTTGTACTTGGAATAAGCCTGGGAAAGTTCATTGGAATCGTTTTTCACCCGGGTGATCAGGCCTTTCATCTTTTCACTATCGGGTTCTACCAAGGAAATCGCCCTGCTCATTCGCTGCAGGGATTCGGGCAGACCGTTTCCTGCCAGCAACCGGGATGTTGATTGGACCCGGTCCAACTCTTCCAAAAAAACCTTCTCGATCATGGACAATTGCAGATTGACGCGTTTTTGGATCAACGCGATGCTCTGGTCCATGTTTTTTAGTTGCGCCCGTTGCAGGGTGGTGCTGGAGTAAATGAACCCAGCCAGTAATATTATAAACCCGGTATAAAAAAGGATCTTCATGGTGGTCGACTCGGTTTTCCGTTTTTGGATATTTTCCTTGATGGTTTCGAGCTCTGAATTGAGTTTGTTTAAGGAATTGGTCAACCGGGTGATATTGCTGTCCATGGTTCCCGTCGAATTTGAATCCTGATTTGGTTCTGGAGGTATGTTTGTAGTTTCCATAAGCGAGGTTCCCGTTATAGGATTGAAAAAAATCGTTGAATACTTTCAGGGCCTGGTGGCCATTGCTGTCATGTAAAAGTTTGTGGTTGTGTCCCCGGTAAAAAGAGTGGGGAAGAAACGTTTAAAATTTTTAAAACCTGAGGCCCATTGCGGTGAGATACAGGTTTATAATTTTATCTCCGAAAAAAAAAGTGATGAGGGTCCCTGCGGCCAGAAACGGACCGAAGGGGATTTTGCTTAAGGGGTTCAGCTTTTTTCCGGTCATTCCGGCAAGCCCCACGATGGCTCCCAGGAACGCGCCGATAAAAATGACTAGCAGGATTTTCTTCCACCCTAGCAGGGCGCCGACGGCGGCGATATATTTTATGTCCCCCCCGCCCATGCCTATATCTCCGCGGATTCGGTAATACACTTCTGCGATCAGATAAAAAATTCCGCCCCCCAACAGCAGCCCGAATAGGGATTCGCGGAATCCGACCAGGTAGGTCCCAGCGGCAAGCCCGAAAACGATCCCGGGCAGGGTGATGCTATCGGGAATGATCTGGTGCTCGATGTCTATGGCCGCGATGACAATAAGGGCTGGGCCCACCACTAAAAAAATCAGAAATTCCCAGGTCAGCCCAAATCTTAAGAATCCGGCGGTGAGCACGCATGCGGTAATGATTTCAATCGTCGGATATATTCTGGAGATGGACGTTCCGCAGGACCGGCATTTTCCCGACAGAATCAGAAAGCTCAAGACCGGAATATTGTCCAGGGCCTGAACGGGGGCCTTGCAGGATGGGCAGAAAGAACGGGGCAGGACCACCGACTGGTTCTGGGGCAGACGGTAAATGCACACGTTGGCAAAACTTCCGACCATCAATCCGCATAAAAATATAAAGGTGATTTGCAGGGGGTAGGGGATAATGTTTAACAGTTCCATTCGGGATGGTTTCCAGTTCAGGCCACTGACGATTTAGGCGGGCCCCGGTATCAGTTTTTGATGTTGCGGGTCGTTGGCTGAGGGGCCACAGCATCCAGGGTTTTATAAATGGTTTCGCCGGGAAAGCCTTTGCGCTTGAGGAACTGGGCCAGACGGTTCCGGATTTTTTCCGGATGGGTTCCTTTGAGAGAGGCGAGCTTTTTTTTCGCGCAGGATTCGGCCATCTCCCACTCATCGATCTCATCATACAATATCCCCAAGGTTCTCTCGATCAACCCGACCTCGATTCCCTTGGCCATGAGTTCCTGCCGCAGTCGGCTTTTGCCGATTTTCTTCGCGGTGACCCGGGACTGCCCCCAGTAAAGAGCAAATCTTTCATCATTAATGTAGTCGTGTTCGGTAAAGTAATCAAGCGTTTTGCTTATGGCGGATTTGGAAAACCCCTTTCGGTTGAGATAGGTATGCACCTCAAGGAAACTTCGATCCCGGTAGGAAAGATATTTGAGGGCTTTGGATTTTGCCGATTTGAATTCTTCGTGGTTTTCCATTCCAGCCTGCGATTCTGTTTCAGGACGAAGCTTTCCTGGATTCCTTTTTTCCTTTTTCCGCTGGGGTACCTTTTCGGACCGTTTCATCGGAATCTTTGGAAGGAAAGCCCAGGATTTTCCTCAACCTAGCTTCCAGTTCTGCATACAAGTCGGGATTCTCCTTTAGAAAATTCTGGGCGTTGGCCCGGCCCTGTCCTATTCGGGTTTCGTTGTAGGAAAACCAGGTGCCGCTTTTCTGGACCAGGTTATGGGTCACGGCCAAATCCAGCAAATCCCCTACTTTGGAAATTCCATGTCCGTACAGGATATCGAATTCGCAATCCTTAAAAGGAGGCGCTACTTTGTTTTTTACGATTTTTACCCGCGTGCGGTTGCCGATCACTTTGTCGCCGTCTTTCAGGGCCGCGATCCGCCTGATATCCAGCCGTACCGAGGAATAAAATTTGAGCGCGTTTCCGCCCGTGGTGGTTTCGGGATTTCCGAACATGACTCCGATTTTTAACCGAATCTGGTTGATAAAAATCAGGCTGGTGTTGGATTTGCTGATGACCCCCGTCAGTTTTCTCATGGCTTGGGACATCAATCTTGCCTGCAGACCCATATGCGAATCTCCCATATCGCCTTCCAGTTCGGCTTTCGGGACCAGGGCGGCTACGGAATCGATCACAATCACATCCACGGCACCGCTTCGTATAAGAACTTCGGCGATTTCCAGAGTCTGCTCACCGGTATCGGGCTGGGAGAGCAGGAGGTCGTCCAGGTCGACCCCGAGAGCCTGCGCGTATTTGGGATCGAGGGCGTGTTCGGCATCGATAAAAGCGGCGACACCGCCGGCTTTCTGGGCTTCGGCAATGATATGCAGGGTTAGGCTGGTTTTGCCGGAAGCTTCCGGTCCGTATATTTCGGTGATCCTTCCCCTGGGAATGCCGCCCACCCCCAATGCCGTGTCGAGACTGATGGACCCGGTGGATATCACACCGATTCCCTTTAGGGTTTCCGCCTTTCCCAGCTTCATGATGGCGCCTTTCCCAAACTGTTTCTCAATCTGGGTAAAAGCCAGTTCTAGAGCTTTTTCTCTATCATCTGCGCCCATTTTCCCTCCTTGTATATTGGATATTCAAAAAAATTTATTTGATGGTTGGGACTCTGGGGACCGGCCTAGTTTAAATTCCTCCAGGACTGTGTAAACAGCCCCTTTAGGAGTCAGTTGACTCTTGTAAAGGTTAACGGACGATACCTCAAAGGGCTCCGACCGCAAATCCTCATTTTCCCGGATCGCATATGTAAGCCGTGATTTTCCCTTGGAGGATTTGATTCTTCCAATAGTGAGGTGAGGATTGAACTTTCTATCCTCAGCCGGAAACCCGATTTTTGCCATTTCCTCTGATATGATTGTATACAACGGACCCAAATTATTTTCGAACTCCTGTATCCCGACCCACAGAATCCGGGGTTTATCGGTTTTCGGAAAAACTCCCATTCCCTTTAGGGAAACAGCGAATGATGGCTTGGCTGGAGTGAGAATTTTCATCCGATTTCGAATTTCGGGCAGTTGTTTCGGGTCCGTATTGCCCAGAAATTTCAACGTTAGGTGAATATTGGCAGGTTTGCCCCAAGCGATGTTCAATTCCAGGGATTTAAAACGGTTTTGAACTTCAGTGAGGGTTTCTCTGATACGGGACGGAATATCGATTGCGAGAAATAACCTTATGGTTTCCACAGTTTATCAAGGCCCTGGAAACAATGTCAAACGCAATTGGGCTCCTTGGGACCCAGGAGTTTCAAACCGGAATTTGTACTTAAATGGCCCTGGGAGAATTTATAAGAGGGCCTTGATAAAATAGCAAGATAATTCCAGGATTTTTACAGAAATTTTTAGGATTTCCCTCAAGTATCTCATTTTTTATCCGATAAATATGGATAAGTGGTGATGTGCGCTTGGGGAGAATTGACCGCCCGCAAACCGCACAAAACAAAAAAACCCTTTACTTTACAATGGGTTATGAGGGAGAAACTAGTTAAGACATTGTTTTCCTTGATTTTTTTTCTGGGGGCTTCCCTGATCTGGGTGGAATACGCCCGGGCGGTGGAAAATAAATCCCGGGTGATCTCACCCTATTGGCAATCGGATTCTACTTCTTATTCCTTTATTGCCATATCGCATCCGTCCCTGTCCAATACTGCGTCTCAAATCGGCGTGATCGTAAATGCCATCCAAAATGATCAGGCGGCTTTCAGCACGGCGGTAACGTTTACGATATCCGCGGGGACCACCGAACGAGTTTTTATCGTACGTACCAATCAATCAGTGGTCAATGCGAGCTCTATTCCCACGGCGAATTTTATTGTCGGGACCACAGATTTTGAACACGGTCATATTTTGATTGAACCTTCCGCCACCAACCCAGAAGTTCAAACCAGTACAAGTGGAAATGGCGACGGGAACCAGGATATCACCATGCTCTCGTTTTGGGGGGCGGTGGTGGTCGAAGCAAATACGACAGGGTTTGCCATGGAGTTCATCGGGGATGTCCATGACAGTGCGGCCATTGCAAATATGGACGACACTGCGGTGGTCAGCGGGGTGAATTGAAAATGATTCAGGTTTTAAGGTGACTGAAATGGTTGGATTGTACAAGAAAATTAAAATTATTCTGATCGGATTGCTCCTCGGCATCCTGCCGATCAGCCAGGAAATCCGGGCCGCCATTTTAAGCGTTCCGACCACTCAGGATAAGGCCAGGCTGGTGATTTCTCCTTATGCGCAGGCGGTCCCCGATGACAGTTATACCTTTATTGGTGTCAGTCATCCTTCTTTAGATTCGGCCCAGACCCAGATCGGTGTGGCCCTGGAAGTGTGGAATATGACCACCGTTCCTAACAACGCCGCGGGTCGGGCGGCCATATTCACGGTGGACGCCGGAGAGACACATCGAATATTTGTAGTTAATCTTTCACATTCATCGATTAATCTGAACACTGCGGCTTTTACGGATTCGCGGACCCATCTGATCCTCACCCTGGATTCGGCGCAGTTTGGCAGTGTGAGAGTGGTGAGCATCAATGAAGACCCCTCCACTCCCGCCGTCGTTGGTGGTATTAATAAATACGATAACCTTGCCCAATTGAACATGTGGGGCATCGTATTTGTTGAATCCAGCAGTACCGGGTTTGCCATGGAGTTTATCGGGGACGCACAGGATTCCACGATCGGCCGGCAGAACGTGGATACCGTTTTAAGCCCCGTGAACAACCTGTCCACAGGGGTTACCCGCGGTATTAACTGACCGCATCTTTTAAAAATTATTCTTTACTTCTTTTTTTAAACCCGGTATAAAGCCTCAATTTTCCCCGTTCAAATTTTTTAAAAATTTTTTCTCAGGCGAGGGTTGAATTTACCCGCTGGGCCATCAAGGGCCTTCTGTTTCCTGTGAAAACGTGATTAAGAAATGAAAGACTATCCACAAGCCTCCGTGCCGGTTTTCTCGGAAGATCATTTAATCAATTTATATTATCTGAACGAATTATACGGAAACATAGCCGCATACGTTTCCCGGGAAATGCTGGAAGATTTCCAATTGGATATTCCTATCAGTTCCGGAATCTGGGGAGGGACCTACCTCATTGCCGATAAAACCGGGAAGTCGAGAAGAAGGATCTGGCGATTATACAGTATTGTCAACCTTCCTCAAAACAGCCCTCTGGATAAGAAAGAAAATCTTGAACGCCTGATCGCATTATATAGCAAGGCATATAGCGACGCCTTCAAACCTTTCGGCTTGGAACTGGACTTGAAAATGTGGGGCGGAACGCTGCCTTTCAGTTGTTTGAAAAAACCGAGTTTTACCATGCACATGGAAGACGCCGCCGAAAGGGTAAGGTGGATGCGGGCTTTTTTCGTCTGGAACCATGTTCCCTGGGAGGAATCCATCATTTATGACACGGTCCGCATTATCAAGGAATATAAGGCGTACTTCGATTTGAAAAAGGGCCCCGTCGTGAAAGATTCCAAGGATATTAAATACATCCTGCAGGATATCATCATCATTTATCGAACGCTGGAGAAAGCGTTGACTGGAGATTTTGTGGAACACGCAGAGCCCGTCATTCAAGAATTAATGGGGCGCTTCATGGAGGGGTTGCACAAACCGAAACTGATCAATGAACTTTACCAAAAGGTGTTCGAAAATGCCCTTATTTATGGATTTGAAGAAGGGCTGCGCCTACATTTTTCCAAAGCGGATCTCAATATCCAGGAAGTGGAGAAATGGCCCGTCGAAAAAATCAACTGGGTGCCCGAAAGTCTAAAAGAAAAACTCATTCCTCCCATTAAAGAATTGTTTTCGGGTTTTAAGTCCAACTTGGGGTGAAAATTTTAGAAAGAAAAAATTCCCATTATCTTTTCGCCTGTATTAATAACGGCTGTTTGTACCCTGACGGTTCTTGTGTTTAAAAGAAGCTAAAACTGCCTCCTTCGCACCATGCCCAACAGTTCTTCCTTGTTCAGTGAGGAATCAATAGGCGAGAGATCCAGAACTTTATCGCGAATTTTTTCGCCTAGGTTCAGTAGCCAGGTTTTGGCTGATTGAAAGGGCGCATTTTTCCTAACCGTATTTGGGTGTTTGTGTTTTTGTGCCATGATTCTTTTGATGATTTCCTTGCACTCCTCAGCGGAGATCTCTCCCGCTTCAAGCTTCTTTAACAGAAACTGAATATTTCTGGGGGTTAGACATGTTTTAACGGCCGGTTTCATTTTGTAAGCTCCTGGTCTTAAAAATTATTGATCACATCCTGACGGTGGTTGCTCTTATTTACTGATAAAAGCAAGCTTTGTGCCAGCCGGAAAAATGGTGTATTTTATTAGTGTTAGGCGGGTGAGGTGTCAAAACACTGACGGGATAGATTCCGGCGGGGGAGTTTGAAGGAGGCCCCCGGAAATAGCTGTGAGGGCCACATGGATTAAAGAAAGGACGATTCGTTGACGATGTAAAGGTATCGCTTCTTTAAAATGGGATTTAATCACACCTTTATATGGCTATTAAATTTTCGGCATTGATTTTCCTTTTGATTGCCACCCTTGTCATGGGGGGAGCAGGGTGTTCTTCATCGACACCGGAAAAGCAGGGTTATAAAGGAACGGTTTATGTTCCGCCGAGTTCTCTGGTGATCAACAGCCGTGTCCGCTCGCACGTAAAATTTGCTGAAACCCAGAAAATGCCGGAAATCGATATGACCCAGTCCCTTCCTTTGAAACAAGAAAAGGTGGATGAGGGGGCAATAAAAATAAAACAGGAAAAACTTCAGGAACAATTGGAACCCTATAAATCTGATGCGGAGTATCTATCCATAAATAGGTATGAATGGCCCCACATTATGGGGCCGAAAAAGGTAAAAGCTGCGCTCCAGTTGAAATTGGGGTCCGCCATCAGAAAAACGGTTCGAACTATCGATAAACCGTTGGTTTTCTCCGGCAAAGGATTTGAAATTGAAGGTTTCAGTAACCGCGCGGAAGAGAAACTTTATTTTGACTTTAATCGTCATCTGGAAAAACCTCTACCATGGGCTTCAGAAAAAAAGACTTCCGAACGGCTGGCCCTCAAAGAAGAGCATACACAAAGTACCAGGGTAATGGTGTTTCATCCGACAAGATCCGCTTTGGGAAAACTTCCCGAATTGGAGGAATCTAGCTCATTGGAAAGCCCGGAGGAGGGGCCGGCGGTTCATTTAAGAAAAGTGCCGGAGACGGAACTGATTTTGGAGCACGGGATGGAATCGCATTTAATTTTAAAGCTCGGCCGACATTCATTAGACCTTCTGCGGGACAATAAAAAAATTATCCTCGATACTTATAAAAACTAGTGAACCTTAAAGTACCAAGGCACGGTTGAACCGGCATTCAGGGAGCGACTTTTTGCTCTTTGGGGGAGGCTTGGGGCGGTTCTTGGTCTTGGGTAAATTCGGGAGTTTTGTACCAATAAAAGAAAACCCAGAAACCTATTATAAAGGCCCAGATTATTATTTTCCGTGGCAGGCTGATCTGGGGTTTTTGATTGTTCCCGTTGTCTGGATCCGTTTTCAAATTTTCCATGTTTGAGGCTTCTTCTACCTGAATCCATCCCGGAACAATAAAATGTTTTAGGATCAGCGCATTTTTAGCCCTAATGAAGGCCAAGTCAAGTCAATAAATGTTAAAATTATTCTGATTTGGCGCACCGGAACCCGAAGCTGTTATTGCGCACCTCCGGAGTAAAAAAACTTCTGTTAAAGGTAGGGGCGCTCAAACCGCAGCCATAAGATAGGCAATCGAACCAGGATCCGCCTTTCAGGACCCTTTTATCTTTCCCATATTCACCTGTCAGCACGGGATTTCCGGGATGTGGGAGGTAATAGCTGTCCACCCATTCCCAGACGTTTCCCGACATGTCATATAATCTGTAGGGGCTTCTTCCCTCTGGATAAGAACCAATGGGTTCGGTCCCCTTTGAATGCTTATAAGGATTATTGGATTTGGTCAATACCCATATGTTACCCCAAGGATAGATGGATCCCTTAACGCCTCGGGCGGCCTTTTCCCATTCCCGCTCAGTGGGAAGTCTCTTCCCCGCCCAATGGCAATAGTCGTTCGCGTCAAACCAGCTTACATATACGACTGGATGCTTCTCCTTTCCTTTGAGAATGGCGCCGTCGATCCAATGGTAGGGTGGCTCGCGTCCTGTTTCTTCAACAAAAACTTTATAATCTTCGTTGGTGACTTCATAAAGATCGATATAAAAAGCTGAGGTCGAGGAAATATGCTCAGGGGCTTCGTCGTCCCAGCGCTCGTTGGAGCCCATGATAAATTCTCCCCCCTGGACATAAGCCATACCGTGTAAACTTTCTCCAGGATCGGGCTTATTTTTTTTTGAAATGCGATTCACCAGTATGGGTTTTGGTGGATGGGCAATATTTCTCCTGAAAAGGTTTGAACTTCCGAGCCGGTCGAAAGGGGACACCGGTTCGGTCTGCGAAGGGCCGCTATGACAATCTTTGCACTCCTTGTTATCCAGTTTATCCCTTTGGGCCCGTGAAATATTTTCCGGTTTATGACAGCTGGATTGACACTGGACAGGAACAGGATGCTCCGAAGCAAATCCTTCATAAGCCCGTGCGAAATCCTCAAAAAACAGGAGAAAAAATAAAACCGCGGGAAAAAATATGAAAGATGAAATTTGAGCGGAAATTAAAATGGGCATTATAATTGTAGAAAACGTTTCGGTGGAGGAATTTTCTTATGGGGGAAGCCATTCCTAGCGTCCCTTTTAAATTTATTATAGGATTTAATTTCCTTGATACTAAATAAAAATATTTTTTTTCGGTAAACCACGTTTTTGCGGAGAGGCTGAATATCTTTGGATACCTGGAGGTTGATTGAAGATTGCCGTGGAGAAGGCCAAAGGAACATGGATATCGACCGAGCCATGTTGGCGGCCTGCCATGAAGGGAATGCGCCTCCCACTCTAAGATTGTATGGGTGGTCGGCTCCGACTTTGACGGTGGGATATTCCCAGCGGTCATGGGAAGGAATTGATAGGGAGAAATGCCGGGAATTGAACATTCCGGTAGTTCTTCGCCCGACCGGCGGCCGGGCCTTATTACACCATAGTGAAATGACTTACAGTATTGTTTCGCCCATTCCGCATGCCAGCTTCCCTTGCGGATTGATGGAATCTCATAAGACCATTTCCGGAGCTTTGTTGATGTCCCTTGCGGAGATGGGGATGAAAGGCGCCAAACTGGCTCCCACCAGGCCGCCGCTTTTTGACCGCAAAACCAGTTCGCCAGCCTGTTTTGCTTCCAGAAACCATTGTGAAATAGTTATCGACAATAAAAAATTAATAGGAAGCGCCCAGCGAAGGACAAATAAAGCCTTTTTACAGCATGGTTCGGTGCTGATCGACTGTGACCTGAAATCATTAAACTCCTTATTCGAGTTTAATAGTTCCGAGGATCGAACCAGGAACCTGGAGGCCTTGATACAACGAACGACGACTCTGAATGAACTGCTAGAAAGGGAGGTGGCCTTTGAAGAAGTGATGGAGGCATTTAAAAAAGGGTTTCAGAAGTTTTTTGTGGGCCAATGGCAGTCAGGCCAAATTTCTTCTTACGAAAAAAGTACTCAAAAGGAACAAGATATTCCTGTTCCCGGACATTGACTTTACAAGCCCTTGTTTATAGGTGATTTTTCCTGTTAGAATGGAAGCGGTTTATTATCAGATGGTCCGAAAGGTCGCATTATAGAAGAAGGGTTGCAGAATGAAATTCAGATTCTGGGGTGTTCGAGGAAGCATCCCATCTGGCGGCAAAGAAACAGCGAGAGTGGGCGGAAACACCACCTGCCTGGAAGTTCGATGCGGGGACGAACTGATCATTATCGATTCCGGAACCGGTATCAGATACCTGGGCAATCAGCTGCTGAAGGAGATGCCGGTCAAAGCAACCATCCTTTACAGCCATGTTCATTGGGACCATATCCAGGGTTTCCCCTTTTTCGCCCCTTTTTATGTTAAAGGAAACGAGTTCGATATTTATGGGGGCAACACGCTTCCCACTCCTATCGAGGAAATTCTCAACAATCAGATGGCCCCACCCTGTTTCCCGGTGAGAACGAACATCATGGCCGCCCAGATCAATTACCATAATATCCGCCCGGGCGAAAAAATTAAGGGTAAAAACCATACCATTACCCTGACCGATCTCTATCATCCACAGGGGTCCTACGGATACAGAATTGAATGCCATAACGGCTGTTCCCTGGTTTTCGCCACGGATTGCGAACATTACGAAGACAAGCTGGACGAAAACCTGCTGAACCTTTCTAAAAATGTGGATGCTCTGATTTACGATGCCCAGTATACCGAAGATGAGTATTATGGCTTGAACGGCCAGTTTTCCCGAAAAGGCTGGGGGCACAGCACCATGAGAGAAGGGGTTAAAATAGCCAAGGAGGCTAATGTCGAAAAATTGGTTCTTTTTCATCACGATCCCACTCATAATGATGAATTCATCAAGAGAATCGAATCGGATGCGCTCAAATTGTTTCCCAAGGTTATCGCGGCTTATGAAGGATTGGAGGTCAATCTCAAAGAACCGGAATTGCCCAAATCCTTGTTCGATTGAATTTCTTCTCCTGTTTTTTCTGGTCTTATCATTCCTCTTTTTGTCCTGTAGTTCCAAACGAGTATTCAAGAAAAACCCTCTTCGTCAGCATTACCGGGACGCCACCCAATATTATCTCCCCCAATCAACCGGAGCCATCCAATGGGCGGTTTTTGCTAGGGCGGATAAGGCCCCGGGGCAGGACCTGATCCTGTTGGCCCGGAACAAGGATCAAAAACCTCATATTGAAGTGATGCTGAACAGGGGAAAGAAAGGATTTCACATTAAAAAGAATGCCGTTTCGGAAAAGGGAATGGGCAATTTTCTTCGCTACTTGGCTGCCGGGGACCTGAACAGAGACGGTTACGATGATCTGGTGGTCCTTACCAGATCGGTCCAGGGCAGTTCCGCCCGTTTACTGGTGAATAATAAAAAAGGATATTTTTATGTGGACCCCAAAATGGTTTTGCCAGCCCTTCCTCCGGGGGTAAACCGGGTCGATTTGGTCGACCTGGACAATGATAGGGATCTTGATTTGTTTTTCACCGGATCTAAAATTCTGGACTCCAAGGGAGGGATCAACCGGTTTCAAGCCCTGGCGGTTATCAATAACCGCCAAAATGGATTCCGTGATGCGACCTCGATTCTTCTACCAAGTTTAAAACAGGGGATAGTTCAAACTTCATTCGCAGATTATAATGGCGACGGCGTGGTCGATGCTTTCCTGATCTACGGCAATGATCAGAATCGTCTCCTGATCAATAACGGATTAGGAAAATTTATAGACAGGACCCGATCGTCGCTTCCCCAGTTCATGGACCCAAGCACTCATGCCGATTGGGCGGACTTCGATCAGGACGGGGACAATGATCTTCTGGTCACCAATGGAAAAAGGTCTCGGAGATCGTCCCTGGCTCAGGGGTTCAGTTATTTTCTTGAAAATGACGGGCTGGGAAACTTTAAAATTAGAAAACATCCCATGCTCCCGAATACCCCCTCCCGCAGGGTGTATTTACTGGATGCGAACGGAAGCGGGCAGGTGGATATCCTCATTCTCGGCGATGAAAAAACTGTTTTCCTGACAGGGCGGGGCAACTGGGAGTTCAATGATGATTCCCTCAAACGCCTTCCCGGGAGTTCTCATTTTCTGGAGATGGCGTTTGCCGATACCGATCGAAACGGATATCTTGATATACTGGTTATCAGTAAAATTGACAGAAAAATTACCTTATGGGTCAACCGGTTCGACTGAACCTGCCGAAACCTCATTGGAGAAAACGGTTAAACCATCATGTCTTATTTTAAAAAGCTGACGTTCTTGAAAGTTTTGACCGCTGTGGCCTGGGCGGATGGGGAAATGACCCATTCCGAGCTCAACCATCTCAAGTCCTTTTACAGGAAGTTTGGCCTGGACCGGGACGATCTTGCCGAACTGAAACCTTATCTGGATGCGCCGGTTTCGAAAAAAGAAAAGGATGAACTTTTCTACTGCCTGATTTCCGAGTTGTCCTCTCCCAAAGAGAAGAAAGAAATTCTAAGGGCCATGGGCGAAATGCTGAATTCCAAGCGCAAACCCACGGAAGCTGAAAAGCGGATGGTCGAAGAATTTTCCAACCGCCTTGCCCAAACCTCATTCACTAAAAGGTCTTTGGGAAAATTTCGCAATTTGTTGAAGGGTGCCCTCTTTCAACATTCCCGGGAGAAAAACCCGGAACTGGAGAAATATTTTAAAAGGAGAGTGTTTAAAAAAATCGAATTGAAATTATCCGAGAACGGGGAAAAGATCGAACTTCCTGATGATAAAATTTATTTTGTATGCCTCATAGGTACATTGCTGGCATCCGTCGCCCATGTGGATGAGCATATAGACGATTCGGAGAAGAAAGAATTGAAAAGGTTTTTAAAAGAGCAATTTTCCTTCAAAGAGCGGGAGTTGAAAATACTATTTGAAGTGATCGAAGAGCAGGCTAGGCAGGGGTTCGATTTTCATGAGGTGGTCACCGAAGTCAACCGCTTGATAAGCTATAAGGATCGTTTAAAACTGGTAGATGTCTTTTTTGCCATGGCCGGGGCCGACGGAGACCTGGCTCACGATGAAATAGAGGAAATAAGGCGCATCACGAAAGCCATGCGGATTTCCCATAAGTTATTTATCGATTCCAAAATGAAAGTGCTGGCCCGATTGCGATGACGGTGGGTATCAAGACAGAAACGTTCGAAATCGGCACCCGGGGTTTCGGAGATATCCTGGACATCACCGAACAGGTTGCCGAACGGGTCCTCGCGTCCGGCTTTAAGGATGGAAATGCCACGGTCTTTGTTTCAGGGTCGACCGCTGGAATCACGACCATTGAATTTGAATCGGGGGCCGTTGCAGATCTGAAAGATGCCATCGAGCGCCTGGCGCCGTTGGACATGCATTATGCCCATGATGCCCGTTGGGGGGACGGAAACGGTTTTTCCCACGTTCGCGCCGCCTTGATGGGCGCTTCCCTGACGGTCCCCTTTAAGAATAAATCCCTGGTGCTCGGAACCTGGCAGCAGATCATTCTCTGCGATTTTGATAACCGGTCCCGAACCAGAGAGGTTCTGGTTCAACTGCTGGGAGAATAAATGGGTACGAAAAATAAATTTATCGGAATCCTGTTCGAATGCTGCAATGTATACCGCCGGGTTTATATCAACAAGGAACGCAATGCCTATGAAGGGTATTGTCCAAAATGTTCCTCTAAAGTAAAAGTCCGGATCGGCGCGGAGGGGACAAATGTCAGATTTTTTTCCGCCCGGTGAAGATATAATTTCCCCTCCTGAAAAGATTTTTTCGATTTTAAAATGAAACTGGTTCTTCAAAGAGTGGCCCGTGCTTCAGTGACAGTGGATGGTGAAACCGTCGCGAAAATATCCAGGGGAATTTTAATTCTGTTCGGCGCTGAAAAGAATGATGAACCCGGACAGATCGAATTCCTGGCGGATAAAACGGCGAACCTGAGAATTTTCCCCGACGAAAACGGGAAAATGAACCTTTCCTGCAGGGATATTCAGGGGGAAATTCTGGTCGTGTCCCAGTTTACCCTGGCCGGAGATTGCTCCAAGGGACGCCGGCCAGGATTTGACGGGGCCGCGCCTCCAGACCTGGCGGAGAGTTTGTACCATCAATTCATTCAGGCGGTATCCGGTTCTGGGCTTAGGGTCCAGGGAGGAAAATTCGGAGCGGATATGCAGGTGGACCTGGTCAACGATGGGCCGGTGACTTTTATCCTCGAACGCTGACAGAAGATGTCCAGGCGTACGTTTCAACCGTGGAGGATCCCGGTGTCCTGCAGGGAATCAGGAAGGGTGATCGTTTTGAAATCTCGGGCGCTGTAGGAATATTTTTTCATTAGCAATTCCACGTTTCTGCGGGCTTTTTTGATCCTCTCCTCATTTTTCATTTTCTTGTAGAACAACTCCGCGATGATCATGTTTTTAATGGCGCTTTTTCCGTCCTGAAAGTTGTCGAAGATGAAGCCGATCCGGTAATAGGCTTCTATCAAGTCAGGATCCAATTTTATGGTTTTTCTGAATGCTTCGATGGCTTCCTTATTATATCCCAGTTCATTCGACATTCTGCCCACGTTGTAATAAGTTTCGGCGTTGAGGGGGTCTGCTTTTACCGCCAGTTGATAATGTTCCAGCGCGGATTTTTTGTTGTCCAGTTTTTCGTAAACGCCTCCCAAACTGTTTAACACCTGGGCGTCGTTCGGGTCGATGCCCTTGCTTTTTTCCCAATACCCCAGGGCCTTCTTGTAATTTTTCTCTTTGGCGAAAATAACGCCAAGATTATAGTTGGTCACCGCATCGTCCGGGTTGAGTTCCAGGGCTTTTTCCAGATTTTTAAGAGCGAGGGCCTTTTCCCCTTGCTTTTCATATAAGGCCCCGATGTTGCCGTAAACATCCGCAAATTTCGGATGAGCTTTTAGCGCCTTTTTCCAATGTTGAATTGCTTTTTTATCCTGCCCCATTTGCTCATAGGCGACTCCCAGGTTGTTCAGGGAATGGGCGGTATCGATGTTTTTCTTCAGGGCTTTTTCCAGATAACGGATGGCCCGTTTGGGTTTGCCCATTTCAATGTAGAGGGTTCCTAGATTAATGAGATTCGTGGTGTCTTCGGTATCAAGGGAAACGGATCTGGATAAGGATTTTTTCGCTTCCGGAAATTTTTTCAGAATGAGATAGGTCACCCCTAAATCTCTGTGGGCTTTTGAATGTTTGTTTTCCAGGCGGACGGCGTCTTTGAAATGTTCGATAGCGCTTTGGTGTTTTTTCAACTCCAGGTAGGTCGCCCCGAGGTTGTATCGGGCTTCGGCGTCGAACGGTTTCAGGTTGACCGCCTCCACATTGGAATTGTGCCGTTCCATCTGGGTGGGTGGTTCATATTCGCAGGCGGATATTGAAAACTTGGTGATCAGAACTATACGCGGCCGTAGGTACATGAGTCCCCGATGAAGAGAGGTATTGTTATCAATAACGGCAATTCGGCCGTTTAAATAAGGCCTCTACTAAGGATAAATCTCTTTTAGAGGACAGGCAAGAAGTTAAAAAGGAATGGAGTTTCGCGCCAGCTGCATCAGGAGGGAGGGGAAAAACCCGATTATAAGTATCGCCAGGGAACTTACGGTCACGATCGCTCCCATTCCCTTGTTGATGGTGAGAGCGCCCGAATCTTCCTGTTCGTGGAAGTACATCATTACAATCACGCGCAGATAAAAATAGACCGAGATCACGGTGGCGATTACCGCCAGGACGGTAATAAGGATATATCCTTCACGAATGGCGGCTATGAACACATACAACTTTCCAAAAAATCCCGCCGTGGGGGGAAACCCGGCAAGGGAAAGCATGAAAAGGCTCATGGCCGCAGCGAGCAGAGGTTTTCTTTTGCCGAGACCTTTGAAACGGTAAATGGAATTTCCTTCCCGTCCTTCTCCCTCCAGAATAAAGACGATCGTAAAAGCGCCGATATTCATGAAAAGATATGCCCCCAGGTAGAAAATGATGCTGGCGACCCCGTCCTGGCTGTTGGCGACAATACCTATCAACAAATAACCCGCGTGTGCCACTCCGGAATAGGCCAGCATACGCTTGACGTCGTTCTGGAAAATCGCGGCGATATTTCCGACCAGCATCGTCAACACCGAGGCCCCGAAAAAGAACGGCATCCAGATCGTTTGGATTCCAGGAAAGGAAACGAAAAACATTCTGACGATCAGGGCAAAGGCGGCCGCTTTGGTGGCGACGGACATGAACCCGGTAACCGGTGTGGGCGCGCCCTGGTACACATCGGGGGTCCAGGAATGGAAAGGAACCAGCGATACTTTGAAGCCCAATCCTGCAAACAGCAAGGCCATCCCGATATACACCAGCACATTGCGGCTCCAGGGATTTTCGCAGGCGCCGTTTTCATCGCAATGGAGCAACTGGCCGATGAGGCGGATTTCGGTGGTCCCTGTACCGGCATAAATAAGCGCCATGCCATATACCAGCACGGCGGAGGCAAAGGCCCCGGTCAACAGGTATTTCACCGTGGACTCCTGGGAAGATAGCGTGGCCCAGGAAAGGTTCTTAAGGTCGGAAGGTTGCTCTCTCCCGGTTCCATGCTTCGCCGAAAACCCGCAGAGGATATACAGGGCGATTGAAAAAATTTCCAGGGACACGAAGGCCGTAATCAGGGTTCCCGATTTGGCCAGAAACATCATCCCGGCGACGGCCATCAGGACCAACGTAAAATATTCGGCTTTGTTCTCGTGGTCGGACTGAGGATATTTGACCGAACCGAATATGGTGATCAGCGACATGACCAGAAAAATAATATTGAAACTTTGGGAAAACCGGTCGTGGATAAGGTGCTTGCTGAACATTCCCGGATCAGCGCCGTTTCCGGCATTGGGGGCATTGCCCCACAGGGATATGGAAAAAATCAACGCAATGACGATCCCCACCAGGGAGGCCATGGACAAGTAAGAGTTGGAATTGAACGTTTTTTTAAGCCCGATCAACAGGATGAAAAATGCAGTAATCAGAATGGTCAATTCCGGCGCCAGGGCCACCCAGTTCATGTCCTCAAAATTAATTTGAAATTCCACCAGTAATCTTTCGTTTGCGTTCAGGATTTTACAGAGGGGAGCATGAAATGGGCTGCATCCGCTCGGCACGGGGCCAAATGGCTGGCAGCTTTTGAGCTTACGGTGTTCGTTAAGGGTGAGATCAATGTTCCTCGTTCTCTCCCACGTAGTGGGCGCTCCCAGTAGAAAAATACATGGACCCTTGTTCTATCCAGCTTGTAGAGCGTTTTGTAAAGCATTTCTGAACTTTTTTCAAGGGAATGTTTCTGGCCTAAAAAGGGCTTCCCCTCTGCCCGGAAGACTATTCCGCAAATATCCTATAATGACTGTTTAGTGTGGAGTATAATTGGGGTCCTTGGACATCCTTAGGTTCATCCCTTTTCTCGCGAAAATGTCACTGATATCCATTAGAACCTTGGTTTTCAGCCATCTATTTTTCTGGGGGTTGGCGCTGTTCCTAGCGAACGAAGTTTGGGCTCAAGAATTCAATCGGCCCCGTCAGATATCCAGCCATCCTACCCAGGTTTTTGCCCCGCCGGTTTCCCCGGATCAAAAATTCATGATTTTTGTCTCAGACCAGGCAGGGAACCTGGATTTGTGGCTGAAACATTTGAGTCCGGGCCTCAATCCTCCCGATCGTCCATTGACCTTTCATACCGCCAGCGACAGCTCCCCCGCCATCAGCCCCGACGGTAAAAAAATCGTATTTGTTTCCAACCGGTCCGACGCCAAGGGCGATCTTTATCTACTTGATTTGAATAAAATAGGTTCCAAAGACAACCCACCTGAACCGGTCCGGTTGACCCAGGACGACTTCATGGACGACGATCCTGTCTGGTCTCCGGACCAGAAGAATATTTTTTTCACCTCCCATCATCCGGAAACGGGAAAGGAAACCCTGTTCCGGGTTGAAGTGAAAACCGGGAAGCGATATCTGGTCCTGGAGGACGGAGGGGTGGATCCTGCGGTTTCCCCAGGCGGACGAAGGCTCGCCTATGTAACGGGAGACGGTTTGAAAGGACTATGGGTTTTTGATCTGGTGACCGGAAAAAAAAATCGTCTCTCCAAAAGCGATACGATGGATGTCTCTCCACGCTGGTCGGCGGATGGAAACAAAATTTTCTTCGCGCGCTATCAGGACGATACCAACTTCGACGGGCAATTGACCATCGACGACAACCCGAACATTTGGAGCATAGAAGTAACCGGATCGAATCCGGGAATTGAGAGACAACTCACGGACAGTTCCTATTATGATCTCTTCCCGGTTCCGGCCAGTAACCGGAGACTTTTCTTTACCTCCAACCGGAAAAAAAATATCGATATATGGGAGATCCCGGCGGAAGGCCTGATTTCAGTGAGAAAAGGATACGGGCCTGTGCTCCAGGAGGCGGAGGGACTTTGTTCGGAAGAACCCCCGTCCTATTCCTGTCTTTTGGCCTATGGAAACCTGATCGCCGAGTTTCCCGGAGAAAAAGGTCTGGCGCGCATTCGTTACCGGGTCGGAAAAGATTATCTTGCCCCTGGGTCACCGGCAAAGAGCCCGGGATTATTTTGCGGGTATCGTCGAAAAACATCCATTGTTTTATTCCCCCAGCGCGTCGGTTCTGGAATACACCTTCAAAAGAAAATTCGCCAGGGGTTCCGAAATCAAGGTTCTGGCCCTGGCAAATCCGGACCTGGGCGATTTCAATTACGATCTGCCGCTGGCGGAGATGGAAGCCAGCGCCATCCGCTGGGA
>JAYZAN010000145.1:0-10357 GCA_036339675.1 Nitrospinota bacterium
GTGATCAAAACACCTCCCGTGGCATAGCCCATCGGAAGCTCACTCATGTATTTAACTTTCGTGAACCATTGAAGAGCCAGTGCCCCCTGTGAAGAGGCATAGACCGTATCGACCATCCCTGTCTGCAGGGAAAGCAACACATCGGTCACCGAAAGCGACACCGGTTTCACGTTCATGGCCTGATAGGCTTCTTGGATCAACGGGTCCCCTTCCCACATCCAGGGCCTGGATTTCTTCAAGTCGTCGACGGTCTGGACCTTTTCCCTGGAAAAAAAGTGAATCCAGCCGACGGGAACCCAGCCCAAAAGGATGTATCCATTTTTCTCAAACTCCTGGACAAAATATCCGCTCATCTGTTCATAGATATGCTGAATCTGGCGGTCATTCTCGAACAAAAAAGGAAGATCGAACACCCGAACCGCGGGAAGGATTTCGCCTAGCCCCACCCCGGTGAACCCGGCTCCATGAAGCTGGCCGATGCGCATTTTGCGGATCACATCCTTTTCATCCCCGGAGACCCCGCCAGGATAAAATTTAAAAACCAGGTTTCCCTCAGTCGCTTCTTTGGTCTCCTTGGCCAGAAGACGCATTTCATTCATCCAACTGGAGCCTTCCGGTGCAAGGGTGGAAAATTTGATGATGTGTTTTTTTGGTGCCGCATACGCGGGGTCCACCCATCCGCCTGCAAGAAAACCTGCTGCGCATATCACCAGAAGAAAGAACCTCCGGATTCTTTTTCCTTTATAAAGTCTGGAGTTCATAAGAAACATTTTTAGGTCAGAAAAGTTCGTCGACCATGCCGGCGAGGTTTTCCGCTTTAAGTTTCGCCACTTCATTGGCCAGCCTCTGCTGCGGAAAAACGCTGGAAGGGGTTTCAAAAACCGTGTCGATCAACCTGTCGAACAGTTCCCGGTCCTGGTTCTGCACCGCATAAGTTTTCGCATAAAGAAAATGGGTCAGCAGGAACCGATTGTCCGTCAATTCCAGGTTTCTTTCAAAGTGCCTTCTCGCTTTTTCGGGATCGCCGCCCAGAAGCCGTGAACGGCTTCCATAAAACGTCCCCAAAAAAAGATGCGGGCCAGCATGGTAAAAAGATTCGTCCAGTTCCAAAGCCTTGCTCATTAAAGCTTCCACTTTTGAAATGTCCGCGAACGCTTCCGGGTTATGCAGATTGAGCGTCAGCCACCCGCCCCAGCATTGCGCAGACCAGAATAAACCCGGCAGATCGTCTTTACCGAACCGCAACAATTCCAGATTCAAAAAATCGAGATTCAGACCCGGAAGTTTCGGAGCCAGGGGATCCCGTTCAAGGGCCCGCAAGGCATAATCCCTCCCCCTGAGGTATAGTCGGGACGCCCGTTGGGGATCCACCTCCTCCACAAAACTGAAGGCATAACTGCAAAATCCCTCCGCCAGGGTTTGCAGGAGGATCGCGTTGGTTTCATCACTTTTAAGGAGGCCTTCCAGAACCTTCAGGTTTGCAGGAATCGCCCATTCCGCCAGTTCCGGGTCCACCTCTTCCTGGATGGAAACATATTGTCCCTGAACCAAGGGAAGTGCCATTTGCATCGCCATTTTTTGTGTGGAACAGGCTCCGGCGAACAGAACTAGAAGTAATGAAAATAAAACCTTATTAATCATTAGGCGCTCATAGTAACAAAACCTTGCACCCTCAACAACCTCAACACTTAATTTTGACACAAACCGCTCCAATCTGATAGCATTCCAACAGTTTAAAAGATCAGTGACATGTGATCAAGACGGCTATTTTTATTAATGGGCTGTCGAGTGTTATTCGGGTTTCGAACATCAAATCTAATTCGCAAAAAGGTTGACCAGGTGCATGGGTATGGATGATCCGGAGATAACCGAAGGCGAGGAGCGCACAGTCCGGTGGATGAGAAGGGCGCTGTTCGGACTGGGGCTGGTTTTCACTGCCGCCGGACTGGTCCGTCAATGGCCCGTCATTGGCAAAACCTATATGGAGTTCATCGAGGGTAAAGGATATCTTCCCCTGATGGTGGGCCTGATCATGATCGTCCTCGGGTTTTCAGTGCGACTGCTGATCGGGCAGGACAGCGAAAAATAAAATCAATCCATCTTTGAGGGTTTTAAAATGAGCGAAGATAAAAAAGCGGAAGGCGAAGGGTTTGTCATAAAAGATACCCGTTCCTCGCAACTCTCGAAAGATGAGGCACAGACCAAAGAAGATGCCGACCGGCAGCCCGAATCCCAGGAAGGTCCCTCAGGTGGAGACGCTGGGGGTGAAAAATTTAAAATCGATTTTTCCACGTTCATTCTGTCACTGACCTCATCGGCTTTTTATCATCTCGGAGATATGCCCGACCCCGCCACCGGAAAAACAGAAACCAACCTTCCCGCCGTCCAGCAGACCATCGACATGCTTATTATGCTGAAAGACAAAACAACCGGAAATCTGTCCAACGACGAAATGAAACTCCTGGAGCAGTTGATTTACGAACTGCAAATGAAATATGTCTCCAAAACCAAAAAATGACGGCCCCTTTCATCCTTCCTTTATAAACCGGTTTCAAAAAAATTGTTCCATTGAAAGTTTCATCGGGTGTTTTAAAAACCCGTAAGAGATATTTAACTTATGCCATTAGAAACCGACCAAAACGGCATGTTCATAGGCGGGATGACCCACCCCGACGAACTGGGCCAGTACCTGCAATCGCGATTTACCGAAAAAGAAATTCAGCAAACCTACGCGCAACTCGCAGAGGAAGCAAAGGCTCTAGCCCGTTCCGAAGGAGTATCCCCTCTGCGCGCGTTCTGGCGTTTGCTGAGCCGCGGGTATGAGGAAAAAAACTGGCAGTTGAAATGCAAACAGGGTTGCGGATATTGTTGCCACACCGGGGTGGCGGTCACTCAACTGGAATGGGACGCCATCCTCAAACACGTCGAGGAAAAAGGGATCGACCTGGAGCAGATCATCGAACGTTCCGAACGCACCATAAAACGAATCAGGGAAACGTTGGCCTCCGGAAAGAACCTTGACCAGGTGGACTGGCACCGGCTGGTGGTCAATCAACCCTGCCCATTTCTGGATGACGAACAATCCTGCATCGTCTACGAGGACCGTCCGCTGGATTGCAGGCTGGTGGTGGCGTTCCGAGGGGTCTGCGCCTCAAAAAAACTTGAGCATGCCCAGAGAGGGGTCGTCCTCGAAGAGGCGGCAGCATCCACGGTGATCGCCAAACTCCAGCACGACCAGACCCCAAAATTCAAACGGCGAAAGTTTTATGGGACCCAGCCTCTCAGGCTTCTCCAGCACTGGCTAATTCTCTGGCAGAACAAAAAATCCAAAAAACGAAAAAAATGAAATCAGCTGTACTGACCGCCCCCGGAAAAATCGAAATCCAGGACAAAGAGCAGCTGACCCCTGAAGCCCATGAAGTGGTGATCTCGGTCGAAACCACAGGGATCTGCGGGACAGACCTGGCGTTGTTTTCCGGAGACTATCTCGTCAAACTTCCTGCTGTATGCGGACACGAGTTCGTCGGCACGGTCAAATCGGTGGGTAAAGGCGTGGATAAGTGCTGGGTAGGCCGGCGCGTAACGGCGGAAATCAACAACACATGCATTGCTTACAAGAGGGCTCAACCCTGCCTGGCCTGTTCAAGGGGTATGCCAGGACATTGTCTGGAAAGAACCGTGACCGGGATCATCAACCATTCGGGAGCCTTTTCTGAAGAGGTCAAGGTTGCGGCGGGAACACTGCACAAAATTCCCGAAGCCCTTGATCCGTTCACCGCGGTGCTCACCGAACCTCTGGCGGCTGCCTTGCAAACCTACGAGATGACCCCGGTTCAAGGCGATGAAACCGTGGTAGTGCTGGGGTCGGGACGGCTGGGCATCCTGATCGTGTTTGTCTCCATGATTAAAGGATTGAAGGTCATCGCCATTTCGCGCAGTGAAAATAAAAGACAGCGTGCTCTTGAATTTGGCGCGAAAGAAATCGTCGATCCTGATCACGGGGAGGAATTGGTCAAAGAAAAAACCGGAGGACTGGGAGCGGACATCGTCATCGACGCGACGGGAAGCCAGAATGGCCTTCAACAAGCTCAACAATTGGTCCGGCCCCGAGGAGTGATTTCAGTCAAAACAACTTGCGGGAAGGCCATGCCCGTGGGGGGAGAATTTGATACCACAAAATTTGTGGTTGACGAAGTACGGCTTCAAGGCTCCCGGTGCGGTCCGTTCGCCCCGGCGCTCGATCTGTTGACCCGGCACCAGGACAAACTCAAGAAACTCATCACCTCAACCCGCCCGCTGGACGAAACCCAACAGGCCCTCGAATCTGCCTGGACAGAAGACAAAGTGATTTTAAAAATTTGAATCGTCTTAATATCAATAAAACTTGAATTCAACTTTCCTATAAATAAGATCATATATTGATAAAAATATCCCAATTAATTGGATTCATGGATTCAACAGACGTAATGGATTGGTTGAAATTGCATAAAGATTTGAATCCCACAACATGGGGAGGGACTAAACTAGGACCCCCCATTGCCCTCTACGATCATCGCTCAAAGAATAAATTATTAGCCATTTCTCTCCGGACATGGTCCGGAGGCGCCACCGCCGGGGGTGAGTATGCGTATGCGGTCTCCAGGTTCCGCTTTAAATTCATTTTTGCCTCCGAGATCGATTTCTTTTCCATCCTTTCTGATCAGAAGATTTTTGCCTTTTGTCCCCTCCTTTCCTCCGTTCACTCCGTAAGGCGCATAGACCCGCCGTTCGGAAAGAATCGCCACATTGAGCGGTTCCAAAAACTCGATGTCGCGGATCAATCCGTCGCCGCCGCGGAATTTTCCTTCGCCGCCCGACCCGGTGCGGATGGAAAACTCGCGGAGCAGTACAGGGTACCTGGATTCCAGGATTTCCGGATCGGTGATCCGGGTGTTCGTCATGTGAGTATGAACGCCGGACTGGCCGTGCCATCCGTCCCCCGCCCCGGCCCCGCCTCCTATCGTTTCGTAATAGCCAAACCGTTCGTTTCCGAAAGTGAGATTATTCATACAACCCTGGGAAGCCGCGCAGGCCCCGAAAGCTTTGAAAATGACGTCGGTAATCCTTTGAGAGGTCAACACGTTTCCGCCTACCACCGCCGCGGTTTCCGACGGTGAAAGAAGAGAGCCTTCTTCAAGAATAATGCTAATGGGAGCAAGGCACCCCTCATTGAGCGGAATATCGCTTTGCACCAGGCACCGCAGGCAATAGAGGATCGCTGAGGTGGTCACCGCACGGGGAGCGTTTAAATTTCCCTCCAACTCAAGAGCGGTCCCGTTAAAATCGAACACCGCTGTACCGTGTTTCCCGTGGAGGGTCAGTTGCAAGCAGATAGCGCTGCCGTCGTCCAGATGGTCCACCGCTTTCATGACCACATTCTCTCCAAGGTTATTATTTCGGGTTAATTCTTTCACCATCATGCGCACCGACTGTTCGGCGTTGTCCTGGATATGTTTCATATAAGCCTGGACCGTTTTTAACGAATACCTGTCCACCAATTCTTCGAGAAGCTCGATCCCCTTGAAGTTGGCGGCCACCTGGGCTTTTAAGTCGGAAATATTATCCGCCAGGGCCCGGGTCTCCCTAAGGAGCCGGGAGATGCCTTCCTCCTGAAAGGTTCCGTTCTCGATCAGTTTGAACGACTCGATGTAGGCTCCCTCTTCATCGAGGGACCTGGAAAACGGCGGCATGGAGCCAGGAGAAATCCCACCGATATCCGCATGGTGTCCTCGGTTGGCGACAAAGAAAATCGGCCGGCCATCCCTGATAACCGGAGTGATCACGGTGATATCCGGAAGATGACTTCCTCCCGCTATCGGATGGTTACTGACCCACACATCTCCCGGTTGCATATCCTCTTTATGAAGTCCGAATTGATAACGAACCGCCTCTCCCATAGCTCCCAAATGGACAGGAAGATGCGGGGCGTTCGCCACCAGGTCTCCTTCCGGCCCGAACACGGCGCAAGAAAAATCTTTTCTCTCCTTGATGTTCGTGGAGATCGCATTTCTTTGCAGAGTCTTTCCCATTTGTTCGGCAATGGACATGAACCTGTTGCCGAACACCGATAATCGGATCGGGTCCAATTCTCCTGTAATAGGAACTTCATCCAGGGTTTGAACATTGATTTCCACATCGCCGAACTCACTCACCGTTGCTGTGCAGGCCGGTTCGATGAGAATCGTCGAGCTATCATGAATGATGATGGCGGAACCCCGAATGATTTCTCCCGCACCCAGCCGGTCGAGGAGAAAAACGGGTGTCTTTCGCCATCCGCCGCGAAAATAACAGGAGTTGAATGTAGCAGGTTTCGCGGGTTCTTTGCCGGAAGCCACGGCAATTTTTTTCAATCCGGAAGTTTTCCCGGTGACACGCACCCTTAAATCATCCACCAGGATATCCCTGTGAGAAATTTCAAATCCGAATTCCCGCTTGTAGGTTTTTTGAAACTCCCTTTGGAAGTTTTTATCCGGAGGTTCTATCACCATCAGCACCGTATCGGAGCCCCGGTACCGCATATTCAAATATCTTCGGACCTCGGTTGGGTAATCGCCCTGAAGCCGCAGTTCACGAAGGGCGCTTTCGGCCAGAGCATCCAACCGCTTTGAAAGTTCAGGCAATAATTCTTTTGACAACACACGGCTGGCGGATTCCTGACGTTCGATAACGAGATCGGCCAATCCCATTCCGTAAGCGGAAAGAATGCCCGCGAACCGGTGAATAAAAATTTTTGAAATACCCAGTGCCCTGGCAATCGCGCAGGCATGCTGTCCCCCGGCGCCGCCAAAGCAGGCCAGAACATGCTCTTTGATATCAAACCCCCGGGCGACGGAAACCTCCTTGATGGGTCGCACCATGTTTTCGTTGGCCACCTCGATGAAACCAAGGGCAACTTCTTCCGGAGCCATCGGAGATTTTTTTCTTTCCCGGTTGATTCCAAGGGTGAAGCCGTCAAACATTTCGCGGACGGCACCCATATCAAGCGATTCATCCTCAAAGGGACCGAATACTTTGGGAAAATATTCAGGAATCAACCGGCCAAGGAGAAGATTGGCGTCTGTGAGAGACAAGGGGCCTCCGTTTCGATAGCACACCGGGCCTGGATGAGCCCCCGCCGATTCTGGGCCGACGGAAAACATCCCGTTCCTGTAAAACAGGCGGGACCCTCCCCCGGCCGCAACGGTTCGGATATCCAGTTGCGGAACCTGGATGTGAACCCCGGCGGTCTCCGCCTCATGGACCCACTCGAATTCCCCGTCAAACCTCGATACATCCGTGGAGGTCCCCCCCATATCGAACCCGATGACCGGCCGGCCGGTTTCGCGGTTGTAAGTGGTCAGCGCATAGCCGACCACTCCCCCTGCTGGACCTGACAGAATCGCGCGGCTCCCCAAGAACGATTCGGCGGAGACCAGTCCACCATCGGACTGCATGAAAAAATGACCCGTTGTTTTCCCCTTCAAGGTAGAGAGGAACTTTTCAGAATATTTTTCAAGACAGGGTGTCAGGTAGGCATCGACACAGCAGGTTTGACCCCGATCGACGATTTTTATCCTCTGCATCACCTCAAAAGAGAGGGATATATGGGAAAATCCCAGCCCTTTGGCGAGAGCGCCGATGACACGCTCGTGATCCGGAAAAACGCAGGCGTGCATCAATACCACCGCCAGACTTTCGATCCCAGATTCTCGAACCCTTTGCAGATCTTTTCGGATTTGATCCAGGTCCGGAGCTTTCAACACTTCTATCGATGCGGCAGAAATTCCTTTGGGAAAACGGTGGTCTTTTGAAGAATTTTCCGACGATCCCAAACGGATGCGCTCGTCCACTTCAACAACCGCTTCAAAAATCGGGCGGGGTTTTTCAATGACAAGATCGAATATTTCCGGCCGGTCCTGTTTTCCGATTTGTAGAAGGTCCCCGAACCCTTTGGTGATAACCAATGCGGTACGGGCTCCTTTTCGTTCCAACAAAGTGTTGGTCGCCACTGTGGTCCCCATACGGACCCACTCGATTCGGTCCGGATCGACAGGTTCACCCGTCGCCTGCTCCATAATCCTTCGGATTCCCTCAAAAGGCGCGTCTGAATACTGGCCGGGGTTTTCGGATAAAATTTTAAGGACCTTCCAACCCGGTTTTCCCGGAACTTCGGCGTAGATATCCGTAAACGTTCCCCCCTGATCAATGGAGAATCGGAACTTGTCGGGATCGGCCATAACGTCTTGGTGCGTACGGAAATATTTTGGAGAGTTGGGAAGAAACGTCCTGAGCCTTCAGCTCATTTAAGATTGAAGGCCGGGATAAATCCTCAGGATGTAACCGGCTATGATCTGCCCTGCATCAGGTCGATCATCATACCTTCGGAAGCCAGATCGAGCTTGAGCGGGGAATTGGAACCCACCAGTTTCAGATATTTTTCCGTCTGGCGGAAAATTTCCCTCAATTTAAAATCCGTATAGGTGGGCTCATGATGATAAAAAATGATTTTCTTGACTTTTGCCTCCACCGCCAGATCAACACCTATGAACGTCGAACTGTAGCCCCAGTCTTCTTTTTCCAGTCCCTCGCTGAAGGTATACTGGACATCGAAGATGAACACATCGACATCCTTGAAAAAGTCGACGGTCGGCTTTAAATCCTCCGGCCCCAGTTTTTTTATATTCCGCATCCGTGGCGTAAACGACGGACTTTTCTTTATAGCCCACCCTGTAAGCAAAGGATTTTCCGGGGTGATACATCTCTTTCCAGGAAATTTTCACATCCCCGTTCCTCAAATCGGATTTCCCTTTCATTTCCGCAAAGTCGATGGTTGCGGTGAACGATTTGCATGGAACGAGGAAAAATTCAAACATTTGCTTGCGTTCAAGGCGGTCCTTGATATTGGGATGGGGGAAATAAACGGCAAAACGGTTGCCTTTAATATAAACCGAGATTTCCCATATGAACATTAAAATTCGTAGAAATTAGTCCTGATAAGGCGAATCTCCTGTTGGGATAAAAATTTTTCATTGGATTTGCTCCGGAGTTTCTCACTTTTTGCCTTCTTGGTCAACATTCGCGTCCTTCCAGTGAAGAATTCACGTTAATCGGGCTTTTTTAGACGAACCTATCCTCTTGCTTTTGTTTCACGATTCCTTTCTGTCTATGCTTATCCCGTCTCCGGCAAAAGCCGCAAACGGTCAGTCCTTTGCAAAACAGATCCAAAAAGGTTTCTGAGCGGCGACCTCGACCAATTGAAACGTAATGTATCGGGCATGCCGGGCTACCTTTGCCCCAATCTTGATCAACTTCTCCCATAGAGTGGTCAAGGTCCAGTGTTTGGTTTTTCGTGGTAACGCCAGCCGCCGTAAGTTGTAAAATCGAACCACGCTCTTTAGAGTGTCAGTTTAGATTGGTTACGATAAAACCGATTCCAGGAAACAGTTCGCCATAATGCCATTCCACTTTGGCCACGACACGGCGAGCTTTATCCCGGCTTTGGGCCTGATACATAAACGATTCGTAAAATACCTTTGGCTTCAACGATGGGCGCCCCACAGGCCAGATAGTGAGATGCTCAATCTTCTTATGCAAGAGGTTGTTGCCTTTGAGGCGGATCGCATAAAAAAATCGTTCTTCTTCGAGAAACTCATAGATATCAGGGTTGGCGAGCGCCGCATCACCACGTCGTACCGGCTGGAAAAAAGTTTGAAATAAAAATCTAACTGGTAGAAGAAATATTTTTTAAAACAAAGAACTTTGTCCACATCCGGATGGTGTCGGACGATATCGTAGGAAGCGGGTTCGACCAGAATCGATAAATGCGAACCGGGAAAACTGTTTTTCAGGGGGGTATAAACCGCAGTGTTGTAAATCCCCGTCCCGATGGAGCAAAGTTTTATGACGAAAATTTTCGGGTTCTCGGGTATTTTGTCACGTGGAAACACTTCCATGTACTTATCAAAACTCCAAAATCGGATTTATTCACAAGACTTTTTTGCAGTGATGATCAAATGCCTTCCGTAAATTGATTCTTTGGATCCCGCCTCCTTCCAGAAAACTCTTTCTTCCTCGGAAATTGCCCGGGCTAATTTCCTTTTGCAATAAAGAGATTGCGGGAGTCCCAGCGTCTTTTCGTAGAAATGCTTTGGTTCACTTAAAGGTTCATAATGCAGGCAAATTTCCTTTAATAAATTCAGAGTTAAAAATAAATATAATTGGCAACACGACCAGGGGATGATATGCATATGATTGCCCTTCATTATTTTGCCAGCCAAACAAGGAAAGCTTGGGAAAAACCCCCTCAGAAAGTATTGCAGTTTGGATTGTGGATACCATA
>JAYZAN010000146.1:0-6583 GCA_036339675.1 Nitrospinota bacterium
GCCAAACTGATCAAAGCCGGAAAAAAAGTGGCGATCTGCGAACAGGTGGAAGACCCTAAAACCGCCAAGGGACTGGTCAAACGCGAGGTGGTCCGGATCATCACCCCGGGAACGGTTCTGGACGACAACCTCCTCGATCCCAAGAGCGATCATTTCCTGGTCTCCCTGTTCCCGGGCCAGGGAGCCGTGGGGCTTGCCGCGTTAGATATTTCCACGGGTGTCTTCAAAGTGACCGAATTTCACGGCGACAATGCCGAGTCTCTGCTCGCCGATGAGCTGGAAAAACTCGACCCGAAAGAAATCCTACTACCGAAAACAAACCTCCAAGAAAACGGGCACGGCCCCCGCTGGTACCAGGACTTAGAGTGCAGCACTCATCCCTGCGAAGACTGGGCCTATTCCCATGGAGAAGCTTACCGGTTTCTACTGGAGCATTTCAAAACGGGATCGCTCGAGGGATTCGGATGCGAGAACATGAAGTTTGCGATTCCCGCTGCGGGGGCCCTGATTCATTACCTCAAGGAAACCCAGAAGACGGCCCTGAATCATATCAATTCCATCTCCACATTCAGTATCAACCATTACATGCTGCTGGACCAGAGCACGGTACGGAGCCTTGAGCTGGTTCAATCCAGTGAAGGGAGCCGCAGGAACTCCCTCCTCGATTTGCTGGATCTTTCCAATACTCCCATGGGCGCACGTCGTATCAAAGACTGGATCCTGAAACCCCTGGTGGACTTGAAAGCCATTGAGAACCGTCTGAATCTCGTTGCCGAGTTTAAGAAGAATGTTCCCCTCCGGGAAAACGCGAGAAATCTTTTCAAAGGCATCTATGATCTGGAGCGGCTGCTCGGCCGGATTTCTCTTTCCGTATGCAACGCGCGTGACCTGATCGCTTTGAAAAATTCGATTGAAACATTTCCGAAAATCATTGAACTATTAAACCCGTGTCCAACCTCTTCCATAAGAAGTTATACAGACGCCTGGGACAATCTCCAAGACCTGTGGGAATGGATCGACCTGGAAATCGTGGATGACCCTCCCGTCAACCTCAAGGACGGCAACATGATCAAATCCGGCTGCCACGAAGAACTTGACAGGTTGATGACCATTAGCCGGGAAGGAAAAAACTGGATCGCATCCATGGAAACCCGCGAAAAAGAGCGTACCGGAATTTCCATGCTCAAGGTGGGATACAACAAAATTTACGGCTACTACATCGAGATCACCAAAAAAAACCTGGACCGGGTTCCGGCGGAATATATCCGAAAACAATCGCTGGTGAACGCCGAGCGTTTCATTTCCCCAGAATTGAAGGAGTATGAAACAGAGATCACCGGGGCGCAGGATAAAATCATCGAACTCGAACAACAGATTTTTCAGACCCTGAGAGGAAAAATCGCGGCCCAGGGAAACCGCATCCAGCATATGGCCAGGACCATAGGTGAGCTCGATGCCTTGTTCTCTTTTGCCGAGGCGGCTCATCGGTACCGTTACTGCCGCCCCTCGATCAACGAAGGGCCCGTTCTTTGCCTGAAAAGCGGAAGGCATCCCCTCATCGAGCATATCATTCCGGCAAATCAATTCATCTCCAATGATACGCTTTTGGACTGCACGGACAACCAGATCATGATCATCACCGGACCCAACATGGCCGGTAAGTCCACGTATC
This sequence comes from Nitrospinota bacterium, assembly GCA_036339675.1. GTDB lineage: Bacteria > Nitrospinota > Nitrospinia > Nitrospinales > VA-1 > JAYZAN01. The sequence continues at coordinate 1,673 of JAYZAN010000146.1, forward strand.
TGAGACAGGTGGCGCTCATATCGCTGATGGCGCAGGTCGGGAGTTTCGTCCCGGCCGACGAGGCGGAGATCGGTGTCGTTGACCGCATCTTTTCCCGCGTCGGGGCCCAGGACCACCTCCTCAAGGGGATGTCCACCTTCATGGTGGAAATGAATGAAACCGCCAACATCCTCAACAACTCCACCGCCCGCAGTCTGATCATTCTCGATGAAATCGGCCGCGGCACCAGCACGTTCGACGGTATCAGCATCGCCTGGTCAATCGTGGAATACCTGAATCGAGCGGAAAAGGGTAACGGAGCCAAAACCCTTTTCGCCACGCATTACCATGAACTGACGGAACTCGCCATGGTTCTCGAGGGGGTCAAGAACTACAATGTTCAGGTCAAGGAATGGAATGATGAAATCATATTCCTGAGAAAAATTGTTCCCGGGGGGGCGGATAAAAGCTATGGTATTCAGGTCGCCCGGCTCGCCGGGCTTCCCAAACAGGTATTAGCGAGAGCGCGGGAAGTTCTGTCCAATCTGGAGAAAAGCGAGTTCGACGAAATCGGCCGGCCTAAAATTTCCCTTTCAGAAAACGATCCGGGGGAAAACAAGCTGCAACAATTGAACCTGTTCGGCAATTCCGAGAACCCGCTCGTTCAGAAACTGGAAGAAATCAAACCCGATGAAATCACCCCCCGCCAAGCCATGGACCTCATGTACGAATTGACCCAGCTTTTCAGGATGCTCAAAGGATGAAAATACTGGTGACCGGGGGAGCCGGGTTCATAGGGTCCCATATCGTGGATGCTTATCTAGAGGCCGGGCACAAGGTGGCCGTTCTGGACAACCTGTCCACGGGGGACAAGCGGTTTGTCCACCCCGAGGCAGAGCTTTACGCCATTGATATTCTGGACCCCGGGGTGGGACCAATCCTCCATAAGGAAAAATTCGACGCCATCAATCACCACGCGGCGCAGATTTCCGTTTCCGATTCGGTGGCCGACCCCGTTTTTGATGCTAAGTCCAACATAATAGGAACTTTACAACTCCTTACAAATGCAGTATCATCAAAAGTCGGTAAATTCATATTTGCATCAACCGGGGGCGCGATTTACGGGGGCCAGGAATATTTTCCTGCGGGGGAAGACCATGTTTGTAAGCCTACCCATCCTTACGGAATCTCCAAGCTGAGTGTCGAAAATTATCTCCGGTTTTATCAGGAAACCTGCGGGTTGAAATCCGTCGTTTTCCGTTACAGCAATGTTTTCGGGCCGCGTCAGAACCCACATGGAGAGGCGGGTGTAGTCGCCATCTTCTGCTCACGGTTGCTTGAGAATAAAACCCCGACCATTTACGGGGACGGAGAACAAACGCGGAATTATATCCTGGTGAAGGATGTGGTCCGGGCAAATATGCTCGCTCTCGACCCGGAGTGTTCGGGAATATTCAATGTCAGTACGGAAAAAGAAACTTCCGTAAACACACTCTATGAAACGTTACTGCAGATATCGGGCTCAAAGCTAAAAGCGGAACACGCCCCGGCCCGTGATTACGAACAAAGAAGAAGCGCAATCTCATACAAAAAAATCAAAGACGCTTTCGAGTGGGAACCTCAGATACCTTTGGAGGAGGCACTGATTGAAACGTTCCAGTATTTTAAAAACCAAACGGGGTAACATCTGGCCGGGACTCCTGATCGCGATCATGATGTTCTTTTTCGCCCTAGTTTCGGAAGCCATGGCCCAGTCCCCGAACCTGGTCAACATAGGTGTGTCCACCAAGGGGAACCTAATCACCATGCACGCCCGGCTGGTCGGTGGGATGACCGATAGCATCGTGGAAGCCATTGAAAGCGGTGTTCCGATATCGTTCACCTATTCGATCGAATTGAGGAGCAACAACACGATCTTGGCCGACAGCCTGCTCAGCAAAAATACGGTACGCCATACCGTGCAATACGACTCCCTGAAAAAAGTTTACCGGTTTTCCGCCAAGGGGAAGAACGTAAAACGCAGGTTGATGACAAGGCACAATTCCAAATATCAAAAACTGATGCTGACACTGGAGGACATTCCCATCGGGACGGTCAACCGGCTGGACCCTGAAGAAACCTACTATATCCGGGTCAAAGCCGATCTGGAAACCGACCGTTTCTGGTTCCCCTTTAACTACCTGTTCTTCTTTGTCCCGTTCAGTGATTTTAAAACCTCCTGGGTAGAATCTTCGCCCCTTTCCATCGACCCCGACCTGGTTCTTTCCAAGGAAGCTTCGACTTCCTTTAAAAATAAAAAGAACGACCCCGAGGTTTCAAATCATGTCATCCGGTCCTTCAACAAATAGCGCATATTCCTATATCCCCCCTTCGGAAGAGCAGGTCAAGCTGAAAAGGAGGCGCACCCGCAAGGTCATCATCGCTATTTTTCTGGCGCTGGTGGGCCTGACCTTCCTCGAAAATTACTTCCTGCAGCAGCAGACCACAACCTCGGTAGCCACCAACATCGCCGTTCTCACGGTCTTCAATATCATCCTGATCCTTCTGTTTGTCCTGATCGTACTGATCATCCGGCAACTGGTCAAACTGTACTATGAGCGCAAAAGCAATATACTTGGCTCCAGGTTTCAAACCAAGCTGATCATCACTTTTCTGATTCTGGCCCTAGTCCCTTCCATCCTCCTGTTCACAGTGGCCAGCAAACTGTTCACCTACAGTATCGGAAGCTGGTTCAACATCCAGGTAGAACAGACCCTGCAGCAGTCCATGGACCTCGCCCGCGAATACTATTCCCATCGGGAAAGGCAGGCCCTGTCACAGACCCGGATCATCGAACGTTTTATCACTCAACGGGAACTCTACCTCCAGGAAAACCGGAACCGGCTGTATGGTTTGATCCGGCAAAAAGTTAAAGAGTACAATCTGGGCGGACTGATCGTGTTCGATAATAACAAGATAGTAGTTGCTTCAGAATTCAAGAAATCGCTGGGCAATGAGGAGATGATCGAAAACGGGTTCCGCAGTGTTTTAGACGGCGGAGAATTTTTAGAAAAGAACACGGATGATGAGGGTATATCCGAATTACTGGCTTCCAGGGAAGGAAACTTTCTCGCGGTCGCGGTCCCACTCACGGAAAAAGTTGACGGGAAAGTCTCCATATGGGGTTATATCGCTTCTTTGACGCCGATTCCACCCAAGACCTATTTGAAAATCGAAAACATCCGCAATACGTTTGAAAATTACAAGCAACAGAGTTTTCTCAAACTGCCCGTCAGCGCCAGCTATTACATCACCTTCCTGATGATCACCCTGCTAATCCTGTTCTCGGCGATCTGGCTGGGATTTTACATGGCCCGGGGTATCACCATACCCATCCAGCAGTTGGCGGAAGGCACCCGCCGAATCGCCGAGGGGGATCTTGATTTTCAGCTGGGAATCCAGGCCAAGGATGAAATCGGGGTTCTCGTCCAATCGTTCAACACGATGACCCAGGAACTGAGAGAGAGCCGAGTCAATATTCAACAGGCCCATGAAAACCTGAAGCTTACCAATATCGAACTCGAACGCAGGCGGAAATATATTGAAACCATCCTGGAGAATATCGGCGCGGGCGTCATATCGGTGGACAAACGGGGACGCATCACCACTTTCAATAAAGCGGCTGAAAAAATCCTGAATATCATGGCCCAAGAAGCCTTCGGTTCCACTTACAAGGATGTCTTCGATCCTTCCTACCAGGAACCCATTCGAAAAATGACCCGGAGGATGAAGGAACAGCGCCAGGAACTGCAGGAACAACAGATCGAGATTAGGGTCGAGGACTCCAATGTGACCCTGCTGGTCAATATCCAGGTCTTGAGAGACGCGGGTAAAAAGTATCTGGGGCTTGTGATCGTGTTTGAGGATTTGACCCAACTGGTCAAGACGCAACGAATAGCGGCATGGAAGGAGGTGGCGCAGGGAATCGCCCATGAAATTAAAAATCCGTTGACCCCGATTCAACTCAATACACAGCGATTGCGTAAAAAATTCTACGAGGATAAGAAAGGATTTGCTCAGGTTTTTGAGGAGAGCATCACCATCATTTCCCAGGAAGTCGAAACCATGAAGGACCTTCTCAACGAATTTTTAAGGTTCTCGAGAATGCCCACCCCGAAACCCAAGATGGCCTCCCTACACAAGATCATCGACGATGTTTATATCCTCTACGCTGATCATGATCAGAAAATCACAATCAAGAAAAACTATGACCCCAATATCCACCAGTTGAATATCGATGAAGAACAGATACGCCGGGTATTCATCAACCTGTTTGAGAATGCGCTCGATGCCCTCAATGGAGAGGGCTGCATCGAAATATCCACCCAGCTGATGGAATCCAAGGCACGGATAGAATTTTCAGATAATGGTATGGGTATCGCCGCAGAAGACCGGGATAAGTTATTTCGCCCGCATTTTACCACCAAGAAGCGGGGCACCGGTCTGGGTCTCGCTATCGTGAACCGTATCATCGTCGATCATGATGGAAGTATCTCGGTTAAAGACCACTATCCAAAGGGCACGATATTTGTGATCGAACTTCCCCATACTCCAATTTCATTCAATGCCCCCACCCCTGTTTAAGATAAATCCTCAGAAACTTCTCGTCCTTTGAACTTTTTTAATTTTTCCCATCGGATAAAAATGGTATTTTATATTAAAATTCTTTACTCTTAACTTTCACACTAGCCCGCATATTGCATGCCTTGTAGGATAAAGATTGGAAAACCCTGTTGAATCACCCTCACCCCTCCCTCTCCCGTCAAGGAATAGGGAAAAAAATGTTCCTTTCCCCCCGCGGGAGAAGGCGAGAATGAGGGAGGGGGGTAAGAGGCCGAAGGCCTTCCACTATGTTTTACTCATGCAATATGCGGGCTAGGAAGGTCGAACTAT
>JAYZAN010000147.1:0-6338 GCA_036339675.1 Nitrospinota bacterium
ACGGAAAAGAAGAAAGGCGACTGTCCCGATACGCCCCGGAAATTTATAATTTTCTCTCCACCCATTATATGTTCGAAGAGATTATTGGATTTTTTCAAATCCTCCTCCCAAAAGAATATTATCAATCCTAGATTCGAAGCGTCTTGGCCCCCCCCCCACTAGCCGTGAGGGCAAATAGCGAAGCCTTAAAGCATTATCTTTAACTTTCTGAGCGCGAGATAAAATTTAACTTATTGGGTCCAGCGTCACGCTGACCTCCGGGTGTTGCCCGGTTGCCAGAAAAATTGTGCCCATCGACCCAATTACATGGTATACCGAAATTATGCAAGAGAAAAAATCAGGCACTGCCGATTTTCTCGGGGACCGGCTCCGGCAATGGAAAAAGACTCTGCCCATGAAGTCCTATGAATTGGCGAAGTTAATAAATTTCCCAGGGTTCCCTGTCTGATATTGAAAATAATAAGTCCCTACCTTACCTTCCGCCGATACGATCGCCAAGCTTTACCAGCATACCAATATCAATATTATCTGGCTGTTGCTGGGTAAAGGGCCCATGAAAAAAGGAAAACACTCCGCAGAGGATGTTGCGGGAGCCGTCGCCTATGAGGACATGTCTCCCTACGGAGAGGATCAAACGTTAAAAGAACTGGTCGAAAGACTGGTTCGGATATACCGAAAAGGCGATGTAGAAAAAAAAGCCCATGGCGTCGTGTTTTTAAATAGCGCCGACCCCGGCGAGTAATTTCAATTTAATAAGATCACACTGCGCCGCTCCGAGTTCCTGCTCACCCTGTGGTCTTTTAATTTAAGATCAAAACCTCTGAACGCAAATCATTCTTCCGGCCCTAGATTTTTCACGCAAGGCTTTTAAAATCCACTTTGAAACCAAAATTTCAAGAATGTGCCAACAGGATTTTAAGTTGGAATTAAGAAGAAAGGGCCATCCCGGTATCGCCAAAAGTCTCTCTGGCGGGGGAGGTTTGGGTCTCAATCATTTTCATGGTGTAGAGATGGTAGTAAAGATTCTCATTGACCATCAATTCCTTATGGTTCCCCATTTCGACCACCCGTCCCTGATCAAGGACGATAATTTTGTCGGCATTATGAACGGTACTCAACCGGTGGGCAATGACTAAGGTGGTTCGGTTTACCATCAGGCGGTCAAGAGCTTCCTGAATCAAATATTCTGACTGATTGTCCAGGGCCGAGGTGGCTTCATCCAGAACCAGAATTTTCGGATTTTTAAGAAGCGCCCTGGCGATTGCGATTCGTTGTCTTTCGCCGCCGGAAAGCTTGACGCCCTTTTCACCCACCGGGGTATCATAACCATTTTTCAACTTGGATATGAATTCATGGGCATGCGCCGATTTGGCCGCATCCACAAGTTCTGCAAAGGTCGCGTCGAGTTTTCCGTACAGGATATTTTCTCTAACGGTTCCTCCGAATAACAGGGTTTCCTGTGGAACGAGGGCGATCTGGCTGAGAAAACTGGACCGGTCGAGCTCTCTGATATCGATTCCCTCAATTTGGACGCTGCCGGAATTCGGGTCAAAAAACCTGTGAAGAAGTTGAATGAGAGTGGACTTCCCGGCTCCGCTGGGACCCACGAGGGCAATGGTTTGCCCCGGCAGAATATCGAAGCTGACCTGCTTTAATACTTCCACCCCCTCCTGATAATCGAAGGAAACATTTTCGAACCGTATATTCCCCTCGATCTTTGATAGCGGAATCGGATTTTCCGGATTTTTTATTTCGGGCTGGGTATCAAGGATATCATACACCCGGCGAACGGCTCCAAGAGCTTCCTGAATCTGGGTATAGATCCTAACAAAGGTTCCTATGGGCCCAGCCATGATAAGCGCGTAAAGGAAAAACGCCGCCAACTCGCCCGGGGTGGTTCCTCCCTGCATGACCTGGTGGCCGCCATACCAGATCAGAAGAGCCGAAACAAGAAAGGTGAGTCCCAATATAAAAGGACCGAAAAACGCGGAAATTTTCAATTTACGAACAGCGGTCTCGAAAGCCGATTCGATTTCCTTTTCAAAACGGTCCCTTTCATAGGGTTCCCGGGTGAAAGATTTTACAATCTTGATTGAAGAAACCACCTCTTCCAGGACCACCACTGCTTGAGCGAGCTTATCTTGGACCGATTCGGAAAGGTTTCGCAACCGTTTCCCGAAAAACCGTGCAAACAACATTAACGGGGGAAGAACGATGAGAATCAATCCGGTTAGTTTCCAATTCAAATAGAAAATAATGGCCAATGCCCCAATCAGGGTGATCGTCTGGCGCAGGACCGCCACCGGAATCGAAACCAGCGCATTCTGGATCACCGAAATATCGTGACTCATTCTTGAAAGAACCTCCCCCACCCGGTGCTGGTGAAAAAAACGTAAAGACAACGATTGAATATGAGAGAAAAGTTCCGTTCGAAAATCCGTGGTGACCCTGTGTCCCAAAAAACCGAGAATGTAATTGGATGTAACCGCAAAAACCGCCTGTAAAAGAATAATGATAACCAGATCCCGGGTCAACCCGTTCAGCACCTCACTGTCTTTTAATATCATGACAGCGTTGATCATATTGCGAACGATCAACGGCAAGATCAGACTAATCACCGAGGTGAGGACCAAACAAAGAAAAGCGAAAACGATGCTTTTTGTGTAGGGACACGCGTATTTCAGGATTTTAGCGAAATCTTTCATTTTTCTCTCATTTTCCTACCCATTCATTAATCCGAACAAAATCCCGACGGGGGCACGAACCCCGAATCGATTAAAACACTCTTTTTTTTACAATTATTAAAAACGGCTATCATAACCTTTTGGCCCAGCCAATTCAATAAAATCGCCCAAAACCCGAGCCGATGTCCACGACCCTTCCCCCCCCCTCATATCACCATTTTTAGAGGTGCTCTTAAATCAAAATACAGCAATTTTGGCGAAGTAATATTTTTTTCAGTTTTTCGGGATATTTCTATAAAGTTTTGGCTAAGGTCGCCGTTAAGAAGAATGCGATCTCTCCCTTTAGACTCCATAGTCCCGGGAGAAAATCTTTAACTCTTTTATTTATAAGTGTTTATAAAAATTTTTAAGGCAGTGAATCATGGAACTGGAAGCCATAAATAATTTAGTCCGGGCCTCCGTACAAACCTCACGTCCGCGTCCGTCAAACGAAGGCAACTCGAGTTCTTCCCCCGCTCCTGAATTTGGGGCAGAAGACATTGTGACCATTTCGTCTGAAGGAATACTCGCATCGGAAGGATCGACATCCGTCGAGACATCGGCCGCTAAAGGTCCCATCCCTTCCCAAGTACAGCAAAAGAGCAACCATCAAAGACAGTTTGATCTGACCGATAATAATGTGCTTGTACTCAAGGTGGTCGACACCACCACCCGGGAAGTGCTCCGACAATTTCCACCCGAAGCGGAATTAAGACTGAAACATGCTATACAGAATGGAATAGAAAATTTTCAAAGCAGTGATCCGCCTGAGGCTTAAAGGTGGAAAGTGGGCGTTATGGATATTTCCAGTTTGAGCACTTTCACCGCTGTCAACAGATTCGCGGCAGGGGAACCCAATAAAGATTTGAATGCAAGTGGAACCACCGAATCAAAATATTCTGTTTCCAAAGAATCGCAGTCCAATCTAATTCCTCCTCCCCCGGTAACGGCCTATCTGGGAAAAGAGGAAGTAACCATTCGCAATCCTGGAAATGGTTCAAGAAACCATTTAACCATGGTTATTTAAAAATTTGGTGGGAGCCGGGTTATCCTGGCGCGGTTCCAATATAAAAAACGCATGTGGCGACACATGCGTTTTTTTTTGTCTTTCTAACTGAAATGGTTCAGGAACACAACGAATCCATAAAGCGGGATTTGATCTCCTCCGGGGTATGGGTCACTCGACCGGTAGCGGAATCGAAGTTGGGTTCAACTTTAATCAATAAAAATGAGGGGCCCTCTTCCTTGAGCATTTTCTGAAAAACGGGTTTTAGCTCGTCCTTTTTATCCACCCGAACGGCCAACCGGTAGCCTGAACTTTTCGCGATATTTTCAAGCTGAACATCTGATGAAAGGGAGCGTTGGCTTCCTGTTGATTCATAAACTTCATTGTCGAAAACCACATGAACCAGGTTCCTAGGGGCCGTGGCGCCGATCAAAGCCAAATTTCCCATAGACATTAAAATATTTCCATCCCCGTCGAAAATGATCACCTTTTTATCCGGACAGCACAAGGCCGCCCCCAGGCCAATGGAAGAAGCAAGACCCATCGACCCGATCATGTAAAAGTTTCCTTTTCGATCCTTCACTTTGAAAGATTCCCGGCAAATATATCCATTGGCATGAACCACTGGCTCATCGCTCAACAAAGGAATCAACTCTTCAAACGCTTCAGTGCCTTTCATCGAACAACCCTTTCTGCACCAGTAATGTAAAGGGAATATTTTCTTCCTTGATTTTTTTACAGGCTTGGTCAAGGACGGCATCCTGATTCCCCCGGGAAATCAGGGCATATTCCATGCCCGCGGTTTTTAGCAGGTCCTCATTGATTTCTCCCATAATTATATGTTCCGGCGCATCTTTGCCCTGAAATCCTCTCCAGCTCATAATAACCAGAACGGGAATCTTGTAGATCAGGTTCAAAGAGGTGAAAGCGTTTAAACAATAACCCAGTCCGGAGTTTTGCATCAAAAGAACGGGTAGCTTTCCAGCCATAAAGGCTCCGGCGCAAAGACCCACGGCGGAATCTTCGCGGATAGAGGGGATATAGGATATTCCGGGGGTTTTTTCCAAACTGGAAATCAGTCCTGCCAAGAGGGAGCAGGGGACTCCTGTAAAAAATTCAAATCCTTTGCGGGTCAGCGCTTCGACAAAATGAATGGAAGGGGATCCTGGCATCGGGATGGGGATCACCAGTTGTCAATTTTTCGCTCTCCACCGTATTGCGTCTGCAAATCGTGGACCAGCTTAATGTATTCTTTAATTCCCTCTTTTCCCTTAAATTCCACACCAAGATCTTTGGCGGCCTGATTGCTCATAAGAACACCCTCTTCTCCCCGGATTCCCTCGACCTCCCCAAAGGAATCTATGATCTCAACCATCATCTCCCCTAGTTCCAGATTGTGGATATGGCCATCGATAAGATGATACACTTTTCCCGCCGCCTCCTTATTCCCGATCGATTTGATGACCCCCTGGCAGACCGCGTCCACGGAAACGTATTTGGTACTGCCCTTCAGATCGACATTATAATTGGTGGCCAGATAGTCGATGGTTTGAAACCATTCGGACTTGTCGATCTGCGGGCGAACTCCATAAATAGTCACCGGACGTAATATGGTGACATCGAACGCACGGCTTCTGGAATGATAAAAGCAAAATGACTCTATGGTTGATTTTATAGAACCATAAAGGGTCCCGGGTTGAACCGGGTGCGATTCATCCAAGGGGTTTGAGTCGTTCACAGAAGGGAGTATCTGTCCGAACACGGCACAGGCACTCATGAAAATCACTTGTTGCACACGGGCCTTCTTCGCTTCTTCCAGAAGATCGATAGACCCGTTGACATTGGCTTTGATCAACTCATCCGGGGTTTGAACCGGCCCGGGAAAATGTGCAAGATGAATCAAAACTTCCGCACCCTCCACCAGCTTGGCCAGAGATTCCCGATCTTCCAGCCCGCCTAGGACGTAATCCACGTCTTCATAGGGTTTCAAATGCTCAACCACACTGCTCTCACGGATGAGGGCTTTGACGGCATGCTTGTCTCCACCGGAATCCGCTTCCAATAATTGTTTGATCAAATGGGAACCGACCAGTCCGGTAATCCCGGTTAATGAAATATTCATCTTACTCTCCAGCTAAACTTACCCCATGCATTCGAGAATTTTCTCAAACCCGTGCCATGAAAATACCGCCTATTGCATTAGGGGGAGTGAGGCACGGAATCCTAATCTTCAATGCATGCAGGAAGTTTTGATTATTTTGGTTTAAACGAATTTATAATTATGGGAAGTGCAGGGTTTGAAGTCAACTCGTTTTTGAATAAGAAGTAAATTTAGGAGGGCGGGAACTTAGCCTCGAGCTATTGCTCCTGAATAACGGCTTGGGCGGTGGCCAACAACGCGGTGGGCACACGAAAGGGGGAACAACTCACATAATCCAGCCCCAGCTTATGAAAAAAGAATATGGATTCCGGGTCACCCCCATGTTCCCCACAAACTCCAATATGCAGATTTTCTTTGACACCCCGACCTTTTTCAATGGCCACCTGCAACAACTGGCCCAGGCCGGATTGATCGACAGAAATAAAGGGGTCGACATCCAACAATCCCT
>JAYZAN010000148.1:0-4226 GCA_036339675.1 Nitrospinota bacterium
GGTTTTTGGTTTTCCACAGGGCCCACAGGCAAATTCCTTTGTTTTTTTTAGTCATTTCCCCCATTTTTTTTTGCTTTGTATCAGGTGATAACTTTCACCATTCATTTCAAGGATGTGGACATGGTGAGTGATCCGATCCAGCAAAGCTCCCGTGAGTCTCTCAGAACTAAATATTTTGGTCCTCGCCACAAAAGGCGGGTTACTGGTCAGGATGACCGAGCCCTGCTCATAGCGTTGACCGAAGACTTCGCGGATTCAACTCGTAAGTGCAATTTTGGAGACGTTTTAAGAGGCCAACTGGGATAATATCCTCAGCGTTTCTTAAACCGCCAAATCCAAGGAGTACTTATGAAGCATTACACCCAGCTGACCCAAGAACAACGATACCAGATTCACGGTTTTATGAAAGCCGGTTTCACACAAAAAAACATAGCTATGGAAATTCAGGTACATTCATCCACAGTCAGCCTAGAGATCAAAAGAAATCGTGGGCAACGGGGATACCGCCCCATCCAGGTCCAACAAAAAACACTTTACTAACCGTTGCACTTACAAGTTGAATCCGCGTAACGTTTTAAAGAATAAAATAGAAGGAAAGGAAGTGTAGGTAGAGATGGATAGAATGGCAAATTACAAATTAAGAGCCAGTTGCTCTGCCTGATTGGGCTAACGGCCCACCTTAATAATATGTGTATATTTTGGTAACGTACATTCTCCGACTTGTTCCGTCAACACGGGTCGGGCTCTCTCACCTTTTACGTTCCGGGTCCTGAGACCGGCAACGGAGAAACCCCGAACACAGCCGCCATCGCCTGGAATTGCAATCCGCCGATGACCCCGGCGAGCCCCCCTAGAAACAGCGACAGAAACAAAAATATAAACGCTTTGTTTCTATCCTCCCGCATCTGCACCACATCGACCAGAAAACCCACCACCATCAACCCGAAAAGCAAAACCTTCTGCGCGTCCATCAAAACTTTTTCCTGGACCAGGGGTTTTTCCCTCACCCCGGGAAAATGCAGTTCGGTATAAAATCCGCACATGTACAGGGCGACCAGAAACAGAACCCATACTTTCTTCAGAAGTTCCAGGGCCTGGGCTATTTTTTCATCGGGCATGGGGAAGGCCTTGATTTATCTTGGCATAATTTTTTGCAACGAATGAAATCTCATTATCATCCAATAGGAAAGCTACTATATATGGAGCCGTCACGGGAGGGCCGGAATCTGGACAGCCACACTCTTTTTCTTATATCCGTCATTGGGCTTGTGATATAATCGGCCATCCCATATTAGTGGCAATATTCTGATTTTCCAATTCCTTTGAGAAATATACCTTGTTTATTTTTCAATTTCTTAGCCTGAAGCCAGAGGAAACCACAAGGGGGGCACTTCAGGTGAATGCTCCTAGAATTTATGGTATCAACAGCTGAAATACTTTAAAAAACAATAGTTATTTTTTTTGGAAAGGGTTTTCATTATGTCTATCAGATTAGGAGATACTGCACCGGATTTCACCGCCGAGAGCTCCGAAGGAGCGATCGAGTTTCACAAGTGGCTGGGGGACAGCTGGGGAATCCTTTTTTCCCATCCTAAGGATTACACCCCGGTCTGCACCACCGAATTGGGCCGGGTGGCCAATCTGAAAGCGGAATTCGAAAAGAGAAACGTCAAGGTCATAGCTCTGAGCGTCGACCCGGTCGATTCGCACAAGGGCTGGATCAACGATATCAACGAAACGCAAAACTGCACGGTAAACTACCCGATCATCGCCGATCCGGAAAGAAAAATCGCTACCACGTATGACATGATCCACCCCAATGCGCTGGACAACCTGACCGTGCGCACGGTATTCGTCATCGGTCCGGACAAAAAAGTAAAACTCAACCTGACCTACCCGGCTTCCACCGGCAGAAATTTCGACGAAATCCTTAGGGTGATCGATTCTCTGCAGTTGACCGCCAACTACAAGGTGGCTACCCCCGTCGACTGGAAACACGGCGACGACTGCGTGGTGGTACCGGCGATCAAAACCGAGGACATTCCCGCGAAGTTTCCCAAGGGGCATACGGTGATCAAGCCTTATTTGAGGATGACGCCGCAACCCGATCTCTAAAAAACGATCGGAACATGTTTTGCTGGCCCGGGCAGAGTCATCTGTCCGGGTTTTATTTCGGATTTTTTATGAGCGACTCAGAGCCGCAGAGCCAGATCACCCACCTGATCAAATTGATTGACGACCGGGACGAGTTCGTCCGTTCCCGAGTACGTGGTAAATTGATCGAACTGGGTGCCGATGCCATTCCCTTCCTCGAAATGGCTGCACGGGAGGAAAACGCCTCCCTGAGAACCCGGGCCCGGGAAATCATAAAAGCTTTTTTCCCCATCCAACTGGGAGAAAAATTCCGGCAACTGGCCACTTCAGCTCCTATGGGCTATTTCGATCTCGAAGAAGGGATGCTCCTGCTCATGCAGTACGGCTACCCGGAATCCCAACCGCAGGAAATCCGGGAAACCCTGGACGGGTACGCTCGGGAGATTTCAAGTCGGATACCTCCCCAGGCTTCACCCAAAACCATCGTGGTTGAGCTGACCCGGTTTCTGTTCGTAGAAAAAGGATTCAAGGGCAACGAGAAGAACTATTCCGATCCGGACAACAGTTATTTCAACAAGGTTCTGGAGAGAAAAACGGGCATCCCCATCACCCTCTCGGCCCTGTGCATTCTGGTCGGGAGCAGGCTGGGACAGCCCATTGTAGGCGTGGGGCTGCCCGGGCATTACATTGCCAAATTCGATGCGGCCAAAGATCCCATCTTTTTCGATCCGTTTCATGGGGGGCGCCGGTTGATTCGGGAAGACTGCATCGGGCTGATCACCAGGTTGGGACATCACTTTGAAGAGCACCATTTAGCCAAGGCAACGAACCGGGAAACCCTGGTACGTATGATGAACAACCTCATCCATGCCTACAACCAGTCGCAGGAAAAAGAAAAAGCCGGACAGCTGGCGGATTTCATCCGAATCCTCATGAAACCCAATGAGGACAACCCCGTTAAACCCGTGTAATTGTGAATAGGAATTGTTGATGAGCAAAACGATTGTCATAACAGGAGCGGGAACCGGAATCGGCCGGGCCACTGCCCAAACACTGGCCGGTGAAGGATATCCCTTGATCCTTTTAGGGCGCAACGTTTCCAACTTGGAAGAAACCCGTAAATCGCTTCCCTCCCCGGAAAATCATAAGATTCATTCCTGCGACATAAGACATCCGGAGGACATTCGCAAAGCGCTTAAGGATTCCAGGGTGGATTCACTGTACGCGGTCATCGCCAATGCCGGGCTGGGAGGGGAAAACCATTATGAAGAAAAAGACCGTTGGCAGGAAGTGATCGATACCAACCTGACGGGGAGTTATTATACGGTGCGTGAATGCCTCCCCCTTCTCAAAAAAAATAATGCGGACTATAAAAAGATCCTGTTCGTGTCTTCGATTCTCGCTCGATTTGGGGTTCCCGGCTATTCCTCTTACTGCGCCTCCAAGGCCGGGCTTCTTGGGTTGATGCGTTCTCTGGCCTCGGAGCTTACGGCGGATAAAATATTGGTCAACGCCCTTTGCCCCGGATGGGTCAATACTGCCATGGCCCACGAAGGACTGCAGGGATTTGCCAATGCGCTGAGTATCTCCAAGGAGGAAGCCTATCAGAAAGCCATGAGCGAGGTCCCGCTCGGAAAAATGTCCGAACCGGAGGAAATTGCGAAATTCATCTGCTTCCTCATTTCCGACGCGCAAAGCTCCATCACCGGACAGACCTTCGACATTAACAATGGCGCGATGATGCCATAATCCGGTCTCATCCAGATTCCGTCAAGTGGACACACCTTTCATTCAGTTCAAAATCAAAATGAAATGGGGATAGAAATAGTCTTAAGGTTGATTAAGCGACCTGTCCCTGGTCGATATCGGTTTCCAGCTCCAACTACCCCTCTACCTTTTTCCCATCGTGGAGCGGGTCCAGTAAAGACCCTAACTGTGCGCGGAAAAACGCCAGAAGGTCGCCCAGTGTTTTAAGAATGGACTCGGGGGGAAAGTCGGTCACGATTTGGGACTGGAACTGCGCTTCCAGAACGACGGAAACCAGTTCAGGAACATCCCTGATGGCGGAAAACTCAGTTTCGGCCTCCACCGGCTGTTCAACAGGGGCGGCAGCGACTCCTGCTTCTTCGGGA
>JAYZAN010000149.1:0-3370 GCA_036339675.1 Nitrospinota bacterium
ATTAGAAGGGCAGAAAAACGTTTTTTCAATTTACTCGCTTGTTTGACTATAAATTAATATTGAGGATCGTGGTGTTATGGCTTTAAGACAGGATCAGATCGCCCGGTACAGCCGCCATTTGCTGTTGCCGGATGTGGGGATGGAAGGGCAGGAAAAACTGTGTTCCGCCAAGGTATTGTGCATCGGAACCGGGGGGCTTGGGTCGCCGCTGGGGTTGTACCTCGCCGCGGCAGGTGTGGGCAAGATGGGCATGGTGGATTTCGACGTCGTGGATATGAGCAACCTGCAGCGGCAGATCATGCACGGCGAATCGACGGTAGGGGTTCTGAAAGTGGATTCGGCGAAAGCGCGTCTTAAGGATATGAACTCGGATGTCGAGGTGTTGACCTACAACACCCGCCTTTCTTCCGAAAATGCCATGGAGATTTTCAGGGACTATGACATCATCGTTGACGGGACGGATAATTTCCCCACTCGGTACCTGGCCAATGACGCGGCGGTGCTGTTGGGCAAACCCTATATCTATGGATGTATTTTACGGTTTGAAGGCCAGGCCTCTGTGTTCGACGCCAGGCAGGGCCCGTGTTACCGGTGCCTGTACCCGGAACCGCCGCCACCGGGGCTGGTCCCCAGTTGCGCGGAGGGCGGGGTGCTCGGCATCCTCCCGGGAATCGTCGGCCTGATCCAGGCGACGGAGGTGGTCAAACTCATCCTTGGCAAGGGAGACACCCTGATCGGACGGTTGCTGCTTTTCGATGCCCTGGGCATGAAGTTCAAGGAGATGAAACTCAGGAAGGATAAAGACTGTCCCATCTGCGGGGAAAACCCGACCATCAAAGAATTGGTGGACTATGAAGAATTCTGCGGAATTCCCCAGGCACAGGAAGCGGCCTCTGAAGACGGTGTCCTTGAAGTCGGGGTCGAAGAAGTCAAAAAGATGCTCGATGTTAAAAATCCTTTCACCTTGGTGGACGTGCGCGAACCTTCGGAATATGAAATCTGTAAAATCGACGGATCGGTCTTGATCCCCCTGGGACAGATCGAGAAAATGAATCCCGCTAACCTGAACGGACTGAAGACCTCGGATGAGATCGTACTTCATTGCAAAGCCGGCGTTCGCAGCATGAAAGCGGCCAAGGCTTTAATAAAAATGGGTTATGCGAACGTGAAGAGCATGCGCGGAGGGATCGAGGAGTGGTCAGATCAAATCGATCCTTCAGTGCCAAAGTATTAATTTTAAAGGAATAATTTTGTTCCCTGCGGTCTGACGCATCGCCGGTTCAGAGGGCGAGCTTGACATTGCGCTGGGTCGAGTTTATTTTAGAGATTGGTAAAGCGGTTCATTAACAACCATTTTCAAAAGGGCGTTTTAGGACTGGAAAGGGGGCCTCTGTGAGCCATTCCCATGGGAATGAAAAGGATTTTGAGAAATTGTCCAAAGCGATTACCGAAGCGGTGATGAGTTCGGAAAAAGTCAGAAAAATCGTGGAGGAAATTCAGAAAAAAGATAATATCTGCCCGCAAAGTTTTATGGTTCTGGTCCTCAAAATGCAGGTATTGACCGAATCATTGGAAATAGACATCGAGGAAGACTACACAGAGAAGAAACCCATCAAGAAGCGCGGCAGGAAAAAGTCCCAGAATTCGCCCCAATATATCGATGGGCGCAAACTTAACAAAAGCGAAATCGCATTCGAGGAATACGCCAACGAGCAGTTCGACACCGAAGACTGGCTCAGGAAAAACGGGCTTATCTTTTAAAGCCGTTCTTTTATCCTTAATGGCAACTTCCCTCTCCGTTTTTTCTTTTCCCAAAAATGTCATATCGATAGACCATGATGAAGCGCGCCGGCGCATGGTCGAGCAGGACCTCCGACAGCGGGATATCACCGATGAAAAGGTTCTGAAGGCCATGTCCACGGTTCCGCGGCATGAGTTTGTGCTTCCCCGGTACGAATCCAACGCCTATGCCGATTCCGCCCTGCCCATCAGGGAAAAGCAAACCATATCTCAGCCTTATATCGTCGCTTTGATGACGCAAAGCGCCCGTTTGAGTCCTTCCGACAGGGTCCTGGAAATTGGAACGGGTTCGGGGTATCAGGCCGCGGTGCTGGCGGAGGTGGCGAAGGAGGTGTACACCATTGAAATCGTCGAGACCCTGGCGAAAGAGGCGGGGGAGCTTCTCGAAGAACTCGGATACTCCAATGTAAAAGTTCGGTATGGGGACGGATATAAAGGCTGGGCAGAAGCGTCTCCCTTCGATGCCATCCTGATTACCGCCGCCGCACCTAAAATTCCGCGGCCCCTGATCGGGCAGTTAAAAATCGGCGGGCGGTTGGTCATGCCTCTGGGGCCGAGAGGATTTTACCAGGAACTGATCGTGTTCACGAAAACAGAAAGCGGCCTCGAACGCAAATTCATCACCGGGGTGGCGTTCGTTCCCATGACAGGGGAGGTGCAGAAGGATTGATTGTTTTAGAGGAGATAGTAAATGCACCGTGATCCAGCCGTAGCTGGAAGATTTTATCCCAGCGACATGGAAAAACTGACAGCGGAAATCCGCAAACATGTGGAAGATGGCAAAGTTAAAACCCCCGTTATCGGGATCGTATCCCCGCATGCCGGATTCATGTACTCGGGCCGGGTCGCCGGTTCGGTATACAGCCTGATTGAAATTCCGGACACCGTCGTGCTTGTGGGGCCTAACCATACCGGGCACGGGCATAAAGTTTCGGTGATGACGGAGGGGGTCTGGTTGATGCCCTTCGGGGATGTAAAAATCGATTCCACTCTGGCGGAGATGATTTGCGAGGAATCTTCAGAAATTCATGTTGATTCCAAGGCCCATTTATTTGAACATTCCCTGGAAACCCAGATTCCTTTTCTCCAGTATTTTAAAAAGTATTTCAAGATTGTTCCCGTTTGTCTCATGCGGCTGAGTTTCACTGAATGCGAGGAGATCGCTCGTGCCGTGGTTGCTGCAGTGAGCCGACTCCAAAGTAGGGTATTGATAGTCGCGAGTTCGGACATGACTCATTACGAATCCCATGACAGCGCCAGCCGGAAAGACCGGAAAGCCATTGATCAGATTTTAAAAATGGACGCACGCGGGCTTTATCAGACGGTGGAACAAAACGGAATCACTATGTGCGGGGTCAATCCTGTTACGGTGATGCTGATGTGCGCAGAAAAGATGGGTGCCAGAAGGTCCGAGCTGGTCAAGTACATGACCTCCGGTGAGGTGAGCGGCGATATGGACCAGGTCGTAGGTTACGCCGGGATGATCGTTCAATGACCGGGCCACGCCCGGGGGAATAGGGCTGAAACCCTGATTTCCTGTCGATAATAATTGAGGACATGTAAACGTATT
>JAYZAN010000150.1:0-12435 GCA_036339675.1 Nitrospinota bacterium
AAAGGGGGTTCATCAAGTTTATTTTGAACCTGGAACAGGTGACTTATCTGGACAGCTCCACCACCAGTGATTTTATCACCTGTCTCAGAGGTTTGAAAAAAAAGAGGGTAAGTTGATGCTCGCGGGCCTTCAGGATCCACCCAAAGAGGTTTTTGAGATGGCCAAGCTTACCGACGTGTTTAAACTGTACCCAGATGTTATGTCCAAGACCGAAAAACAGCTATAGAGACCTCACTCGCCGTGGTGGCAGCCCGCCACGCGGGCAGGGAAATGGCTACACTAACCCGCGAGCTTGCGAGCGTCTGTGGCGCACTCCTTCCGGGCGTGGCCCGGCTATGATCGACGAGCGCAAGATAAAACCCAGCCCGTTTCCTCTCACGTAGTGGGCTCGCCGTGAGGGTTCCGCGGCTCCATGCCGCATATCCCCCCCACTATCTGTGCTCGAAGGTCAAAACGACGACTTTAAAACGTTTCAGTTGCCCCGGGAAATATGTTAGTTTAAATACAATCAGCTACAAGCATGTGGTGCTCCAGCACTTTAGCTCCCAACTAAGGGGGTTGAATGAAAATAAATAAAATAGCGGTCCTGGCATTTGTCCTGCAACTTCAATTTCTGCTTTTGATAGGAGTTGCACAGGGCCAGGGTCTGATTAAGGATTTTGGTTTTAAGAAAATGGGAAATGAACTGATCCCGAAGGAACCGGGTTGGAACCATCCCTCCTACAGAGGATGGGAGGTGATGAGTATTCCCGGGCTGATTTCAACCTATTACGACCTGGACCAGGATGGTGAACTGGATTATATGGTCATCCGCAAGATCAATCGGAAAGTCTCGGCCGAGGAAGTTCCGCTGGAGCAGGCCATCCAGATTGCCAAGTATGACCGCGCGAGTCTATTTATTTCCCATCCAGTAATTTATTTTACCCAGCAGTATCCCCTGTTTTATTGTCTCGGCCTGGATTTTCGCCGAAACTGCAGAAATATCTGGGTGGATGTTGCCGAAGATGGTTTGAACGGAAATGAGGAATCATACACGTTATCGTCTCCCCGGCCTAATGTTCGTTAGGGTCCGTTGGATCATTATTATTGTTCTTCTGGGAATGATGGCCGGACCGGGAACGGGTTTCGCCCATAACGGAGAGGTTGAGGCTTCTTATGATGAAGAGAAACATCAACACTCCCATCGAGGCGCCGAACACCTGACTTTGGGTGAGACGGTTTACAAACATATGTGTACCTTCTGCCACGGGACCGACGGGAATGGAGGAGGTAAAGCCATGGCCTATCTTTTCCCCTGGCCCCGGGATTTCCGAAAAGGTGTATTCAAGTACCGGACCACTCCATCCGGGTCCCTACCTTTGGATTCGGATTTGTTCAAGGTCATTTCCAGAGGAGTTCCTGGAACCGCCATGCCCGCATGGGGCACCGCCCTGACTGAGGAAGAAACCCGGGCGGTGGTCCAATATATTAAAAATTTTTCTAAACGGTTCCAGGAAGAAAAACCTAAGAAACCGATTCTCCCGGGCGCAGTCCCTGAGACAACTCCTGAATCCATCACTGCGGGAAAAAGTCTGTACAAGGAAATGCGCTGCGCAAGGTGTCATGGAACGGATTTAAAGGGTGACGGCTCGCTGGCGGATCAGCTTTACGATATCTGGGACCACCGGGTGTTTGTTTATGATCTGATCAACCCAAACACGTATAAGTTTGGCCGAGCCAAGAAAGATATTTATATGACTCTTTCCACAGGAATCGATGGCACACCGATGAAATCCTACCATCACCTGACCGACGGGGAACGATGGGATCTTTCTTCATTTATCAGAGAGAAAATCGATGAGAGCAAATATGAGGAAGCGGGGTATGAAATTGACCTTTATGCCAAAAAAGTGGATGAAGAGATCGATTTGGAACCGGATAACGAAATCTGGCAGAGGGTGCCGATCAAGGAAGTGCGGCTTCTACCTTTAAATGCCAGGAGGTCCCCGGTCAACCGGGTCAGGTTTCAATCGGTCGTGAACGACGACGCGGTGGCGATCCGGGTTCAGTGGAATGACCCCACTCCGGACAGGACCTCCAGCCGGCATCAGGATTTCAAGGATGCCATCGCCGTCGAGTTTGCCTTGGGAGACGTTCTCTTGCATGAGCATGGACATAATGAACCTTTTTTTGGCATGGGGAACCGGGGGAAGGTGGTCAATATCTGGCAATGGAGAGCGGACTGGCAAACAGAGATTGAAACCAAGAAAAAATTAGAATACGCTACCAAGGGAATGGATTTGGACATTATGATTTTTGGAGGGGAGGTCAACCCCGTCGATGCCCTCAATCCTTTCCGGGATGTGCCGGTAGAAGAAATGAACGCCGAGGGATTCGGTACCCTGACCCCTCAACCCCAAACCAAACAGAACGTTCTGGGGAAGGGTGTCTGGAAGGACGGGAAATGGGCCGTTGTGTTCTACAGGACCCTCGACAGCTTGAATAAATGGGATACCAAGTTCCAGAAAAAGCAGCCTATCCTGGTGGCTTTTGCGGTCTGGGACGGCGTCAATCAGGACAGGAATGGACGCAAGGTTGTTTCCATGTGGCAGCGGTTGCATATGCCCTGATCGTTGATTTTTTTTCGAGTTCCATGCATGGGCTCGAATTGACATAATGTTTAAGCAATGGTTATTCTTTAGGAGGTTGAACTGATGTCGGAAGAGCACGAAGAACACGAAGAACAGGACGAAGAATCCAGCCAGGATGAAGCGCTTGAGGTGGTCGACGAGTCTGAACTAGATGAGGTGGATGAAGAAGATGAAATTGATGACATTGCGGAAGCGAAGGAGGTCCCGGTCCCCGAAAAGGGTGCCTGCATGGTCCTGGGGCAGGGAGACATGGAGGGCATCCAAGCCAATCGCGGTGCCGACGATCCAGGTGACAATACACTGGAAGAACCCCAGTTTATCTGCAAGTTCGGGGAGATGGTCTTTGTTTCGGACCGAGGAAACCACCGTGTCCTGATCTGGGATACCAATCCTGAAGAAATCGGCGAACCGTCCAGCGTGGTGCTCGGTCAGGAAGACTTTGCGGATTGTCTGGAAAACAGGGGGATGACCACTACCCTGGATGAGATGACCTCCGGACTGGGCGACGAAAACCTGGACGGCTTTACCATCAGTAAATGTGAAGATGATTCAATGTCCCAACCGGCGGGGGTTTGTGTGATTGACGGCAAGCTTTATGTGGCGGACAGTGGAAACCACAGGGTGCTCCGATGGGGCGGCTTGCCTAGCGAGGATGGAGAACCACCCGCCGTGGTCCTGGGTCAGGACAGCATGGATTGTAATGAGGCCAACCGGCGCGGCATTATCAGTTCCGGTTCCCTTTTCTTTCCAATGGGAATCTGTTCCGGCGATGATCAGCATGTGTTCGTCGCCGATAAGGATAATCACAGGATCCTGATCTGGAAAAAAATCCCCTTCGGAGACGGGTGGAATGCGGATGTGACCCTGGGACAGGTGGACATGGACGGACGCGAACCCAACCGCGGCGATTTTGAAAACGTGACCCAAGATTCTTTGAGCTTTCCCACCGGAGTCCATTTCGATCCTGAAACGGGAAAACTGTTTGTCGTGGACCAGGGCAATAACCGGGTCCTGATCTGGAATAAAGTTCCCTCCGAATGGGGAACCCGTGCGGATGTCGTGGTCGGGCAAAAGGATTTTTTAAGCCGCGGCCCCAATGGCGAACTGGGTTTCAAAAGATCATCGGAACATGGGCTGTATTTCCCCACGGATGTGGTCGTGGGGAAAATCGGAATGTTTGTTTCCGATACCCAGAATAACCGGGTGTTGTACTGGAAGGAGGTTCCCACGGAAAACGGGCAACCAGCGGACCTCGTGCTGGGGCAAAAGAACTTTTACGAAAACCAGTTCAACCGGAACGGGCAACCAACCCATGCCACCTTCAACGATCCCTTTGGATTGTTCCTGGAAGAATGGGAAGAGGACGAAGAGGACGAAGGTCTTCGTGAACCCCTGGCGGTTGAAGAGGACGAGGATGAAGAAAGTGAAAATCAGGAATTGGTGAAAGCGGAAGAGGGGGCGGAGGAAGAGGAACAGGGGCCAAAAATCAAATTCAAACTTTATGTCGCGGATCGCGGAAACTCCCGGGTGGTGCTCTGGGACGAACTCCCCAAACCGCCCAAATCCGAAGAGGACCTGGATAGCGAAGATAGGGAATGGGAAACGGATGACCCCAACGCTGTGATGGGCGAAGATGAAGGAGATGATTACCTCCTGGAGGAAGGGAAAGAAGAGGAAGAGCCTCCGGAAGAGTTGCCCTCCGCCTGATAGAAAGATCGTATTCTTTTACGATACCCTTGAGGCTTGCGCTTTAAAAAGCGCAAGCCTTTTTTATTTGCGAAATTCTGTGGTTGAAATAATGGAAAGAAGACTCGCAGAAATAATCTGCCGGGTGTCTAGAAAAATTAATTGCAATAGGGGGGGATTCCCTCTTCCACCCAAACCCCGGAGCGCGAATTTTTAATATTCTGCATGTTCTTCTCGATCCCCACTGCCATGAGTTTCCTGGACTCTTCAAATTTTGCGACGATCTCCGAGGGGGAATCGGTAAGCAGGTTGCCGAACTTGGGTTGGCATTTCAAATTTCCCACATCGCAGCAGGGGGTCATGTCCCCGGTTTGCCGGACGGTCATGATATCGATGGCACCTCGGGCCGCGGGACAACCGATCAGATAAAGTTCGTTCGGGAAGGGCATGGAAGTCATGGAACGGTTACCCTCCTTGTCTACCCTGAAAGCGGGCAACAGGCTGATACCTAGAATCAGCCCTTCATCCCTAGCGAAAGCACCCGTATCGCCCATGTGCGTCGTATAGGTTTTCTCGTCGCAGGCAGGGTGGGTTTCCACAAGACAGGAAACTTTTTCCAGGTATTTTTCCAGCAATTCAATGGTCTTCGGATATGTTTGGTCCGGCCGGGTGAAAAATTTGCAGAGAATCTCCATCTGGCTTTTTAAATGCGGAAGATTTTCAAAAATCATGTTGATCAGTATTCGGTTCTGCAAGGTGAGGAGTTTTTCCAGGAGAGGTTTTTGAAATTTTTCCCAGGCGGTGGGGTATAGGGTGATATCGATCCTTCCACCAAGTTTTATGATTTCCTCAATTCGTTTCCATCGCTTGGAATTAAAGGAATTGATTTCCAGGTTGGTATGCAGGCATACGTTGGGAGCCACAGTGCAGAATATTTTGAAAATTTCTACGATATGCGGATTCTGCGTCGCTTCCCCACCTGTCAAATTGATTTCCTGCTGGGCCAGGGTGTTTAAGACGTCCACTTGCTTGATTTTATCGGCCATGTTCTGAGCCTGCTTGGGGAGCATGTGCCATTCCGAACGGGTTATATACGACAGAGGTTCGTAAACATGGCAATCGATGCATTCATCTCTGTTGTACCGGTTGCAACTGGCTTCTACAAAAATGCTTAGCATAAAGTCAGGAAATTAAAGGTTCGGTTTCTGCCGGATTTTGACGCCATGAAGGTGTAACAGAATTATTATAGGACCCAAAATGGTGTCTCCAAAGTGATATTGGAAACTCCATTTTTACCGGTTTTACCGAAACGACAGGCAAATGAAAGAAACGGGTGGAGGGGGCGCGTTGAAGAAGCCTTTTAGGTCTTTTTCCCGATAGCCCAACCGTTTGAGTTGGGGCAGAACGGAAAAAACCTCGCTCTGTGTTACATAGGCGACAGTATCTGGAACACCATGAGGGCTTAAATTTTTGGAAAGTTTGGCGATCTGTTTTCTCTGTTTTTTAGGGGTTCCCTCCATGACAGGGTATTCCAGTTTGTTCTTGTATGGGCCTTTATAGGTATGGTTCAAGGCTAAAAGGATTTGGATCATCAGAATGTCCCTTTCGCCGGGCTGCATATGGGTGATGTCCGGGTGCCCCTGGGCAATCTCCACCGCACTCACTACTTTGTCCTTCAACCAGCTGCCCACATAGGAATGCTGGTACTCTTTGAGGACGGAATTGAACCCGAAGTTTTTGCCGGCGGATTCCAGGAGTTCAAAATTTACCATGAAGGTATATTGTCCGCCGTAAAGGTTAAAATAGGGGCGTCCTTGCTGGTTGAGATCGTTGAAGCCGTACATTCCATAATCCATGCTGGTATACCCCTGGCTACACGGACTCAAAATCTGTTTGGCCCGCCCAAGGGTGGCGAGGGCTCCTATATTGACGGGGATGGGAATTTCATCCGACAGTCGTTCCACCTGGGCCTGGATATGTTCCGAACAGGGCCATTCGTTGATGTCCACTCGCTGATACGTTTTGTCCCAGAGGATGGCTTGAATGAAGGACGGAAACTTTTTTAATTCGGTAAGATTTTTCTCGAGAAAATGATGCTGAAATTCCTCAAAATTGTCAGGGATTTCCCCGGGTCCGATACGGGGTTGAATGTATTCCTCGAAAAGCATTCCCTCGTGCTTCAACAGGACCTTGGTAGCCAGGTCGTCCCAGATTTCATTGGAAACGATTTTATCCGCGCAACCGGACTTAAAGCAGTCCATATGGGAGGCGTCGATTTGAACCGTATAAAAACGGCCTTGATGTTCCTGCAGGCGGGAATTTTTCCGGACACCATTGAGGATTTCCAGGGAATAGTCACAGAGGACATAACGGATTCTGGGATAGACTTTGCCCTCTTGATCGATGTTCTTAAGGTGCGTTAAAAAACAACCGGCAAGATTTCCGTTTCCCACTCCCCATTCAAAAACGAAGCGGTTTTTTTCTCCCGCGTCGAAAGCTCGAACGTTCCGGTAATATTCTTCCGCAAGAGTATGAGCCAGCCGGTGATCCTGGCTGACGAAGGTTTGGAAATGGTTGTGGATCCCCGGCCCTTTAAGGCCGTAGAAAATTTCGTTGATGTGGGTTTGCCATTCGTCGGAGGGCTTGAAATCCCCAAGAGAGAGGGTGGTTTCTGGAGCGACATTCATGGGCCGAGCACATGATTCGGTAAAATGATCAGGTTAAACTCTCCGTTCCGGGAGTACTCTGGCTGATGTCCTCTCCCGAGGCCAGAGTTCCTGTCTGGGAAACACCTCCTGGAATATTGGTTTTATTGGCCTCCCCTCCCGGTGAGGCTTCGCTCATCAGACTCTCGTAGGTTTTGTAGGCTTCATTGGCATCATCCGGTCTTCCCACTTCTTTATAACAATTGTAAAGGTTCAACCAGGCCCCGAGATCGCTTTTGTTCAGAGAGGTTGCGGTCTTTAATTCCTTGATGGCGGATTCCATCCGTCCCAGGGAGGCGTAAAGGCTTCCCAGGTTGGTGTGGGGAAGAGAGTAGTCCGGGGCGGTCTCGCTGGCTTTATTGAAGGCTTCGATGGCCTCGGACTCCATGTCTAAGGCTGAATAGCAGCTTCCCAGATTGCAATAAGCCTGAGGGTCTTTGTCATCGAGGTCGACCACACAAAGAGCCCCGTTCAACGCTTCCTCATAGTTGCCGCTGTTGAAGTAAGCGGTCGACAGGGCAGATCGGAGTTCCTTGTCTTCCGGGTTGAACATTAAAACTTTTTTAAGAGCTCGAATTTCCTCGTCATACATTTTCTCTATATCATAGGCAGCAGCGAGATTGGCATAACCCACAGTGTCAGTCGGGTCCAGCTCGGTAACTTTTTTAAAACTATCGATGGCGAGGTTGAACATGTCTTTGAGCATATAGACGCCGCCGAGATTAAAATGAATTTCGGGGTCCTCAGGTTTGAGTTCGGCTGCCTTGTTCAATTCCCGAATGGCTTCATCCTCATGGTTGGACATTGCATAGGCAGTTCCTATTAATTTGTAAGCCTGCCATTTTTTTTTGTCTTTATTGAGAACGGTCCGGAGCATCTTGGTGGCATCCTCGTATTCGCCTCCGTCCATGTACAGGGTGGAGAGTTCAACCAGAAGGTCCAGGTTGTCAGGATCGGTTTTCAGTTCTTTTTTTACCTGGCGGACCTTTTTGGTTATTGCCATTTCCCGTTTGAGTTCTTCCGGGTCTCGCACTCCGAGTTCCTCGAAGATTTCGGGATCTATTTTCATTGTAACAAAATCGCTGGAATTTCCTTTTTCACTCATGGATGTTCCTCGGTGACTTTAAATAATGGTTTATTTGGTTCAGTGATTGCTTTAATTTTAGGGGATAAGAGAAGGTGTGTCAAGCTGGGTGCCGGGACGGGAACCGGATTAGACCTGGACCCCTTCAAGGTTCCTGCCCATGTCTAAAATTTTCTCGCGGCCGTAATGATCCAGATAAAGTAAGAAATGTTCGCGGGACAAAAATTTCCAGATTTTCCGGGAAGGAAAGTGTTCTTCGATGATCTGGTCGAAATTCTCGTACACATCCATCACTTCATCCCGTGTCATGCCTTCCTGGATATCGAAATCGAAAATGATTGCCATATCTCTTTCAGGGTCATGGATGATCCTGTCGATTTTGAACTTGGCCGGGTTGTGGTAAATGGCGGAATCTTTTTCCAGGCTGAATATGGATTGGCCGATCGAATGAATCGTGCCCTTGCCCGTTTCTGAATGATCCATGGTGAATCGAATGGTTTCCTCGGCCTCGCTCCGTTCTTCGGTGGGAAACCCGAAGAACAGATACAGGTGATTCCAGATTCCCGCCCGGGAACTGTTCCCCAATACCTGCTTTTCTGTAGCCTGGTCACAGCCTTTGTCGATGATCGACAGGATTCGGTCATTGGCGCTTTCGAGGCCAAAAAACAACATGATGAATCCCGCCTTGTAGATATTTTCAAACAGTTCGGGGGTCTCGACCGACCCGGATTCGAATTTCAGCATCCCCAGGGCCCGCATATCCACATCCTTAGATAGGATGGACCGTGCCATTCTATCGAAAGCGTTCGGGGAGATGGCTTCGTCAGAAAAGGTGAAATATTTAGTCTTGTGCCGTTTCCCAAGATAATCGATTTCTTCGGCGACCCGGGTCTCGTTCTCCTTCCGGTAATAGGAATCGTAAATGAAACTATGAGTGCAGAACGTGCATTTCCCCCAGTAGCATCCCCGGCTGGCCATATAAGGAAGTACCGGATAGGGCATCAGATATTTTTCGAGAGGCAGATGATCAAAATCGGGACGGACCAGTTGATCGTAGGGAAGAGACTTTGCCGATTCGTTGCGAACCACTTTTCCGTTATCTAGGTGCATCAGATTCGGCACCGTATGCAGGGATTTCTTTTCTTCAAGGTGGCGCACCAGTTGATCCATAGGGTGCTCCCCTTCAAAGAGGATGATGCTGTGAAAAATTTCCTCGAACAGGGCCTGTTTATCGTTGAGGATGTCCACGTGGCGGGCGAAGACGCTTCCGCCGATGACGATATGCAGATGGGGATACCGCCTACGGAGTTCGCGGGCCAGAGTCAATCCCGGTATCACCTGGCCGACATGAATGATGGAGAGGCCCAGGAGGCCATATTTATTCCAATCGATCCTGGATAGCAAGTGATCCTCATAGATTCCGATGAAAGGATTGCTAACCGGATCCCGGGTGGCGCTTATTATTCCCTTCAGGTTTTCTTCCGGCGTCCCTTTCATAAAAAAGGATTCCAGGTCGATTCGGCTTGGATGATGCGCGTAGGATATGAGCTTCATCGCTATTTTAAGCGTGGTGTAGGCACTTTTATAAACCGGGAACTGGAAAAACCGTTTTTCATCACGGAGGACAGATTTGCCGTCTTCGACTTCCGATAAAACCGATTCCAGATAATCGGTGTCTGAAAGAATCTGCCTGTAAACGGGTTGCACTTCCTGATCGTCTGAGGTTGGTGAGGGTTGGGCGAGGCGTTTCTCAATCACATCTACGCAATACTCAAGGTATTTACGGGTCAAAAATATATCGTAGCATTCGACATTGAAATCGAATTGATCCACCTCATGTCCCTGGGCTTTAAGATAGGCGGTCAGGGTGGGTAGGGACAGATAGGGCTGGCTGGGATACCACTGCGGTGGAAAAATTAGGGCTGTTTTCATAGTTGTTTCCAACACAACCTGTTTTCAGTACAAGGGTCCGGGGGGATGCTTTGTAAAACAAGCATATACTGAGGCCCATACCCTGTCAATCGTCCTCCTAACTTGCAGGAAACCGACCCGTTTTTCAAGGCTTTATGGTGGTAAGCCTTGATATTGAACGGTTTTTTGAAAAGCTTGACACCCCCAGGTTTAAGGACTATACTTTTTCCGATTCCCACTCTAAAATATTGATTTACCAGTTTTAATCATTGTTGTCTTTGTAAGGAGGGTTACCCTTGAGTGAGCAAGATGCAGAAGCAAAAGAAGAAGGGCAGGAAGCAGGATCAGATACTGAATTAGATTCCCTGGCAGACCTGAGCGAGCTTGAAAAGATCAAACTGGAGCTGCAAAAGGAAAAGGAAAAAGCGGCACAAGACCTGGAAGAAGGACAGGAGGAGGAAGAAGACCTCCGCGAGGTGGATTATCTCCAGCAGTTGATCACTCTTTCAGTTAAATTCGATCACCATATTGGCATGTTTTTAATGACGGCCTATATCGATTGCGGTTTAAAATATGATCACAGGCTTGCGGATAGTTATACCGCCCAGTTGACCACGATTCAGTCTTTTTTGAGATTATTGGAAAAGGTGGATGGAGTTACCAGGGAATTGGTGACCAAGGATTGTATCATTAGGCTGCGTAACACCCTCCAAATGGTCCATAAAAACCTGATAAGGCCTCTTTACAAGGAAGTGGAGTTGATGAAGAAAAAGCCGAAATCCGAAAGCCTTGAAAATTTCAAAACCAACTGGAACGAAAGGCTGATGGATTTGCAAAAGGCCTGTAGCTACGAATACCAGGTCATGGATGTGAAAGGATTCCTGGTCAATTAGGTTTTAGGCGGGTATCGGTAAGTTTGACGACTTCCTTGGAGAAAATCAGGCCCAGGCTCCGGGATAGAACCGGCAGGGGATTTTGTCCGGTGAATTAAATTCAGCGATAAACAGAAGCGCCCCTTCATTGGGGCCTTTTTATATTTGGGATGATGT
Source organism: Nitrospinota bacterium (assembly GCA_036339675.1). Taxonomy (GTDB): domain Bacteria; phylum Nitrospinota; class Nitrospinia; order Nitrospinales; family VA-1; genus JAYZAN01. The sequence goes on from JAYZAN010000150.1 coordinate 11,066, forward strand.
GACCAGTCCAATACCCTTTCACCTTGCCAATGCAGAAAGCTTCCAATGTCTGAAGAAACCAAAGAAGAATTGATAGAATCCGAAGAGCTCGCAGGGTCCAGTTCGCTTGCAGTCGTGGAACCTGTTCCCGAGGAGAAACTGGAGCGGGTCAAGGTGGACCACTCCAAACTCTATGTTTGGATTGCCGATTCCGGAAACGATCGCATACAGAAATTCGACGGCAACGGGAAGTTCCTGTTTCAGTTCGGCAAACCCGGTGGAACACGGCCCCCGTACAACCCGGGAGAATTTAAAACCCCGGGAGGGGTTGCCGTGGATATGGAGGGAAATATCTGGGTGGTGGATACCGGTTGTCACCGGGTGCAGAAATTCGAACCGGATGGAGATTTTTTTCTGGAATTTGGTTCCGAAGGTTGGGGGCAGGAAAAGTTTTACATGCCGGAATCGATCGCGGTGGAACCTATGGGGACCATCCTGGTGGTCGATACTTCCAACCATTGCATCAAACGATTTGACGATGACGGGTTTTTTGTGTTGGGGTTCGGCTATGCGGGCGACTTTGACGGGTTTCTTAAATTTCCCGCAGCAGCGGCGTTGGACAAGGAAGGGAATATATATGTGGCAGACCGGGACAATCAGCGGATTCAGATTTTTAACGAAGACGGCCAGTTCGTTTCAAAATTTGGTCAATATGGATCCGAGGTAGGTAAACTGAATTTCCCCAGTGGAATCACGGTTCGAAAGGATGGAACCATCGTGGTTGCGGAAAAAAGCCAGAATCGGCTCCAGTTGTTTGACCGGGAAGGAAACTCTCTGGGAGTCATCGGCGATACCGGGAAAAGAGACGGGCAGTTCAATTGTCCCATGGCCCTGGTCGAAGATCCATACGGTTATATTTTCGTGGTGGATACCATCAACGATAGAATCCAGAAGTTTGACCCCGACTTTAATTTTGTTTCCAAATGGGGTGTGATCGGGAAAGAGCCCGGTCAGTTCAGAAATCCTGCCGGCATCTGCCTGTCCTGGGAACCTGACTGGGCGCCCCACGATGAATAGACTTTGCCGGGAACCGTGTAATACAATTTTCCCCAGGGTTCTGAAATGAAATAAGGATGGAAAAGAGAATAAAACCTTATAACCGACACGACCTTTGGTTGGCTGCTAATGTTGCGCTTTTTGTTATCGTTGGGGTACTTTTTAGCGGGGCGGCTCTTGCCGGAGATTCTTCCCCTGGGGGCGATTCCCTGTTCGAAAACCAGATCCGTTCCATGACCACCCCAAAACCCGAATTGAAACCTTCCGGGGACCCGCGCTTTAAAAACAATCAGGATGGAACCGTCACTGACCTGAAACAAGGATTGATATGGAAG
>JAYZAN010000151.1:0-13113 GCA_036339675.1 Nitrospinota bacterium
CGAGAAGGTTTTCCACGCGGGCAGTAAATTTTAAATTCTGATTCAAATGGTAACTGACAGCGGCCCGTAATGTCACGAACGCGGGGACAGTCTCTGTTCCCGATGTGTTTGTTCTGACCCTGCTTCTTGCTTTCAGGCCGAGCAAGGTCGTCCATTTCTGGTGCCTGTGGTTCAGGTTCGCCGAAAGGTTATGCTGGGCTCTTCTTTGAAGAGGAGTGTTATTATGATCTACCGCGTTCTGCCATGTATGATTGACCGCTAAACTAATATTGTGAGGCAATTGGAAATTGAGATATGATTCCAAACCCATTGCGGTAGCAGTGAGGAGATTGACGGCGCTTGAGGTATCTATGAAATTCTCGTATTCCACAAAAAAGAAAGTCGACCCAAACTTAAAGCCGCGATTAAATAGCGACTGATCGAAACCTAGTTCCACGCTGTTGCTGTCTTCCGGTTTTAAATTAGGATCTCCAAAGTTCGGGAAAAAGAGTTGATTGAAGGATGGGGCCCGAAAGCCTGTGGCGTAAGCGGAGTGGACCCGGGTTCCTGTCTTTTGAAAAAAGTAAGCTCCTTCAAATTTATAGGTGGTGGGATCATCATAAGCTGAGTTGATGTCATGGCGGAAACCGGCAGTTAAAACAAGTCGATTTTCATATTCATATTTTGTTTGAAGGAAGTAACCCTGATTATAAACATCCTGTTTGAAATCACTGGTTACATTGTTTCCATTTAATATCTGATACTCCATTCCAAACACCGCTGAAAGGTTTTGTCCCAGGTCCAGGTTATTTTGAAGGTCCAGAGTATAATTCCGGTTATAGATTGGATCGGTTACGGTCAGCTGCTCATCTTTCACTACATCATAGGAAATATTAGGATTCAGTTTGACGTCCCACCAGTCGGTCAATGATTTTTGAATCGGGACCGAGATTTGAAACGCTTCATTATTGTATTGCCTGACCTCACTGTCCGCCTCAAAATCGTCTATACCGACGGCGGATTTGCTGTACCTTCCTATGAAGTCAATGCGCCCATCATTTAGAAAGTCGGTTCCCATGCGGGCGGACAAGGTGGTATTTTCAAAGTTATCGTCCGTTTTGCTGTCCAGGAATCTGTGGTTTAGGGCGGAAAATCCCTGGCTGTCAGTTCTGGAAACGGTTACAGAATAATCGAGTTTGTTTAACATTCCAGAACTTCCTAAAGATTCCTTGAATGTTGCAAAACTACCTACTTCAAAAGAAGCGAAATGAGAGGGACTTTTCTTGCCCTTTTTGGTAATGATGTTAATAACACCACCCACCGCATCTGCGCCCCATATGGTACTTTGGGGGCCTCTTAATATCTCTATCCTCTCAATGTTATCTAGATTTAAATTTCCAAAATTAAAATCACCCACTGTGTTGGAATTTACCTGAACTCCATCAACCATGACCAGGACTCCGTCGGGATCTGCTCCGCGCATAATTATTGTGGCATTGGTTCCCATTGGGCCATTTTGGCTGACATCAACTCCCAGTTGCTCGCGCAGGAAATCAACAACATGAGTTTTCTGAGATGTCTCGATTTCCTCTTGATCAATCACCGTGACCGACCCGGGATAGCTCGATTCGTATTGCTCAAACCTCGAAGTTGATATTTTGATGGCATCCAATTCAATAATTTCTTCCGCAGCTTTGGATGGCTGAATCATGAGGGAATAAAATAAAAATGCGACTGGGAAAATAGAAAAAATAGTTTTGCTTCTCATTTAGTACCTTTCATTCGAAGGATGTTTCATTCCGGCCAGGTTTCCTGACTTAGAGCCCAGATTGCAGTTGGAAACAACTTGTCTAAAAATAAAACTGTTGAGTCCAGCGTTACGCTGGCTGCCGCGCCTTCCCATCTTTTCAGACAGTGGCTTTCGCGGTTATTGCTCCATTCACAGTTGCGGGACAGTGCCGGATTCGCACCAGACTTCCCTATGCCGGAATTTTTAACAATAGTGATTCATGGATACTGGTAATTTCAGATAAACTCATTTAGAAATATAAAAAGCGCCAATGCCAGGATCGACGCGACGAACATGATTTTATGGGTTGCCGATATATCCGTGTTCTCCAGGTTCTTTTGGTTTATTCCAATTAACGGTTTTTCCACCTCCCGGCCTTCATAGATACCCACCCCGCCCAGTTGAACGCCCAAGGCACCTGCTACAGCTGCTTACGGTATTCCGGCATTGTGGCTAAGATGCTTTGAGCCGTCCCTGAGGATTGTTTGCAATGAACGCTTTGCGTCCATCCCGCAAATCAGCGCGGCGGAAGCTATAAAAATTCCCGACAATCTGGCGGGAATCCAGTTGGCCGCGTCGTCCAGCCTAGCCGGGGCAAACCCGAATTTGAGATAACGGTCATTTTTGTATCCGAACATCGAGTCCAGTGTGTTCACCGCTTTATAAGCCAGGGCCATAGGGGCTCCTCCGAGAAAAGCGAAGAAGAGGGGGGTGATGTTTCCGTCCACCGTCCCTTCGGCGATGGATTCCACAGTAGCTTTCCTGATCTGGTTTTCGTCCAGATGGCCGGTGTCCCTTCCTACGATCATGGAAAGTTTCTTCCGGGCCAGATCGATCCGATTCTCCTTTAAATGGGCCAGAACCGGCCGGCTTTCGTCGAACATGCAGCGTACGGATAAAGACGTATATATAAGGAAGACAGACCCGGCGGTTTCCGCCAGGGGATGGATAATTCTCAGCCCCTTTATCAATAGCCAGCATGTGAGAAACGTACCGCTGACGATCAGCAGAGTGGTCAGAGTCCCCGCAATCGTTTCATTGGAGAATTGGTTGCGTGACCATTTCTCCAATTTCCCGGCCGCAGAACCGATGATCCGGACCGGGTGCGGGTACCCTTTCGGATCGCCAAAAATAAGGTCCAGGATAAAAGCCAGAAGAATTTGATAGTGAAGTTCCATCATGACTTTGAACCGTTGAAAAAAACTTTCAATTCGTTAATCAACAAACGGTTCTCGCTCCGGTTTTTAACCGCAACGCGAAAAAAAATATGGTTCAAGCCGTCAAAATTTCCGCAATTTCGAACGAGAATACCCTTCATTAAAAGGTATTTGTAAAGGCGTCTTGCTTCGCCCGTATCCCCTTGTTCGACGCGAAAGAGCAGGAAATTCGTGTCCGATGGGAATACCTTTATAGAAGGTATAGTGTTTAAATTTTCAAACAGAAATTCATTTTCCTGTTTGATCAGGTTCCTGCTGTCTGCGAGAAATTTTTCGTCCTCGAAAAGGACCGATGCCACCTTTTGGGCCATGGCGTTGACGGACCAGGGAACCTGTTTTTCGTTCAGTTTTTTGTGCCATTCAGGTTGAAGGACCGCGTAGCCCAGACGCAGGCCGGGCAGTGCGAAAAACTTGGTTATGGATCTGATAATGATGAGGCGCCTGTTGCTTTCAACCTGTTTTAAGAGAGAATATTTCTCTCCTGAGAATTCAATAAAAGTTTCGTCTATGATGAGAAACAGGTTTCTTTTTTTGCAGAAATTCAAGAGTGTTTTCAGTGAATCCATGTCCCAGAGATTTCCCGAAGGGCTGTTAGGATGGCTCAGGACCAGCCCGCCCGGATTTTTTATTTTCTGAAACTGGAAAAGCAGTTTTTCCGGTTCGACTTTAAATTCCTGGTCCGGGTTGAGTTGAAATTTGTGAACGGGGACGTTACGGGAATTGAAAGCCCTTTCGTACTCTGAAAAACCGGGAACGACCAACAGGATTTCCTTGTCTTCATTGATTAAATGCGGCAGCAGGTAAATCAGCTCCGTGGATCCGTTTCCAATAAGGAGGCTGTCTGCTTCCACACTCAGATATTGAGAGAGGGATTTTCTAGCTTCCCGGCAGTTTGGGTCCGGATAATTCTTCAGCAGGCCTTCCGAATGGTCCAAAACGGAGAGGGCGTTCTCCGGCGGTCCCATGGGGTTGATGCTGGCGCTAAAATCGATGATTTCTTCAGGTGAAAGCCCGGCTATTCTGGAAGCCTCGTGGAGGTCTCCCCCGTGTTCGGGATAAGGCCAGTCCTGTTGTTTTTTGAATTTTATTTCAGGTCGGGTCATGTTTTATTTTCATCGGGTAAGACGACCGAGAACCCTTTTGGTTTTCCGTGCCACTTGTTGTATGAAATAAGTTTTTTCAAGGAAAGGCGTTTTCCCCAACCTGCTTCTTCGAGCATGGGTTTTTTATAAAATGTTTCCGTGTGACCGATGCACAGGTAGGCCACGGGGATGATATGATCGGGAATTTCCAGATCTTTTTTCAACTGGTCCGTATTGAGGATGCTGACCCATCCCACCGCCAGCCCTTCGGCGCGCGCGGCGAGCCAGAGGTTTTGCACGGCACAGCAGGTGCTGAACAAATCCGTTTCCGGTATCGAATCCCGGCCCAGTACCTTTGGGCCGAATCGGGTTCGGTCGCAGGTGATACAGATGTTGATGGGCGCATCGAGAATTCCTTCAAGTTTTAATGACTGATACAGTTTTTTTCTGTCCCCGGTAAATTTTTCCGCGGCGGTGGCGCTGGATACTTCAAAATTGCGGGCGATTTTGGTTTTTATTTCCGGGTCGTCGATCACCGTGAAATCCCAGGGCTGCATATATCCCACGGAACCCGCATGGTGGGCGGCATTTAGGATGCGTCCCAGGGTCTCAGGATCGACGGGCTTCGAAATGAAGTGGCGAACGTCTCTCCTTTTAAAGATCGCTTCATAGAGTCCCTGCTTATGTGTGGGCGAAAACTCATGGGGGGAGAGTTTCTTCTTTTCACCAGGATCCTCCAGATCGGGTTGTTTGATGACAGCGGGTATTCCCGATACCATACTGACGACCTCGTCGAAGGCGGCGGCGACCGTCTGATTGACTTCCCCGGCGATATCCCTGAAATCGCGGCTGAGTTTGTTGTCCGGGACGATGCCGGCGCCGACTTCGTTGGTGATGACGATCACGGATGAGTTCGCTCGGGAGCATTCTCCGATGAGGGAATCCAGGCGCTTCAGGATGGAAGAACGGCTTTCCTCTTTCATCAGCAGATTGCTGACCCAGAGGGTCAGGCAGTCGAGAACGAGCACTCCCTCGGGTTTCCCGTTTTGTTTAACGGTTTCGGCGATGTCCAGGGGTTCTTCCACGGTAATCCATTCCGAACCTCTTTCCCTGCGGTGCTGTTCTATGCGTTCGGTCATTTCATCATCCAGAGCTTCCGCGGTGGCGATGAAGACTCTTTGACCGGGAAACTCATTGGCCTGGATGAGGGCCTGGCGTGTTTTACCGCTCCTGCATCCACCCGTAATCAGAATATTTTTTTTGAACATGGTTTGACCTCAGTATTGATAAACAAAAATTCTTGATGTTTCATAATCTGTTTCACTGGAGCAATCCGCCCGCGATGAACATGGAAATTTCTATAATTTCCGTCGTTGCCCCTAACGTATCGCCGGTCATGCCTCCCAGTTTTTGTTTGAAAAAATAAAGCAGGAGTGTGGTGACTCCCAGAAATACGGCCAGGGCGACGATCCCCGTTTGAACTCCAAGATAAAAGGGAAGGGCTATGGGAATCATTATCAGCGTCAACATCCGGTATTTTCCTTTCTGGAAAAACGGGCTCGATTTTCCGTCTACTTTCCTGGCGTAGTCCATGAAGACCAGTCCGGCCACCTGGGAAGCGCGCGCGCAAGCGGGAGCGGCAAGAAGCCAGACCATGTATCCTGTTCCGTTCAGGGAAGCGATCCCGGCTATTTTCAACAGCAGACAGAAGAACACGGTCAGGGCACCCATTACGCCCATGCGCGGATCCTTCATGATTTCCAGCGCCCGATTCCTGGAGCGATGCGCGAACAGGCCGTCGGCACTGTCCGCTAACCCGTCCAGATGGAGCGCCCCGGAGACGCCTGCCAGAAACAGGACGTCCACGATAGCCCTGAGAGCCGTATCGGTGTTCAGGAATAACAGTCGATCCACGCCACACAAAAGTATGCCGATGAGCAGCCCGATCAACGGAAAATAAAGAATCTGACTCCCATCGTCCCGAAATGAATTTTTCGGAACAGGAAGGATGGTTAGAAAACCCAGTGCCGATATAAAATTTTTCATTTGTCATTGATGATAATCTTGATTCTCTCCATGTCGATGGAGCCGCAAACCAGGTTTTCCAACCGGTTCAGTTGTTCTTCCCTGAATTTTCCATAATTGAATCCGTTTTCCGTTTCAGGATAATTTCTTTTTCTGCGTACATGATTGAGTAACGTGTGGCGCAGGGGATCGTTGTCCAGAAAACCGTGCAGGTAAGTCCCGATTATCCTTCCCTCCGGATCGCTGACTCCCAGTTGCGAACCTTCCTCATTCTGTATTTCGAACAGGGGCATATATTCGGAATGAAACCGGGTTCTCCCCATATGAATTTCGTAACCTTCGACGAAAAGTCCCCCGGGGAAAACGGGGCCGTTGAGGGTCGAACGCTTCACCTGGCGGGTGATTTTGTATGGTTCCATAATCGTTTCGAAATCGAACAAACCCATTCCCTGTATGCGGGTTTTCCGGCTCTCCTGATTATGCGGGTCGGATATAATGTCTCCCATCATTTGGTATCCGCCACAGATACCGAGAACGACCGTCCCGTTTAAATGACAGTTACGTATAGCTTCATTAAGACCCTTGGATTTCAGGTAGTCCATATCATCAATGGTGTTTTTGCTCCCGGGAATAACGATCAAATCCGGATTCCCCAATTGAGCCGAATGGGCCACATACCTCGTGGAAATGGCAGGGTCGTATGCAAGGGGGGAGACATCGGTGAAATTGGCGATTCTAGGAAGCCATATGAACGCCACATCCAGGGCGTTTTCTTTGTTTTGGCCAGAAGGATGGTTGAAAAGTGGAATCGCGTCTTCTTCGTCGACGACCAGGTCCCGGCAATAGGGAATGACCCCCAATATCGGTTTTCCCACCATCTCTTCAAATTGATCCAGACCCGTTTTCAAAATATCGGTGTCTCCCCTGAATTTATTGATGATGAATCCGCAAACGCGGTTTTGTTCCTTTTCTTTCAGAAGATCAAAGGTTCCTTTCATCCAGGCGAAAACACCGCCGCGGTCGATATCACCGACGATCAGAACCGGAGCATCTGCAAAATCGGCCATGTCCATGTTGACGATATCCCATTTTTTTAAATTTATTTCCGCCGGACTTCCGGCCCCCTCGAGAATGATTAGTTCGTATTCCTGATCCAGATTTTTGAAGGCCGCATGAACATCCTGTCTGAGGATTTCTTTTCCATTGAAGTAGTCTTTAGCGGTTCTGTTTCCGACCACTTTACCCATGACAATGACTTGCGAAAGGTTATCCCCGCAGGGTTTTAGAAGCACAGGGTTCATGTGGACATTGGGTTCCACGCCGCAGGCCTCTGCCTGGAAGGCTTGGGCCCGGCCTATCTCTCCTCCCTCGCAGGTGACATAGGAGTTCAGGGCCATGTTTTGCGCCTTGAAAGGAGCCACTTTCCATCCTTCGTGAAAAAAACGCCGGCACAGGGCGGCGGTGATGATGCTTTTCCCGACTCCTGAACCAGTCCCCTGAATCATTAAGGTTTTTGCCTTCATGGATATCGTCTCAGTGTTTTCTTTTAAGAAGCCAAACAAAAAAGGGGCCGCCCAACATAGCCGTTATGACCCCCACCGGTATTTCAGCGGGAGCGATGATCGTGCGTGCCACCGAATCGCAGGCGATGAGAAAGCTGGCGCCAAAAAACATGGAAGCGGGTATCAGTAACCGTAGATCGGGGCCGATGAGCAGCCGCACGATATGGGGAACGATCAGTCCGACAAACCCGATGGGGCCGGCCATGGCAACCACGGTCCCGGTGATCAACGAAGCTGAGATGAACCCAATTTTTTGTGTTCGATTTACGTCCACGCCCCGGCTCAGCGCCGAGGCGACCCCGGTGCTGATCAGGTTGAGATCGCGGGAAACATAAAGCAACATCCCCACCCCGAGAAAAACCAGGGGACAGATTGAAAGGACGGTTTTATAGTCGGTGATGTCCAACCCGCCCATGAGCCACCGGATAATCTGAAACGATTGCGTAAAATCCGAAAGATAATGGATAAACATAACCATCGCCGCAAAGAAAAAATTAGCCGTGACGCCGGCTAAAAGCAACACCGAAGTTGGAAATTCCCCGTGCCTGGAGCGGGCCAAGCTGAACACCAGGAAGATCGCGCCCAGGGCTCCCAGAAATGCGGAAATGGGGATGATGGAAAACCCCATGAATGTCAGGTTCAATCCGAAAGCAATGGCGATCACCGCACCCAGTGAAGCCCCGCTTGAAACTCCCAGGGTAAAGGGAGCGGCCAGGTCATTTCTCAGCAGAGCCTGGAAAACGGCTCCAGCCACTGCCAGCGCCGCTCCCGTTATCGAACCCAGGAAAATTCGCGGCAGTCGTGCAAGAAACAGAATATTGGCGTCGATGTTTTCATTAAAAGCCAGGTCATTCGAAAGAGCCTTTTGCAGACTGATTTTGGACGCTCCAATGAGCGGAGTGATGATCAGGGTCACGAGGTAAAGAACCAGAAATCCCCCGATAATAGTCACGTATCGCTTCCGGTTCATCATAGGTAGACTCAATGCCTGCATGATCAACCCTCGGGTGCGATGATAATGCTTCCATCTTCTTCGACAGGAAACAGTTTGATATTAATATCGTAAACATCCTCAAGTATTTCCTTTTGCAGAACACTCTCCGGAGGGCCATCTTTCACAACCGTTCCTTCGTTCATAAGGAGGAGCCGCCGGCAGAATTTTGAAGCCAGATGAAGGTCGTGCACGGCCATGAGAATGGTGATGCCCTTCTCCTCATTCAAACTTTTCAGAATATTCAATATTTGCATTTGAAATTTTATATCGAGGGCGGAGGTGGGTTCGTCCAGAAGCATGATCTCCGGTTCCTGGGTGATGGCGCTGGCAATGGTCACTCGCTGTTTCTCCCCGCCGCTAATTTCGTTGAACCCGCGTCCTGAAAACTGGGAGGTCTGGGTCAATTCCATTGCCTCACTGGCGATCGCATGATCCTTCTCTCCCTCGAGAGACAGGGCCGAAAGGTAAGGATGGCGGCCCATCAAAACCACTTCTAAAACTTTGAAGGGAAAAACCATCGGATGCTCCTGGGGAATCCAGGCGATGGAACGGGCCAGGAGGTTTCTTTTCAGGGAATGGATGTCCCTGTCCTTAAAATAAACTCCTCCGGAATAACCCTGCAGAACTCCACCCAGCAGTTTTAGTAATGTTGATTTTCCCGATCCATTTGGTCCGATGATTCCCACGAATTCTCCGGGTTGAATCCCGAATGAAATTTTATTCACCACCAAATCTTTTTCGTAAGCGAAAGAGACTTCGTCGAATTTCATCTGAAGCGGGTTCATGGGAGAATCGCTCCCGCTATAGGATCGGATTCCGTATCTGTGAAAACTTCAGGATGTATGGCCCGCGCAAACCGGGAAAGAATCTTAATGAGCCGGGGCCCGGGGATCAGGATATAGTCGGCTCCTATAAAATGGATATTACCCTTCTGCACCGCGCTGATCGTGGCAAACCGTTTCCAATCCAGTTTCTTTTTTTCAAGGTCCTGGTCGGAAAGCCGCAATTTCGGGCCCGCCTCAATGATGACCTCCGGCGATTTTTCAATGATAAATTCCTTGGAAATTTTTGGATAACGGGCCATGGTAACGGGAAGGATGTTTTCGCCTCCCGCAAGATCAAGAATCTCTCCCAGGAAGGTGTTGCGTCCCACCGAATACAGATCTCTTGTCGGGTCATTGCTGTCACCCAGAATGATGAGGACAGATTTTTTAGGAATGTCCTTGAGCCGATCCTGGTGATAACCGATGCTGTTTTTCAATTTTCGGACTAGTTCCCCGGCGGCTTCTTTGCAATCGAGCGAATCTCCGAACTTGAGGATCGTTTTGAAAATATCCTCGAGTGTTCCGAGCTCCGCGGATAAAGTCGGAATGCCCAGGCTGCGGGCGTTTTGAAGGATTCTTCCGCTTTTTCCCAGATCGATAATTAGGTCTGGTTTCAGAGAAAGCCAGGTTTCCACATTAGGATTTACCATCCCCCCGATAGAAGTTTTTTTACAGGCGGCCTCCGGATAGGTGCAAAAATCGGTCACACCGACGACCCGGTCGCCCAGGCCAAGTTCAAACAGGATTTCGGTGATGGAAGGCGCCATGGAGATGATTCTCTGGCCGGGAGAAGAGGCTTCCACGGTTTCGGGGGGAGTGACGGTTGCGCACCAGAACAACATCCAGATTATGACAGGAAATTTTAGCAGGGGTTTTGATCCAGATATAATTTTTGGGATAAGTCTGGAACAATCCCTGAAAATGCGAAACCACGGGCTGTAATATGAAAGTTTCACCGGAAATCCTTATTCCAGTGAGAAGTCGGACAAAAAAAATCCCCAACCGATGGGGAAAGGGAGCTTTGTTTGCCCCTCACCTCTCAGTCCACGAAGAGTTAGTGAAGAATCATTCAAACAGGTCTTCTGGCTTCCGGATCAATCTATTTCCCGAACCTTCCCATTCATTTAAGAACAGTGGTCATTTCGGGTTTCGTTCCCGGTCACAGCGGCGGGTCCGCAACGGAATTTCACCGTCTTCACTTACTTGAATGAAATATTAGAATGTCCGGGAGAGCTTAACAAAAGCCGCAGGAAAGTCAATATTTATAAATCGATTAAATGGGATTTTTTGGGGTCAGACATTGAAAAAATCGCTAACTTCTTGTAAGTTTTTGCTCTTCACCTCATGCCCCTGATCGGTTTCTCGGACAGTTAAAGGGTGCCCCTGGTTTTTCATTTCATCCAGGGCGTATTCGGCCAGGAAGGCAGGTACCACTTCATCGTTTAAACCGTAAACACCTAGAATGGTAGCCGGTTTTTGTGGCGGGTTTTTGGGGGCTGAGATTTCCGGCAGGAATCCGCAAATGGAGGCAACTTTATGAATAGGATGGCTCCCCATAAGCGCATAAACCAGGGAAGCGGCTCCCCCCTGCGAAAAACCCCAAAGGCAGGTGCGAATTCGATTCTCAGGTACTTTTGGAATGATGTAATCTAAAGCCTGGTCTATAATGCCTTTTGTGTAATCCAGAAACCCTTGTACTGTTACTTCCTGCCGGGGACCGTCCGTCCACCAGCTCCAGAGACCTTTCCCGGCATCCACGGGTCCTTCCGGAAATATCAGGACGGTATTGTGGACCTTAAGACGGTTTCCGTGAATAAGCATGTTTTCGGGAGTCGAATCGGCCCCATGAAAACCGATTAGAAGGTTGACCGGTCCCTCCCGATCCAACTCTGTTTCCCCAATAATAACTTTTTTGCTGTTCCATTCTGTGTTTTTGTATTGGATGGGCATGGGTCTCTATTCATTTTGGGTCAATAATACCAAGAGCGATTTCTTCGGCCTCCCGGAGGGTTTTTATTGTTCCCAGTACCTGCTCTTCTTCTAATTGATCGAGAATTTTTCCTATCATGGGACCGGGTGAAAGTTTGAATTTTTGCATAAGGTCATCGCCATTGATCAGGCCCCCGCTTTTTTTTACCGTTAAATAGCGGTCGTAGAAAAAATCCAGAATCCTCCCGGCGGCGGAAAGCAACCGGGAATTTCCAACACAGGTTAGAATAAGGGAAGAGGGCAATTCATTTCCGGCTTCTTTAACGAACCGATATGTTTCTGCTCCTTGGGCAGGATTCATGGCGAATTTAAGTTGCGTCGCCAAAGCTTTTTTCTGAAAACAGATCGTCTTGGCAATATGAACGGTGTCCGAATTACTGAATCGCAAACGCCTGAGGACGGAACAGGTTTCAGGAAGCCCGTGGTTTTTTTTATCCGGAGAATGACCGAGGACGTTAACTCCCTCATCCAGATCCTGTAATAATAGAGCCAGCCTGATTAAAGATCTATGTTCCCAGATGGACTGAAACCTTTCCTGACTTAGGGATGGAAAGAACTTTTCCGGGAAACTCAGAAACTGATCCATGAATTTATGGTTTTGCAGGCTGGTTTCCCAGAAACTTTCATCCTGCCTGGAAGAGGCGGGGCATTTAAGGATTTCCGGAATAAGTGAGCCTAGGAGTCCGGTTTGCCCCAACGATTTTAAATAAGGAAACAGGTGATCCGAATTGAATAATTGTGTTAATTCATAATGTATCCGTTCAGGGGCGACCTTTGAAATTTCCAAATTCAAGCATTCAATCTGATTGAGAGTTTCGTTTGCAATAAGAAAATTTAAACTCCCGGCGAACCGGAACGATCTTAGCATTCGCAATGGATCGTTTGGAAAGGACGAATCGGAAACCATTCGGATGATGCGCTGGTTTATATCTTTCTGTCCGTTTGCAGGGTCAATGATTTCCCATAGGCCGGAAAGAAAATTCTGCAAAGTAATGCCCATCGCGTTCAAGGTGAAATCTCTCATGAGTAGGTCTTCTTCAATACTCTCTCCTTGCATTTCTGTGAAGTCAAAATAAATCCGGTTTTGTATCACCACCCGGGTTGTTTCTCTTCCGGGAGTTTTATCCAGAGTGACAAATGGAAGATGATAGTTTCTAGCGAATTGTGTCGAAAGAGACTCGGCTCCTTTAAGAGAAAAATCATAATCGGTGGATTCCCGCTGCAGGAGATGATCACGAAGGGTTCCACCGACGATATACAGGTCGATTCCCATCGCACCGGATATTTCCAGCAAATCGCGTAAATATTTTTTTATTTGGTTGGGCACGGATTGTTATACAGCCAGGTTTTCATAATCCCTTTTGTTCTAGGAGTGATTTTTTTTCTGCATCAGAAACATCCAACCCATATATGTCCAGTTCAATATCCGTATAGACTGTTTTAATGCCGGCATAGTGGAAGGCATTGGGAACCAAAACACATGTGTACTCAGGAAGAATCACTTCGTCATCCTGCTTGAGATTCAAGGCATGGATACATGCGCCCAAGGCGATCCTACCTGCCATAAAGGCGAAAGCATGTTTAGAACCGTTCCGGCGGGCAAACTCTTTTTCGAATAGTTCTGCTCCCTGAGGATTATTCGGAGGAGTTTG
>JAYZAN010000152.1:0-12141 GCA_036339675.1 Nitrospinota bacterium
TCTCCGTGATTTTCCACGTTTCCATTTTCTGCGACGATAGAACATCCGTTATGAAATTTTGAAGTGATTTGCTATCAACCTGGCATCGATAATATGTTTTGTATAAATCGATCATGAAGCCACTCTCAGGGGGAATGCAGATATTGGGATGGCAGGTCAGCATAAGCCTTAAAAGGGTGGTTCCTGAACGGGGGTTTCCGATAATAAAAAGTGGAGAGTCTTCCATATTGGGCAGGTTCAATTGAAAGACAATCCGCCGACTCAGCTGTTGAACAATAAGCTTGGCAGATTAATGCATTGTCGGACGGCTTTGTCTGCGTTCGGACAATATGGGACCTTCCTGGAACTGGGATGAAGATGGCTGACAAACCAGACTCCCGGCATAATGCCCAGCTCATTCAAGGCCCAGGTCAAATTCTGTTTTCTTTCCGGTTCTACCATAACAGGGTATCTCAGAAAAACCGGGTTGGAATCATTGATAACCTTTGGAATTTTATATCCTTTTTCTTTGCACCATGGATCCCACTGCGGAACGGTTTCTCTGCGCACCTGATTATAGTGGTCCAGTTTTTTTAATTGGTTCAAGCCAAGTCCGGCGAGGGATGCGGGCATTTTTTTCCCAGGAATTTCCGGTTGTAGGCCCGCTTCTTCTTCGGTCGTTGTGGAGATGATTCGATCGTCGCCATATTTTAGGATCCCCACGTCTCCCTTCCATATTCTCCGGGGATGTTTATGGATATAATAATTTAAGATAACATTTTTCATTATTCGGGTAATTCGATGTTCATCTGCAGGGGAGGACGAATCGTGGTATTTCCTTAAACGGTCGGCCAGGCCCTCATCATTGGTCACAGCGACACCTCCCTCGATGGTATTGAACAGTTTTGATTTTTCGCTTGAAAAAAAAGCCACCTCTCCCCGGTTCCCGACCCGGACTTTCTGGTATTCCGCTCCCGTTGCCTGAGCGCAATCTTCTATGACTTTCAAGTTGTGTTTTTCAGCAAGGTCGATCAACGCTTCATAATCCCTGCATACCAGTCCAAATAAATGATGCAGAAGAATAGCCTTTGTTTTCGTGGTGATTTTTTTTTCTGCATCAGAAACATCCAACCCATATGTGTCCAGTTCAATATCCGCATAGACTGTTTTAATGCCGGCATAGTGGAAGGCATTGGGAACCACAACACATGTGTACGCAGGAAGAATCACCTCGTCATCCTGCTTGAGATTCAAGGCATGGATACATGCGCCCAAGGCGATCCTACCTGCCATAAAGGCGAAAGCATGTTTAGAACCGTTCCAACGGGCAAACTCTTTTTCGAATAGTTCTGCTCCCTGAGGATTATTCGGAGGAGTTTGGTCATTCAGCCATTGGTTTGCCAATTCAACGTCATCTTCATCCAAAGTCATGGAAATGAACGAGGGGGGTATAAAAGGTCCGCCGGAAACTTTATTTAAAACACCTCTTGCTTTGCGGAAGACAAGTTCAATTATTAGGTGATGGAAACCCATCTATGGTCGAATGAGGTTGGATAGAATACCAGTGAATAATGGATTATTCTGAATTGGAAGCGCCGGCTACACTTCCCAGCCGGAGGATAGACGCACCTGCTTGGAAACAAAAATTTTACCGTCCTGTTTGACCAGTTGAAGGTCGGTGTGGGTCAAGGACCCGATTATCTGTTGAAGGTTCTCCGACGGTTTGCTTTGCGGGTCTTTGATCAAAAATGGTATCATTTCATCCACGGAATCCCGCACCCGATCGCTTTCAATGATATAGCCCAGATAATGCGTTTCCATCTCCAGGTATTTCTGCGCCAGTTTTTTCAGGTTATCTCCGACCCGAATATCCCTTTTATTACGCACCCGGTTTACGACTAGGCCCGGAACGAATGATTTAATTTCCTCATCCACGGTTTCTATCAGTTCCGGAGCCAATTGGTTCAATTTCTCCTTCAGCAGAGAAACCGTATAAGTCTCGATATCGGCCTGTTCGGGGTGGGAATGATCTACGAGCCGCTGAAGTTCCGGCCTTCCCTCAAATTTTCTGCTTAGTTTGCGGAATAATGCGGCGCGGATAAAACTGAATGTTTTCATTACGGAAGTCATTTCCGGCGTGGTTAAAACAACGCTTTGATCGTGGACATTGAAAATATCAATGGTGTTGAAACTGGTTCCGGGTCCCAGATCGAGCAAAATCGTATCGGCGCTGAGTTTTTTAATAAAGGAGATGGCCTGCTCGATTTTTTCGGAATCGATGTTGGCGCTTCCGGGATTGTCCCCCGCACCACTGACGAATTTCAGGTTGGTGATTCCCGTGTCGATCAGCAGAGAATTCAGTTTTTGAGAGTCTGTTGAAAAAATGTCCTGGAAACCGTATTTGGGGTTGCTGATCCCAAGCAGGGCATGCAGATTGGAAGCGCCGAAATCCGTGTCCATCAGAACCACTTTTTGTCCGCTCACGGCCAGCCCCAGCGCGAGGTTGGTGCAAACCACACTTTTCCCGATTCCTCCCTTGCCGCCTCCTACTGTGATTATATTTGCTGGTAATGCCATTTGAATTAAACGGTTAATATTTCGGTTTCTGTCTGTCCATGAATATGAACGATTCGATCGTTTCCATATCGTCCTCTTCACGAAAAGCCCTTTTGCCGAACCGTTGCCCTACGGGAGCGAAAGATTTTGTTTCCCTCGTGTATCTCTTTAATGGCGATTCATGGATCGAAGGATCCAGAGACTGAATCCGCTTTTCAAGATGCTCCTGAAAACTTTTTAGCCGGGTGATCAACCGTTCCGCTTTGGGGGTAAGATCCAGTGATGGCTCGGGTGAGGAGGTTTCCTTCAACGTAACCTCGGAATGCGTCGATGGTGTTTCCGTGGCGGGCTCGATTTCCGCCACAGGTTCGGATTCCGGGCTAGGTTCCGGCACCTCCTCAGCGACCGGCATGGGTGCGGGTTCTTCCAGAGAAATTTCCGGCTCTTCGGAGGGCGTATCCTCAACTTGAGGTTCCGAAGACGCTTCTTCCACCTCTGCCTCGGTTATTTCGATCTCTTCCTTTTCAGGAGCGGTCGGGGCGGGGGCGGATTCAAGTTTTGGGGCGCTTTGATAGACGTCATGCTCCTGGTTCAGTTGATCGGTGAGCAGGTTAATGGTATTTTCCATTTCCGCCTGAAGATCCAGAATGGACTGATCCGACTCATCATCCTCAAAATCATAATCGGGAATATCAGATACTTCGGAAGAGCCTTCTTCGGCAAGATCATAATCATCGCCCATCAATTCTTTCAATGCCTTGTCAATATCATCGATATCCGCGAAAGGCTTATCGGCGGATTCGGAAGCGGGGACTGGTTCCTCTTCAGGGGGTGACTGGGAAGTTTCAGGTTCATTCAAATCGGGCAGGTCAAATTCCTCTTCAAGTTTTTCACCTTCAAATTCTTGCTCTGAAGCGGCTTTGTCTAAAAATTTTTCAGAGTCGTCCTCCGAGGAAACCGCGTGGGCCGTCTCGAATTCTTTCTCAGATTCCGAGGCCCGGTTTTCCTCCTCCAATTTTTCCAGGACGCTGAGGTCAGGCTCATCCGGCGAGGGGGGTGTTTTTTCATTGGGGAAAAGAGGCAGGGCTTCTTCATTGTCGTTGCCTAGATCGGCTTCGTCCGCCTCCATTTCTTCTATAATCTGGTCGAGTTTTTCCTCCTTTTGGGCGCTCACTTTCCTTAATTTATAAAGTCCGTAGGGGATACCGAGTAAAGCGACGAAGGAGAGGGCAGAGATCAGAGGGTTTTCAAAAGTCCTGATTAAATAGGGTTTTATCACCTGGAACAGCTCTGAGTTTTCAAGGTCGAGGATCAGGTTGATCTTCAGCCAAATTTGTTCCGCAATTTGCATCACGGTTTCTAAGATAGTTTCAACCATAATGTTGTTAAGGTTGAGAGAATATTATCCTGAGGATCCCAGATTTTAGGTTCCATCAAAAGGCCCATTTCCCCCTTGAAATGGTGATGACGACCCGACCGGAGAAGCTGGCAAGAGCCCCGATTTTCAATGGATCATATTAACATATTCTACCACAAATGCAGTAAAATTAATTACTTGCCGGATATTTGCCGGACCGAATAATGGTATAATCTGCTCAGTCGAAATTGCATCTAGGCAGACTGAAATAGGCCGGGGAAATATTTCGGGCAGATAACAAATTGAGGATTATGAGTCCGGATTTAAAATTATAACAGGGGCTCATGGGTAAGATTTCTATAACCATTATCACCTTGAACGAAGAAAAAAATATTGAACGATGCCTGAAAAGTCTTCAATGGGCTGATGAGATAGTGGTTCTGGATACTTTCAGCAAGGATAAAACTGTGGAAATTTGTAGAAAATATACCGATCGCGTTTATCAGGATAAATGGCACGGTTACGGAAAGCAGAAAAATCTTTGCGCCGAACGGGCCACCCATCAGTGGATCATGAATATAGACGCTGATGAGGAGATTTCTCCCGACTGTGCGGAGGAAATCAGGAAAGAACTGGAAAAAGGATATCCGCACCCCCTGTATTATTTTCCGAGAAAGAACTTTTTCGGTAAACGCTGGGTCCGTTACGGCGGATGGTATCCGGATAGAACATCCAGGTTTTACGATAAAACTAGGGTCCGGTTTACTGAATCGCAGGTTCATGAAGACCTGTTGCCGAACGATGATGCAGGGTTGTTCACTAACCCCATACTGCATTATTCTTTTGAGGGGCTAGAAGATTATATAACTCGGCAGAACCGTTACTCTACCCTTTATGCCCGGGAGAAGATGGAAAATAACTGGAGAGCGAACTGGACCCACCTTCTTCTTCGGCCTCCCTGGATTTTTATAAAATCGTTTGTGCTGAGACAGGGTTTCCGGGAAGGTTTTCTGGGTTTTTTTATCGCGCTTTCTATGGCGTTTTACACCTTTTTAAAATACGCCAAGACAAGGTCCATTTGAATGTTCCCTGTCGGCTTGTTCCCCTGAGATTTGGATTATGAATTGAACGGGAAGTGAGCTAAAATATATATGGATAGTGAATTACTGGTTGAAAATGTTCCATTCCTCAGAGCTTCGCTCACATGGGATTGAAGCGATTTTTAATAGCGTCTCTAATAATTCGAAATTTTTCTTTTTGGCAACTCACTTGCTCTTTAAAATAAAGCGCAAGCTCATGGCCGCAGGCAATTTTTAGAGATTCCTTTAAGAGAAAAGGTTAACGGATACTGGATGCGGGTAATGATCAGGAATTTCCCTTAATTAAAGGGAACCCTTATATTGAGCGGATACCGCGAAACAAAGATTTTTCTTCCTTGGCCCCCACTCGCCGCCCTTATTCCCATTTGGAAGCTTCGTTTCAACCCAAACCCTAACCGTATTGAAAAAGGAATTTTTTGAACCGAGTCCAACTTATTATATTATTAATCCCCGTCGTCCTGTTTTCATTGACCTGCCATGAATACTCTCATGGACGAATCGCCTATATTCTTGGCGACGATACCGCCAAGAAACTGGGACGCCTTTCATTCAATCCTCTAAAACACCTGGATTTTTTGGGGGTTCTGGTATTTTACTTCGTGGGTTTTGGTTGGGCCAAACCGGTTCCGGTCGACTGGAGAAACTTTCATAATCCCCGCCGGGATATGATGTACGTGGCCATAGCAGGGCCTCTGGCCAATTTGACGCTGGCTGTGTTTTTTAGCTTCTTTCTCAGGGTGATTTCCCCTTATCATTTTCCTGCGCTTTTTACTCTTTTATGTTTTGGAGTTTATGTTAATGTCGCACTGGCCATTTTTAACATGCTGCCAATTTTCCCTTTGGACGGGGCCAGTGTTATCAAGGGACTGGTGTCCCAGGAAGCGGCTGCCAGGTTCAGCGAAATGGACCGTTTCGGGGGATTCCTGCTTTTAGGAATCATCTTGCTGGACAGTTTTGCCCACACGCGAATTCTTGGTTTTATTCTTCTTACGCCTTTGTTTTATTCGATACAGTTCCTGACTCAGGAGGCTTATCCCATGCTGGAACAGGTTATAATGGCCAGTTTTTCGACGATATACAGGTGATCAAAGCGTAATGAAGAAAAAGCGAATTTTTAACAGGACACGGCCTTTAAGGTTAACGGCCCTGAGCAGTCGTACCCACAGGATTAGAGTCCTATTATGAATAAAAAAAGGATTTTAAGTGGCATGCAGCCTTCGGGCCAGCTACATCTCGGCAACTATCACGGCGCTCTCAAGAACTGGGTCGCCTTGCAGGATGAGTTTGATTGTTTTTATTTTGTCGCGGACTGGCATTCTCTGACCACCTTATATGGGCAGCCGCATCTGATAAAACAATATTCGTTCGAAGTGGCCGTGGATTGGTTGAGTTCCGGTCTCGACCCGGAAAAGTGCACCTTGTTCATCCAATCCAAGGTGCCCCAGCACGCGGAACTGTTTCTGATTCTTTCCATGATCGTTCCCGTGCCCTGGTTGGAACGCAACCCCACTTATAAGGAAAAGCAGGACGAAATGAAAGATGTGGATATGAGTTCATTCGGATTTTTGGGATATCCGGTTCTGCAGACGGCGGACATCACCTTATATAAAGCCGATTTCGTTCCGGTGGGAATCGATCAGGCCCCGCACCTGGAAATCTCGCGTGAGATAGTCCGCCGCTTCAACAATTTCTATAAAAAAAATGTTCTTAAAGAGCCTATCGCGAAAATTTCAGATATTCCAAAGCTCAGCGGTCTCGATGGCAGAAAAATGAGCAAAAGCTATAATAACGCAATATTCCTTTCGGATTCCGAACAGGAGATCGGTAAAAAAGTTCAATCGATGTTGACCGATCCGCAGCGGGCCCGAAGAAACGATCCGGGGGATCCGGATGTCTGCAACCTGTTTCCGCTGCACAGAATTTATTCTCCGAAATCGATGCAGGACGAGATCGACGGGGCATGCAGAAAGGCGGAAATTGGATGCGGGGACTGTAAAAAGCTGTTGACGGGAACCCTGCTTGAAGGATTGCAGCCGATCATGGAAAAGCGCAGGGAAATCGTTGCCAAACCGAAAGAGGCCGATGAAATTCTGGAAGATGGGACCAAAAAGGCCCGCGAGGTGGCACGGTCCACCCTCGATGAAGTCAAAGCAGCCATGAAATTATGATTCCTGATTAGAATACAGACTATTATGGATTACAAGGAAACACTCAATCTACCGGAAACCGATTTTCCCATGAAGGCGAACCTCACCCAGAGGGAACCGGAAGTCATTTCCCGCTGGGAAGCGGAAGATGCCTATGGAGAAATGCGCAAAAAGTTTCGCGGTAAACCCAAATTCGTTTTTCACGACGGGCCTCCCTATGCCAACGGTCATATCCACATGGGGCATGCCCTCAATAAGATTCTCAAGGATTTTATCGTGAAGATCATGACCATGAAGGGATATGACGCCACCTTCATTCCCGGGTGGGACTGCCATGGCCTCCCCATCGAACACCAGGTCAGCAAGGAGCTGCGCAAAAACAAGCTGACCCCGGATAAAACAGAAATAAGGAAACTGTGCCGGGATTACGCGGATAAATTCATAGAGATCCAGAAACAAGAATTCAAAAGACTGGGGGTGTTCGCAGACTGGGATAACCCCTATCTGACAATGGATTTTTCCTATGAGGCTGCGATTGTCGAAGAGCTGGGCAAGTTTGTCGAATCGGGGGCGGTTTATAAAGGTTTGAAACCGGTGCATTGGTGCACTTCCTGTAAGACGGCCCTGGCGGAAGCGGAGGTGGAATACGCGGATCATACTTCCCCTTCCGTTTACGTGAAATTTCCCGTGACTTCCAATCTGCCCGTTATCCTTGGAGGCCTGGACCGGTCGAACACTTTTTTCGTTATCTGGACAACCACTCCTTGGACCTTGCCGGCGAACCTGGCTATTTGTCTGCATCCGGAGTTCCAGTACATCGTGGTCCGCATCGCGGAGAATAATCTGATCGTGGCGGAGGATCGTCTTTCCGCATTGCTCTTGGAATGGGATGCCAAGGAGCATGAGATTCTCGGCCGCTGCCAGGGCAAAAACCTTGAAAAAGTCGTCTGCTGCCATCCATTTATTGAAAGGGATTCTGTAGTGATCCTCGGTGAGCACGTCACCCTGGAACAGGGGACGGGATGCGTCCACACCGCACCAGGACATGGACAGGATGACTACGTGGTAGGCCAGAAGTATGGTTTAGATACTTATAACCCGGTGGACGATGCAGGCGTTTTCAAACCGGAAGTGGAGCATTTCGGCGGAATGTTCGTCACCAAGGCCAATCCGGAAATTGTCAAGAAACTGGATGACGACGGTTTTCTGATCCGGGAAGAAAAAATTCAGCATTCCTATCCGCAATGCTGGCGCTGCCATCAACCGATCATCTTCAGGGCGACCAACCAGTGGTTCATCGCGATGGATGCCGGAAATCTGCGTGAAAAATCGTTGGAAGCGATCAAAAAAACTCGGTGGGTCCCCCATTGGGGTGAGGAGCGTATTTACAGCATGGTGGAGAACCGTCCGGACTGGTGTATATCACGCCAAAGAACCTGGGGTGTTCCCATAACGGTTTTTTTCTGCGGCAAATGCGGCAAAACTCTCCAGTCGAAGGAGGTGTTCGACCATGTGGTCAAACTGGTCGAAGAACATGGGGCCGATTTTTGGTTTGAGAAGCAAGCCTCCGAACTGTTCCCTGCGGGAACCCGGTGTGCCTGTGGTGGCACAGAATTCGAGAAGGAAAACGATATCCTGGATGTCTGGTTCGATTCCGGAGTCAGCCACGCAGCGGTATTGGAAAAAGATCCCAACCTGCATTGGCCTGCGGACCTTTACCTGGAAGGCAGCGATCAGCACCGGGGATGGTTTCATAGTTCCCTGCTGGAGTCCGTCGGCACCCGGGGCCAAGCTCCCTATAAAACCGTACTGACCCACGGATACGTGGTGGACGGGCAGGGAAAGAAGATGTCCAAGTCGGCGGGAAACGTGATCGCACCCCAGAAAATCATCGACCAGTATGGAGCCGAAATCCTCCGATTATGGGTCGCTTCGGAAAACTATCGTGAAGACATTCGTATCTCCCACGAGATTCTCAAACGGCTGATGGAAGCGTACCGAAAAATTAGAAACACGTTCCGTTTTCTTCTGGGAAACCTAGGCGACTTCGATCCCGCTAAAGACAAGGTTGCCTATGAGGATATGTATGAGATTGACCGTTACATCCTTTATCGGTTCAACCAGTTATATACGAGAATCCAGTCGGCGTTCGAAAATTTTGAATTTCATATTTTTTATCACAGCTTTTACAATTTCTGTGTGGTGGATCTGAGTGCTTTCTATCTGGATATTTTAAAAGACCGGCTTTATACCTATCCCAAAAATTCCCCGGGGCGCAGATCGGGACAAACCGCGTTGTATTCTCTCCTGCAGGGAATGGTTCGATTAATGGCCCCTGTCTTAAGCTTTACCGCGGAAGAAATCTGGGGATTTATGAGCCGGGAAAATCAGGATGAAAAAAGTGTTCATATGAGTTCGTTCATCCATTTCCCGGAATTGAGTTTGGAAGATGCTTTCGTTGAGAAATGGAAACTCCTTACGGATCTCAAAGGCGAGGTCAGCAAGGCGCTCGAAAATTCGCGAAGAGAGAAGATCATCGGCCATTCCCTCAACGCCCTGGTCCGCCTGGTCCTTTCCGAGAAGATACTTTCGGTTTTGAAGGAGAATATCCCCGATCTGAAATTTATATTTATTGTTTCACAGGTGGATATTGTGGACAGCTTGAAAGGGAAAGACAAGGTTTATGCGAGCGATTCTCTGGACGGGGTTCAAGTGGCGGTTTCCCTCATGCCCGGCCGAAAATGTGAACGTTGCTGGAATTATTATCTGGAATCCTCCCCCATCTGTCCCAGGTGCGCTGAAAATCTGCAAGAGGTAAAGGCGTAAAGAAATTTGCAAAATAAATATTTACAGCTTTTAATATTTTCCAACGGATTGATCATCATCGATCAATACACCAAGTTCCTCGTTCGGCTCCATGTCCCGCTGCATTATTCCATTCGGGTGATCGAGGATTACTTCAGCATCACCCATATCCGCAACTCCGGGGTGGCGTTCGGTTTGTTTTCGGGAACCTCTAACGAATACAAAGCTTTGTTTTTCATTTTGGTCTCTATCGCCGCGATTGTTGCAATTCTTTTCATATTTCATAAGACCACAAATGAAAAACCCCTGGTCCTCTCAGGCCTGATGCTGATATTGAGCGGGGCTATTGGAAACCTGATCGACCGAGTTTTGTTCAAGGAGGTGATCGATTTCCTTGATTTTTTTTATGGCGATTTCCATTGGCCGGCCTTTAATGTGGCCGATTCATGCATAACCATCGGAGTTGGGTTGATGATGATCGACCTGTTTAAGAATAATTCACCTCACCAGGAAGCCTCTCCTCCTGGCGGTGAAGACTCGGTTCAAAGTTGAACCTCTTGCGGTATTTCCCTTTGCGGTTTAAATCATGCATCCTGTCCTTCTAGAATTCGGATTCTTTAAAATTTTCACCTACGGGTTGTTGGTGGCGATGGGATTTTTCGTGGCCATTCTTCTTGGAGCGTCACGCGGTAAGCAGGAGGGGATGGGCCCGCAGAAAATCGTCGATTTATGTTTTTATAGCATGATTTACGCGCTGGTCGGAGCACGCCTCCTTTATATCATCGTAGAGTACGAATATTTTATGGCGGCTCCCCTTGAGATCTTCAAAATCTGGAAAGGAGGACTGGTCTTTTACGGAGGGCTGGTCCTTGCCGTGGCGGTCAGTATAATTTATATGAAGCGGCATGATCT
Source organism: Nitrospinota bacterium (assembly GCA_036339675.1). Lineage (GTDB taxonomy): Bacteria > Nitrospinota > Nitrospinia > Nitrospinales > VA-1 > JAYZAN01. The sequence continues at coordinate 10,857 of JAYZAN010000152.1, forward strand.
GCCGGTGTGGAAGGTGGGCGATGTTCTGGCCCCTTCCATCGCCATCGGACAGGCTATCGGCCGCTGGGGTTGCTTTTTTGCAGGGTGTTGTTATGGGGTTAAAACCGATGCCCCTTGGGCGATCACCTTTTCCGATCCAAATTCCCTGGCTCCCCTGGGTATTCCGTTGCACCCGACGCAGGTTTATTCATCCCTCAATGTGTTCTGCATATTTCTTTTTCTGATTTGGCTTGCCAAAAGAAAAACCTTCGACGGTCAGATTGTATGGACCTATGGAGTTCTTTATTCCATAGGTCGTTTCATCCTTGAATTTTTCCGGGGGGATGACCGTGGTTATGCCGTTGAAGGAGTTTTGTCCACGTCCCAATTTATTGGAATATTTGTTTTTGCATTATCTGTGTTTATGTTGTTTAATATGAGCCGTAAGAAAGCTGGAGTTTCTACCCGATAAATCCTGATCGATGGTCTGATCCTTACCGGATTTTTCATAGATGAACCCACCAGAAATCATCAAACCTGTCAACAATGTATGGATCCGCCGGGGGAACAAAGTGATGCAAAATGTGCCCACCAAACTTCTCATCGTTAAAATCAAGGATAAAAAACTTTTTGGATCGGATGAAATTTCGGTCGGCGGACAAAAATGGGTGAGATTGGATCGGCACCGGCAATTAGCCCGTTATTTCGAAATCACCCCCCTATCTCCCCAAACCCTGCGGGCCCCAAGGGCCGAGGAAGATGTTTTTGCTGATTTGAAGACTATTTCGGCCGGTTTAGAACCATATGAAGAGCACCTCGAAAAACTGGCCTGCATGCTCAAAGAACTTGATCGGTGAATTAAACCCGATTGAAATTTTTTGCAAGCTTATTCGGGGCTAAGAATTATCACGCCTTTTCCGACAGCAGGTTGTATTCTATAAACTTCACAGGTTTTTTACATTCAGGGTAAATATTTTCCACGAAACGCTGGGTGGATTTGGAGTTCCTGTGAAACAGGAGGGCTGCTTCATTGTCGAATGTCATCGTATGAAGGAAACAGTAAGGATTTAGAATTTTCTGCTGGATCAGATACAGAGTAGCTCCCGGTTCGTTTTTTTGATTTGATCCCCGAGTTCCCAGAGAGCTTGTTTGCATTTTTCCAGCGAACGGGGGTTCAGGATATATTGGGCGGTCATATGGATCGGCATGAAACTTCCTCCGGGTGGTTAAATAACTAATTTTATAATAAGGAGTTGTGGGAGGCGGGATTCGTGGGGGCGGGCGATTAAATATTTTTGGGTCTGTA
>JAYZAN010000153.1:0-13738 GCA_036339675.1 Nitrospinota bacterium
GACGAGGAGAAGAAAAAGGTTCTGGTCTTTCTGACCAACAACTTCAAGCTGGCGGTGTCCACGATTGCCGGCATCTACAAGGCCCGCTGGCAGATCGAGTTGTTTATCAAGTGGATCAAGCAGAACCTGAAGATCAAATCGTTTCTAGGAACCAGCAAAAAAGCGGTGATGACCCAGGCCCGGTTCGCGTATTTATTGCTATATTTAAAGCTGGGTCATTCGGGAAACCCTGATGGATTGGAAGGCCTTGATTGATATCTTAACTCTCAACCCCGAACGTTTGAGGCAAATCAAGATCGAACCGATACAATATCAGCTAAGTTTCCCCGGACAGTAGTGATAAATACCAAACCCTCAACCATGGGGAGGTAGCCCCTGCCACTAATTTTGTCGATCTTCAAACACGGATGAAAGAGGCTAAGGGAATTTGCCCAAGTTGCGGGTCACCCTATATAAAAATGGGAAAAGCTTTGATTGGTCAATATAGCATTACCCCCCATCCAGAGGTTCTAATTAAAGCTGAAAATGAACTGATCGAAGCATCCCGATTAACTTCCTTCAACTCTATACACTTTATTTATCTGGTTTATTCTCGTTCGTTTCAACAGAGATGGGCAGAAGTCAAAAAATTATATTCACAAGCTTTTAAATATATAAGAATGCGATCTCTTGTAATATGCAGGCTCTTCTCATCCAAAAATTCTGATAAATGTGGGGTAGGCTTTTAAAATTCTCTCAGTTCAAATTTGTCAAAAAATCATGGGGGCGCTTGAAGGGTATTCAAGAGGTCACAGGTTCGACTCCCGTCAGCTCCACTTTGATTTAAGTCGATTCGACTTTAGATAACTTTGAAAAATCAACATCGAAATATTTGGCGCTTGCCCAAAGACTAGCATTATTCTAATTCAGGGGTTTTTTTTTGACTTGGGCACTTTCGGAATGATAGGTTGTGGGCCATGAGTCTTTGTATATTCAATACCCTTACCAGAAAAAAGGAAACCTTCATCCCGATTCGCGAAAACCAGGTGGGAATGTATGTGTGCGGGGTCACGGTTTACGATTATTGTCACGTGGGGCATGCGCGGGCGGCGGTTATTTTCGACATGATCTACCGGTATTTAAAATATCTGGGATACGAGGTCCAGTATATCCGGAATTTTACCGACATCGACGATAAGATCATCAAGCGTTCCCAGGAGGAAAACATCCCCTGGCAGGAAGTAACGAGAAAATATATCGATGCCTTTTACGAGGATATGGGTCAACTCAATATCGACACCCCCTCGAAAGAACCCAAAGCCACCGACCACATCGATGAAATGACCGACATGATCTCCTCCCTGATGGAACGAGGGAAGGCCTATGAATCGGGAGGAGATGTTTTTTATTCCGTAAAATCGTTCAACGACTATGGCAAACTCTCCGGAAAAAATATCGACGATCTTCTGGCTGGAGCACGGGTGGAGTTGAACGAAAGCAAACGGGACCCTCTGGACTTCGCCCTGTGGAAAAAAAGCAAATCCGGGGAACCCGCCTGGGACAGTCTCTGGGGCGCGGGACGACCCGGGTGGCACATAGAATGTTCCGCCATGAGCCGGAAATATCTGGGAGACACCTTCGATATCCATGGGGGAGGGAAAGACCTGGTATTCCCTCATCATGAAAATGAGATCGCGCAATCTTGCGGCACGACAGGCCATCCACCGGTGAAAACCTGGATCCACAACGGCTTCGTCAACATCGACAAGGAGAAAATGTCTAAATCCCTGGGCAATTTTTTCACCATCAGGGATATCTATAAAAAATTCCATCCGGAAACCCTGCGCCTGTTTCTGGTCAGCAGTCATTACCGAAGCCCGATAGACTTTTCAGAAAAAAATCTGGAAGATGCCGAAACCGTTTTGACGCGTTTCTATGAAGCGATCTGGGAAGGGGAGAAGGTTTTGGAAAATGAAAAATTTTATGACAGTCCGTATTTTAAAAAATTAGTGCGCTCGCACCTTCTTATAAAAAACTTTGAAGAGGCCATGAATGACGACTTCAACACCGCGGTGGTAATGGCTCATCTCAACGAAGCATTGAGATCCGTGAATACTCTGAGAAATGCTATCACCAATAAAAAGGTCGAAGAGAAAGAAAACCTTGCCACCACCCTCACCGCCCTAAAAGAAGTCGGAAAAGTTTTGGGGTTATTTTCAAGGGTTCCGGATGAGTTTCTATCGGAAAATCTGGAATTGAAAGCCGGCAAATCTGGCGTGGACGTCAAAAAAATAGAAAGCCTCATCGCCCGTAGAGAAGCGGCCCGGAAATCCAAGGAGTGGGCAGAGGCCGACCGTTGCCGTGATGAACTCACCGGAATGGGGGTTGTCTTCAAGGATAATCCCGACGGAAAAACAGAATGGAAACTTTAATGATCGGATTGAAAGAACATTTTACAGATGTTTATGCAAAGTTCACCCATCTTTTTCCCTAAGTACAGGTGCGGGAAGAAGACCCTTCGGTCCGTGTCCGGGAAAAAATATTCGATGCGTCTGGAACGATCAATTACTAAACAGACAAAAACTGAAGACCGCGGATCAGGAAGATCTGGAAATTGTATTTCCCGGATACTGGAATTTCGGCAAGGGTCCCGATTTTAAAAGCGCGGCGATCAAAGTCAACGGCCACTTATACGAATGAGACGTCGAACTCCATGTTTACTCCACCGATTGGAAAGCCCATGATCACTCGAGCAACCCGGATTATGACGAGGAAGGATGAACCTTGTATCAAAAATATATTTATGAAAATTCAGAAGAGAAAAAATGCCGCTAACAAACTATTAAAATATCTCAACCGAGGAACCCGCTGTAAACGCAAATGTTACGTGCCGCAGATCGGGAGACTTCATATCTTTTTAGTAATTAACCATTTTTTTTCATCGTATCAGCAATTTGTTTTAGTTTTTTATCAGCATCCGCGATTTCCAATTGGCAAGTACCGGCACCCTTATGTCCGCCACCGCCGTATTGGCTCATCAGTTCACCCACGTTTGTATTACAATTTCGATTAAAAATATTGTGCCCTACCGCACAGACAACGTTTTGCTTTTTAAACCCCCAAAAAATTCGCATTGATACATTGCAGGTTGGAAATAATCCATAAATTGAAAACCGATTCCCAGTTGGTATTTCTTCGAATTCCCTTTGATCAGTAATAACAACATTTTTTTCTAGTCTTGAGCAGTTTTTTAAATGGCTAGCAAATTCCTCATTATGTTCGAAGTACATTTTTATACGTTCTTTTACATCTTCAAATTCTAATATTTCTTTAACATCATGTTTTCCGATCCAATCTGTCATTTTCATCATAAGTTGAAAATTGCTAATTTTGAAATGGCGATATTTCCCTAATCCAGTCCTAGAATCCAACATAAATCCAAGCAAAATCCAGTCTTTCGGCTTAGTAATGTCTTCCATTGATAAATCAGCACTGTCCATTGCATCCACATCATTTAAAAGCTTTTCAAATCTTCCTAATTTTTCTTTCCCCCCATAATATTTATATATTACACGAGCAGCACTAGGGGCTATTTCAATAGCCCCTTTAAATTCTTTTATACCCTCAGTTCTAGTTTCTTCACTGCTATGGTGATCAAACCACATTCCACACCGAGGATCGTATGGAATATTGGCGAGAATATCATTATGGGTGATTTCAACTTTACCATCTTGGACATCTTTTGGATGCACAAAACTTATTTCATCAATATCTTCTACCTCTTTTAGCAATACAGCAGAAACTAAACCATCCATGTCTGAACGTGTTACAACTCGCATAAATACCTCCTTGTTAGTAAAATTTTGTAATTAAGCGATAAGTTTATTATAAGCTTCAGTCAAATTTCATTTTCAACAGTATTTTTTTTAGTCGACATTTCCCATTTAAACGTGAAATTGTGCAGACAGCTCATATGAGGGAGTGAAATTGCTATTCATTTCAAAATTTTATTCGGATTTGATCGTGAGTTTCTCATTTTTGGTTCATTTGGTCAACAGTTGAGCCTTTCCAATGAAGAATTCACGATAATCGGGCTTTTTTAGACGAACCTATCCTCTTATTTGTTTTGTTTGATGATCCCTTTTACGCCTATATTTACCCCGTCTCTGGCAAAAGCCGCAAACGATCAATCCTTTGCAAAATGGCTTCAAATATTTTTCTGGGCATGGCGGCCCCGGCCAATTGAAACGTAATGTATCGGGCATACCGGACTACCTTTGCCCCAATCTTGATCAACTTCTTCCGTAAAGTAGTCAAGGTCCAGTGTTTGATTTTTCGTGGTAACGTCAGCATCATAAAAAATTTTCCAAGGTTGTAGGCTAAAGCGAATAGTTGTAGCCGTACTTCGTTATCCCTGAAAGCATCGTAGGAAAGCCGGGTCCACGTCAGAACGATTTTGCCTTCCTTGATCCATTGCTCGGCGGTTCCCCGTTTGTTGTAAAATCGAACCACGCTCTTTGAGTGCCAGGAAAACGGCTTTCAGTCCTACCGCAGGTTTTTTCAAATGCCAAGTATATGTCCGCGAAAGCATCTAAGAGTCGATTGCTCAAGAAACCGAGCGTAATACAGACAATGAAACAGAAGCTGGATAAGATGAAAGATGTTGAGAAATGTTAACCTCTGGATCGCCGATGTTAACCACTATCAAATAATGAGTATATTTAATAACCTAATTCCTTTAAATGAAGATAAAAGAGACCTGATTCCATATTCCATCTGAACTAAATGATGAATATAAATCCATATAGCTAATCCACCTGCAAGGAGTTTAAACACTTTAACAAATCCCATCCTCTGGAATGCAAACCCCCTACCTTGGATGGTATATATTGATGGAAATCAATCGAAACGCTAGCCAAAATTGCTAGCCAGAGCGCCTTTGGAGAGAGGTGAACCGAAAAGCTGATTATTGTTATTGGGTTTAATTTTAAATGGATAGCTCAAAGGTTTCCATGTACAATGTAAAACTTAAGCATCAGCCATTTGTTCCCACCGTTGCCTTAAGTCTTGATTCCACCGAAACATAGGGATAAAGTGTAGGGAATCCTTGTAAATTTAGGGAAATTCTGTCGCTATGGATCATTTAGACGAACTGGAAAATCAAAGTATTTATATCCTTCGGGAAGCCTACAAGAATTTTAAGGACCTGGCCATGCTGTGGTCGATCGGTAAAGATTCCACGGTCCTGGTATGGCTGGCCAAAAAGGCCTTTTTCGGTCATTGCCCGATTCCCTTGGTGCACATCGACACCAGTTTCAAGATCTCCAAGATGATCGAATACCGGGACCGATTCGCCAAAGAATGGGGACTCAATCTTGTGGTGGGGCAGAATAAGAAGGCCCTCGCGGAAGGCATGAACCACACCAAGGGACGGCTAGTTTGTTGCGAGGCTCTCAAAACTATGGGCCTGCACGCCATCATGGAGGAAAAGGGTTACACGGGGCTGATCCTTGGAATCCGCAGAGACGAAGAAGGAACCCGCTCTAAGGAGCGTTATTTTTCTCCCAGGGATAAAAATTTTGAATGGAACTTCAAGGATCAGCCTCCGGAATTGTGGGACCAATTTAAAACCACATTCGCCGAGGACACCCATATTCGTATCCACCCCATCCTGCACTGGACAGAACTTAATGTCTGGGAATACATCCACAGGGAAAAAATACCGATCATCGACCTTTATTTCGCCGATGCGGAAGGGAAACGGTACCGCTCCTTGGGTTGTGAACCCTGTACCGGGCCGATCGAGTCCCAGGCTAATACGGTAGAAGAGATCATTGAGGAGTTGAAAAACATCTCCACCTCGGAACGGTCGGGAAGAGCCCAGGACCAGGAAAACACCTACGCCATGCAAAAACTCCGCGCCCGGGGATACATGTAATGAACGATAACGGACGTGTGGAGAATCTATCCAACCGCCAGATGCGGATGGTGATCGTGGGACATGTGGACCACGGCAAATCCACCCTGGTGGGCCGGTTGCTCTCGGATACGGGAAGCCTGCCCACTGGAAAACTGGATTTCATCAAGGATATCTGTGATCGCCAGGGCAAATCGTTCGAATTCGCTTTTCTGCTCGACGCTTTGGAAGAAGAACAGGAGCAGGGAATCACCATAGACACCTCCCAGATATTTTTTAAGACCCAAAAACGGAATTATGTCATCATCGACGCGCCGGGCCACAAGGAGTTCCTGAAGAACATGGTCACTGGCGCGGCGGATGCCGAAGCCGCCCTCCTGTTAATCGATGCCTACGAAGGGGTCCAGGAACAAAGCCGTCGTCACGGTTATATCCTCAAACTCCTCGGCCTCACCCAGGTGGCGGTGGTCATCAACAAAATGGATCTGGTGAATTACGATCCCGAAGTTTATTTCAAGATAAAATCCGAATACACTTCGTTTCTCAATTCCCTGGATATCGTGGCACAGGAATTTATTCCCGCATCAGCAAAGCTGGGGGTCAACATCGCATCCAGAAACGATGAGATGCCCTGGTACAACGGCCCAACTATTCTGGAAATGTTGGACCAATTTGAGAAAAAGCTTCCTGACAGCCATTTGCCCTTTCGTTTTCCCATCCAGGATGTGTACAAATTCGATCAGAGAAGGATCATTGCCGGCCGGGTCGAATCGGGAAAATTGAAAGTCGGCGACCGCGTCGTTTTTTCACCCTCTAACAAACGCGCGGTGGTACAAACCATTGAAGCCTGGAACAAGCCTGAGCTCCCCACTTCGGCACATGCCTCGCAGTCCATCGGGTTCACCCTGGACGAACAAATTTTTGTCGAGCGGGGGGAAATCGCCAGCCTGGCGAATGAACTTCCTATCGTTTCCACTTCTTTTGATATCAACATTTTCTGGATGGGAAAACACCATATGGAAAAGGGAAGAACCTATACCCTTAAACTGACCACCCAGGAGATCCCCTGCGAAATACTGAACATCAACAAGGTCATAGACGCCTCCACCTTGGAAACGCTTGAGGGTCAGGATTTCGTGGCCAGAAACGATGTGGCGGAATTAACTTTGAAGACACATTGTCCGGTAGTTTTCGATCTGTTCGGAAGCATCGCCACCACCGGCCGTTTCGTGATCGTCGACGAATACGACGTCTGCGGCGGAGGAATCGTCACAACTTACACCCCGTTGAACAAAACCGATAAACTGAGGGACGAGATCCGGCGAAGAGATTTCAACTGGGTCAAAAGCAACATCAAGCCTGAGGAAAGGGCTTACCGAAACGGCCATCAGGCCGCATTGATCCTCATCACCGGAGAATCGGGAGTGGGCAAAGCCGACCTCGCCAAGCACCTTGAAGAAAAATTATTCAAACTCAACTATCAGAGTTATCTTCTGGATGGGAAAAACGTCCGGATAGGAGTTTCAGCAGATATCGATGAGGGGGGAGAAATCATACGAGGAAGCGAAATGATCCGCCGATTTGGCGAGGTGGCCCGGCTGTTTCTCGATGCGGGCCACGTGGTCATTTCCACCTCCAATGTATTCAACCAGGAAGACCACAGCGATCTGCGCCTGCTTGCAGAACCCTGTTCCGTAGTCGAGGTGCTGGTATCCGATGAACCCAAGGTTGCCGGCGAACCGGATATTCTGTTTTCCCTGGGAAAAGTCGGAAACGTGAAAGAAGCTGCCGGGAAAATTTATGAATACCTGAAGGAGAAAAAGATACTGACCGGGCACAACTATTCGATCTGATTGTTTTCAAGCGGATAATTAAACCTGGTTCGAAGTTGGACAAAAAAGGATTGACTTTTCAGCAATTTGGGCCATCATGCCACATTCCAAGCTCATGGATGTCAAGTTAATAGGGGAGGCTTATGATTCATGCCCAAAATAACCGTTCACAATTCTGAAACCGGCGAATCCAGCGAGTTCAAAGCCGGTTATGGCGCCAATCTGAGAAAAGCCGCCATCTATAACGAGGTCGAAATTTATAAAGGGCTCAATTCCTATCTCAATTGCAAGGGGATGGGGCTTTGCGGCAAATGCCTCATCGAGGTGGATCCCCCCGAAAACGTCGGAGCCCTAACCCTGTTCGAAAAAATTCATAGGGCCCAACCCAATCAAAGGCTGGGATGCCGGGCAAAGATTTACGGTGATATCACCATAAAAACTGCCATTCAGGATTGAAATCTCGAATCCGGGAAAACTGATTTTTACCGGACCCCACTCAAAAAATCTGCAAAAGAACCAATAATGGTAGAAGCGTCAGCCCGACCAAGGCAAAGAACGCGTGGGTTAAAGCATCCCACCGTTTGCTGATCGGAATGACGGTGATAAAGTAAAGGGCTATCAGGTATTCCCAGACCCCGTTGGCTCCGTGAATCTGATTTAGAATCAGGAAACAAGCGATGCAGCTGATCACGGAACAGTACAATAGACCGTGAATCCTGATAAGCGGCCCGCTTTTCTTCCTGAACGCCATAAAAGCTCCCATGAAGGCATTCACGATATGAAATCCCATGGCGGCAAACACCCAGGGGGCAGATACCATTGAAGTAATTTTTTCAATTATTAATGAGTCCATGGGAAAACCCTAGACGGGACAGAAAATTCGAAGAAGCGGAATTTTAACATGGAACTCAATCTGGAAAACCGGAAAGTAGTGATCACAGGAGCGAGCGAAGGGATCGGGCGCTCCCTGACCCTGGCCTTCGCTTCGGCCGGAGCCAAAGTCGCCGGCTGCGCGCGCAACAAGGCCCGCCTAGAGGCTGTCGAAAAAGAAATGGACGGAAACGGACACCTTTTTATATCGGGGGACCTCACCGAATCCGGAGATCTGAAGAACTTCTTTGAAAAAATTCAGGAAACCTTCGGCGGTATAGACGTGTTAATCAATAATGCCGGTTCGATCGTCAAACTTGCAAACTTCCTCGAGGTGACGGACAAAGACTGGCAGGACTCCTTCAATATTAACCTGATGACCGCGGTCCGGTTGTCTCGGTTATTGATTCCCTCATTAAAAAGATCACCGTCTCCCAGGATCATAAATATTTCATCGATAGCCGCCATCCGCCCGGGAGAAATTTTTCCGCACTACAGTGCCATGAAGGCGGGACTTTCCAATCTGACCGTATCACTTTCGCAACTTCTGGCGCCAGATAAAATTCTCGTCAATTCAGTCTCTCCCGGTCCGGTCTGGTCCCGTTCCTGGGAAAATGAAGCCCGGGAAACCGCAGAAAAAAGTAGCCTCGAATTCCAGGAGGTTGCCGAGGAAATCAAAACCTCAACGGCCCAAACCATCCCGCTGAAAAGGATGGGTGTTCCCGAGGATATCACCGGGCTCGTTCTGTTTCTGGCCTCCGACTTGGCAAGATGGATCACCGGAACCAATTTTACCGTTGACGGAGGAATAGTTCAGGATCCATATTAGAGTAATCTGATTAAATTTTTCTAAAGGGAAATCGAGAAGCATGAGTTCATACCGAAAACAAACCGTCCTTATAAAAACCCGTATCATGAACTCCATGCTCTTTTTTCTAACAGCCTTTTTGATTACTTTTTCTTTTTCAGGGTGTACGGTAACGCAAACCTGGGAGGGAGCGCAGAAGATCCTAGTGACCAAAGACGATCCGGTCTTCGACAAACGGTTTCAGGAGGTTGCGTTTGCGGAACTGAATCTGGAAAACTTCTGGGTGAGCAACCCGTACGAAGGAACCCGCGAAAATATCATGGTTCACAATAATACCTTCGTGGAAATCACCGAATCGATCAAAGACGGCGTGGTCAACATATACACCCGCCGTCTGGAGGAAAAAGAAACCCGCTTTGGCATTTCTCCCAGCGACCTTCTCCCCTTCAAGATCCCTATCGTATCCAACCTTCTGGATATCGTTCCCTTCCGGGTTCCCATCCCGTTCGAAACCACGGGATACAGCCTGGGGTCCGGATTCATCATTAATGAACAAGGTTATATTCTGACCAACGCACATGTGATCCACAACGCGACCGATATCCGGGTGGTCCTGTCGGAAGGGAAAATAAAATATCCGGCAAAAATCATCGGGGTGGACCGGTTGACCGACAGCGCATTGATCAAGATGTCGCCGGAAACCATGCTGACAGTGCTCCCCTTGGGGGACTCGGATAAATTAAAAATGGCTGAAATGGTGTTGGCTATAGGAAATCCGCTCGGACTGAGACATACTGTCACCTCCGGACTTATAAGTGCCAAGGAACGTATCGCCCCACATATCAACGACAAGCATGTTGATTTTTTGCAAACCGATTCCGCCATCAATCCGGGCAGCAGCGGGGGTCCTTTGATCAATCTTTACGGGGAGGTCGTGGGCATCAACACGGCCATCGCACAGCAAGCCCAGTTGATAGGCTTTGCCGTCCCTATCAACACCATCAAGGAGGTCATGCCGTTACTCGTTCTGGGGCGAACCGAGCGCGGCTGGTTTGGTGCCCGAGCGGGTCCGTTGAATATCAAAAATGCGGTGGAACTGGGTTTCCCCGTCGATACCTATAACGCGGGAATTCTAGTGATGGAAGTGGAAAAAGACAGCCCGGCGGAAATTTCAGGACTCAAACATAAAGATATCATCACCAAAATAAACGGAAAATCCTTCGAAAGTTTTGCCGCCTTTCGAAGGAAATTGATGGGTTTTTTCCCCGGAAAAAAAATTCAATTGACTATTTTCCGGGATGGAGAAACCCGGCAGATTGAAAGTACCTTGGTGGAAAAAATTGAAAAAACCGAAGAACTTGCTTTGGAAGACTCCTGACTCCCTTATACCCATCGGCTTAATCCCAATTAACCACCAGCCTATGAACCGGATTTTTTTTGATAATCCCCGCGAGTCAGATATTTTTCTATAAAACAATAAAAAATGATAAACAGGTACCGACTTCCCATTTCCTTAATCCTGAGTTTTGATACTCCGCCTCTTCGGTTGGTCCAGCTGTTGGGAATCCAGGTATAAGAATATCCGCGAACGATCGTTTTCAATGAAAGCTCGACCGTCAGGTTGAATTGGGGGGACAGAAACGGTTTCAATCCATCGATCGTCTCACGCCGGTACAACTTGAACGCATTCGTAATATCGTTGTACCGCAACCCGAATAACAGTCGAATAAATTGATTGGCCATCCGGTTTATGAAATATTTCAAATAAGGATAGTCGGCGGTTTTCGAACCGGCGATAAACCGGGACCCGAAAACGGCGTCGTACCCCCCTTCCACCATCTTCCTGTAAAACGCCACTAGGTCGGAGGGCGAATCACACCCGTCTCCCATGTAAACGGCAACACAGTCACCGGTATAAAAACCCAGGCCAAAGCGAACCGCCCGTCCAAATCCTCCCGGATGAGAGTTATTCATATACCGGAAGAAGGGAACCTGCGCGACAAGGTCTTTTAAAACTTTTTCGGTCTGGTCCGTAGAGTTATCATTGACCACAATAATTTCGTGGTCTATCGTTTGGCGATTCAATTCCTCGGAAATATCAACGACCGTACCGGATATAACCTCTTCTTCATTACGAACTGGTATAACGATTGAAAGTTTCAAAAATATTTTCCCGCCCGTTGGTATTTTGGAACGAATTCAGCATTTGATTTTGCCGATTCCTGATCATATTCTAACGGATATTTCATAGATTGCCATATACAGAAAATTACATTACCCTTCTACAACGACTCAATATTCTAACCTGCGATCATCATGACCCAAAAAATTAATTCACAAATATTTCGTGAATATGACATCCGCGGAATCGTCGGAAAAGATCTCACCCCTCAAACGGTCGAGTTGATCGGAAAAGCGATCGGGACCTATTTCATAAGACAGGGAAGAAAAAAGCTCACCTTGGGCCGGGACATGCGGTCCAGTTCAACGGAATTTCGCGACATCCTGACCAATGCTTTGAACGCTACTGGATGCGACGTGATCGATATCGGGCTGGTCCCCACACCTCTGGCGTATTTTTCCCTGCATCATTTAAAACCTGACGGCGGGGTCATGATCACAGGAAGCCATAATCCTTCCGAATTCAACGGATTCAAAATCAGTTTTGGAATCCACAGTTTATTCGGAGAAAAAATTCAGGAGCTCCGGGGCCTGATCCAGAAAAACGACTTTGAATCAGGAATTGGAACCATCAAACAAACTGAAATCGACGAAGCCTATATGGAAAAAATTGCCGAGACCATAAAGATTCCCAGACCCGTTAAAGTAGTGCTCGATGGCGGAAACGGCTGCTTCGGGCTGGTTGGCCCACAGCTTATTAAGAAACTGGGGCTGGACCCCATCGAACTGTACTGTGAACCCGATGGAAAGTTTCCCAATCATCATCCCGATCCCACCATCCCGGAATATATGGCCGACCTGATAGCAAGAGTAAAAACCGAAAATGCCGACATCGGGATTGGATTCGACGGCGATGCTGACCGTATTGGGGTGATCGACGAAAAAGGGAATATCATATGGGGCGACCAACTCCTGATCCTTTTCGCCCGAGAAATCCTAAAAAAAAGACCCGGATCGACCATCGTCGGAGAAGTCAAATGCTCCCAAAATCTATTCAGCGAAATCAGCAAAAGCGGCGGTGTGCCAGTCATGGCCGCGGCCGGCCATTCGCTCATAAAAGAGAAAATGCGCGAGACCAATGCCGTGCTCGCTGGAGAAATGAGCGGCCATGTCTGTTTCTCGGACGAGTTCTACGGCTTCGACGACGCCATTTACGCGGCCTGCCGTATTCTACAGATCATCGCCTCCTCGGACCAGACACTCTCGGAAATGCTGTCCGATATTCCGGAGACAGCGTACACCCCGGAAATCCGCGTCGATTGCCCCGACGACAAGAAGTTTAAAATCGTCGCCGAACTGACTGAGCATTTCAGAAAAGAATACGATATCGTCGATATCGATGGAGTGCGCATCAATTTTGATGGAGGTTGGGCCCTCATCCGGGCCTCGAATACCCAGCCCGCACTTGTGCTGAGATTTGAAGCCAACTACCAGGAGCGATTGAAAGAGCTGGTGGATATCGTCAAAGCCCAGATGAAAAATTTTGAGCCCACTGTAAACTTCAATCCGGACTTATGATCAGAAAATACCTGCATACCCGATTCCGGGTTTCCGACATGGAGCGGTCCGTCCACTTTTACAGCGATATTCTGGGAATGAAAGTGATGAGACAAAAAACCTCTCCCCGAGGATCAAAACTGGTGTTTCTTAAATTCCCAGGTGCCGACTGCGAACTTGAATTATGTTCCTTTCCCGAGAGCGGAGACATCGCCGTCCCGGAAGACCTGGTTCACCTGGCTTTCCAGGTGGATGACCTCGAAGAATGCATGAAGAAACTGAACACAGCAGGGATCGCCATCACCGAGGGCCCTATCGAAAGCGGGAGCGGGACAAAGTTCATCTTCACGGAAGACCCGGACAATTACGAAATCGAACTGATGCAGTATCCGCCACGCGGAGGATAAAAAAGATAATTCGTTTACTTGCCTTCATTAGCTCTGAGGCATGAGTCCATGTTTAAGCCAATTGCCCCCACGGCGAGTGGTCCGCCAAGCAGACAGGAAACAAGGTAATACGTTTACATGTCCTCAATTATTATCGACAGGAAATCAGGGTTTCAGCCCTATTCCCCCGGGCGTGGCCCGGTCATTGAACGATCATCCCGGCGTAACCTACGACCTGGTCCATATCGCCGCTCACCTCACCGGAGGT
>JAYZAN010000154.1:0-3326 GCA_036339675.1 Nitrospinota bacterium
ATCCTGCATTTGCTGTACTCGCGGTTTTTCCATTTGGTGTTCAACGATCTCGGGCTCATCAACCCGCCGGAACCGTTTGCCCGGCTTCTTACACAGGGGATGGTGATCAAGGACGGGGCCAAGATGTCCAAATCGAAAGGCAATGTGGTGGACCCGGACGAAATCATCAAAAATTACGGCGCCGACACAGCGCGTCTGTTCATCCTGTTCGCGGCACCGCCTGCGAAGGACCTAGAGTGGAGCGACCAGGGAGTTGAGGGCTGTTCGCGTTTTTTGAAACGGGTGTGGCGGATCTTCGGAGACTTCGCCGAGGACATGAAATCTGCCCCCCGCGAACTGCCCAAGGCCAATGCCTCTCTCGGAAAGGAGCTCCGTGAATTGCGCAGGATGACGCACATCACCATCCGGCGCTTGACCGATGACATTCAGAACCGGATCCAGTTCAACACCGCCATCGCCGCCATCATGGAACAGATCAATCATCTATACAGCTTCCGGGACTGGTGGAAGAGCCGGGACAATCCCGATGACCTATCGAAGTCGGTGGTCCTGGAAGCCATTCAAACTTTGATATTAACGCTGGGACCCTTCGCCCCGCACATCGCAGAGGAGATGTGGTCGGAACTAGGCCATTCCCGGACTGTGGACCAGACCCCTTGGCCTACGCTTGAAAGCTCCCTGACCCAGGCGGACGAAATATTGATCGTCGTGCAGGTGAATGGTAAAGTGAGACAGAAGATCACCGTGAACGCCGCAGCCAGCCAGGAAGACGTCCGGAAATTTTCGCTGGAAGATTCTAAAATTCAGGAATGGGTCCAGGGAAAAGAAATCAAAAAGATCATCATCGTTCCCAAGAAACTGGTCAATATCGTCGTCAAGTAAAACCCCCATCGCCATGAAACCTTCGTTTGCTCATTGGACCATACTGCTTCTTTTGTTTTCGGGTTGCGGGTACACCCTGGTGGGCACCGGGAGCACCCTACCGGACCACATTAAATCGCTGGCGATCCCGGTATTAGAAAACGATTCTTCGGAACCTGAAATTCACCGGGACCTGACCGATGCTTTAAGGCAAGCTTTTATAGAGGATGGCCGTTTGAAACTGATGAAAGAGGATCAGGCCGACCTTGTTATGCGGGGAACGCTGAAATATTACAACCTGAGGGCCGTCGCGTTCAACGATAACGACGTACCCACCGAGTACTTCGTCGAACTAAAGTTAAACGTTAAAGTGATGGACCATATAAAGAACAAGGTGTTTTTAAAACAGAAACTTGATACGAAATGGGATTATAAAAGCGATACCAATGTTGTGAACGCGGACGCCTCGCGTAATGAAGCGCTCGACGAAGCTTACGAAGAACTGGCCAGCCGGCTGGTGAGCCTGCTTATAGAACAATTTTAACCCGGACCGTTTTGACAGCCGACAAAGCAATTTCCAGAATCGAGGGAGGAAACATCGCTCCCGTGTATTTTCTCCATGGAGAGGAAGCGTTCTTCCACACGGAAATCCTGAGTGCGCTCTCCGAACGCCTGATGACCCCAGACAACCGGGAATTTAATTTCGAAACGTATGATCCGAGAAACAGCACAGCCAGTGACTGGATTGCGGCCGCCAAGACCTTTTCGTTTTTTGGGGACATCAAGCTGGTGGTGGTCCGGGATCTCGATGAAGTGACCCTCGACGACGACGCCGTCAAAATTATTCTGGATTATATTTCGGAACCCGCACCGGAATCCTGCCTGGTCTTGACGGCCCTTAAACCGGACAAAAAGCGAAAGCTGTTTAAATCACTGGCAAAGAGTTCCTGGGCGGTAGAGTGCGTACCGCCCCGGGAGCCCACTCTTATTTCCTGGCTCAAAAACCGGGCAACCGCCCAGGGCTACACTCTCTCTACGGACGCGGCCCGGCTCATGGTCAACCGTATCGGCGCCAAAAACGGAATTCTCGCCAGCGAACTGGAAAAAGTCCTGACCTATGCCGGGAAAGAAAAAAAAGTTTCCGAAAAGGAAGTCGCCGAGCTGGTCGGGGAAATCAGGCTGGAAAACATTTTCGCCCTCACCCAGGCCCTCAAGGAAAAAAAATCGGAAAAAGCGTTACGGCTACTATACAACCAGCTCGACCATGGCGAAGAACCCATCCACGTGCTGGGAACCATCGCCTGGCAGTTCAGGACCATATGGGAAGTCAAACATCATAAAGACAAGAAGGTTCCGGCTTTCCGGATCGCTGAAAAAATGGGGGTCAAACCTTTTGTGGTGGAAAAAGCGCTGGAGTTTACCGGGAATTTCTCCCACCGCAGCCTCAAACAGGGGTTCGAATACCTTGCCAACGCCGACTTGGCTCTGAAAACCACCAATAAGGACCCGCAGGGGATAATGGAAACCCTAGTCCTCAAACTTTGTTCCAGTCGCGCCGGATAACTGATAAAATTTTTCCGCGAAAAATTCGGCGGGAAATAAGTACCCTATGCTAAAACTCTGCTTAGGCCGAAGTAGATAATGGATGAATTTTCTAGTGTGTAAGACCACAGGGATCGGGAAGGTCCTAATTTAAACCTGCTCAAACTTATGCGGATAGCTGATGGACTTGTTTAGCGAGGCCGGAAATTTTTCGAGAGGCAGTTTGTTTGTGGATCACGCCTTTACTGGCCGCTTTGGAAATGGTTTTTTCCGCCTTTTTTAATTCTTTCTCAGCGTTTTCCCTGTTCTTTTCCTCCACTTCCTCCAGGACCTTTTTCGTCGCGGTCTTGACCAAGGTCCGGTAACCCTTGTTTCGATCGTATTTCTTTTTGTTTTGCCGATTGCGCTTTAACGCAGATGCATGATTAGCCAAAGAATGCTCCTATCTTGTAAGATGAAATTTGCTTAAAACACGGGAATTGAAATATATACTTCATTCTTCGGGGAATTGTCAAGGGGAACCGGTCCCGGCCGCGGAAGAAAGATTTAAGGACCGGAGGCCAAAATGACTCCGTAAAACCCTATTTATATCAATTGGTCCAGCTTTTTGCCCAGAAGGTTCAGCCAGTCGGTCAGGGAGAACAGAATGTCATTCAGCGAATCTGCAGTGGAAAGGTCGGAACTGAATTGGGTCAGGAGTTCATGATCCCTCAATTCGGGGATTGCGTTTTTTAAATTCTGGATTTCTTTCTGGAGACCAAGGATCAGGTTCTCGGGCATCCCTTCCAGAGGCAGTTGACCCAGGATGGAGTCGAGCGGATTCTCCAGACGGAAAATAAGGTCATTGAGAGGGTTTTTCCGGACCACCTCATCCGCCACCGGGGCCAACAAGGAATTGGCGATGATGCCGGGAAGTTCTTGTT
>JAYZAN010000155.1:0-5640 GCA_036339675.1 Nitrospinota bacterium
CGTCTGACTCAGAAGAAGCTTCCCGGATGGAGAGTTCCGACCAACCGGAAAAAAGGCGGATGGATAACTCGGAGGAGAACTGGATCAGGATCGGTGCGGCCAGCATACTCAGAATAGAAAGTATCAAAAATAACTGGTACAGGTCCTCAGCAAATAGACCCTGGACAAGAGCCAGGTTTGCCAAAATCAAAGAAAACTCACCCACCTGCGCCAAACGCAGCCCGACAATGAAAGAAATCCGCGGAGAATGCCCGAAAACCAGGGGCGCGAGAAAAGTCAGAGCCGCTTTAAGGACGATCACTCCCGCTACCAGACCTAAATGTAGGCCCATGGCCCCCGCAAAATAATGAAGGTCCAGGAGCATACCCACCGAGATGAAAAAAATACTGCTGAAATAACTCTTCAGGGGAAGAATGTCGAGGATGATCTGATGGTTGTACTCGGATTCGGAAATGATCATTCCGGCGATGAATGCGCCCATGGCCAGCGACAAACCCAGGCTATGGGAAACCCACGCCGTTCCAAGGATGATCAAAATTACGAATAACGTCAGATGTTCCTTGCTTCCGACTCTAGCTATTAAACTTAAAGTGCGAGGAACCAACAACCGGGAAAAAATAAAAACAGCTCCAACTGCGACGATAGATTTTAATAACGCGATCCAGAAATCCAGCATCGGGACCCCATCGGCCTGGGCCAGCAACGGGACGATGAGCATCATAGGGACCACGCACAAATCCTGGAAAAGAAGAACGCCGATTGAAATCTGACCGTGAAGCGTATCAATTTCCGCGCGGTCGGTGATCATTTTCAAAACAATCGCCGTACTACTCAAGGCGACAAGCATCCCCAATATCCCGGCCTGATTTGTGGCAAATCCCATTCCCTTGCAAACCCCAAATACCGCAACTCCTGTCAACCCGAGCTGCACGCCCCCGATGCCCACTATGGAAGTAATATTTTTCAACATTCGACCCAGAGAAAACTCCAGGCCGATCACGAAAAGAAGGAGAATGACTCCTACCTCTGCAAGGTCCTTCACCGACTGAGTTTCTTCAATCAATTGCAGCCCGTAGGGACCAATGATGATTCCGGCAATGAGAAAACCCATGACAGAGGGAAGTTTGACCCTGTGAAAAAAAATATTGATGGGAAGAGAGACTAGCAAGAGGATGGTGAGGTCTTTAATTAAATGATCCATAAAAGTTTTTTCTTATTCCAGATTTCAACCCGATGGCCCCGTTCAGGCGGGCCTGTTCCTTCTAAACTCAAAAAAAATGGTTGCCGTCTTGCCATCGATCCATTTGGTTAATCTTAACATAACTTACTATGGAATAAGGGGTTCAATTTTCCTCGACAAGGGCTCCTGAAATTTAGTGAGCGTATATTGAACGCAACCCATGCACCTGTCTATTGCCAAACATAGTTTAAAGACAAATATTTTCAGATTATAATCTGTATGAACCCTTCCATATATTTTCCCAGTTTTCTAAAGAAGGAGGAAAAATTGGGAGGGATCACGCTGACCTTTCCCAAGGAATGACAGGATAGGAACTAATTTTTCTCGGGGTCACACTGCGCAGTTTTATTTTTTGGCTTTGGCGCGGGAAGAAACCTCGTTGATGTTCAGAAAATTAACTTTCGGCGAAATGGAGGGCCTGGGCGAAATCTTCTAATCCTTCTTCCCTAGCGCATTTGGCGATTTCTGACAACGGCGCTTTCCGGTCAATCGACTGGGCCGTCGGGGTGGATTCATTCAGAGATTCTCGGACTTCTCGGACCAACTCATTCAGCAGGAAGTTAAAAGCATTTTCATCCAGGGAATATTCGATATTCCCCCAAACTTTTTGGATCGATTCGTTTGCCATTTTTCTCTTTCACCGATAAATTCAGTTAACTTTTTTATCGGCAAAACGGTAAAAAGTATTTAGTTTTTTGTGGACAATTCGCCCGAACGCTTTTTGGATTAAATAGAAATATAAAATTCAACCAGTTCTGTAAATATTTGCTTTGCTATTTTTTGGGGAATCCTGCGCATGCCGGGCCTTCCCAGACACCCGCAATTGAGAAGCATCGATCTCCTCGACGGGAACATTGAAGAAATCGGATAAAACCAGCTGGATCTGATTTCAGTTCACTCAAAGTAGGCGGCGCCGCATTCCTCGAACTCTTTGATCTCCACCCTTTTCACACGTACGGAACCGGTATTGATTTGGGTTTCCAACTCTTTAAATACCCAGCGGGCAATGTTTTCCGCAGAGGGATTCTGTTTGTCGAAAGGGGGCACCTTGTTGATATTCTGATAATCCAGTTTTTTCAAAATATCATTCGTCCGCTTCTTCAATTGAACAAAATCGATTCCTAGCCCTATTTCATCCAGATCTTCAGCCGCGACAACCACGATGGCGATCCAATTATGGCCATGCAGGTTTTCATATTTGCCGTCATAATACCGGAGCTGGTGCGCCGCAGAAAAACCCGTTTTTACCGTCACCTCATACATAACTCCCCCTTCCCTCTATCCATTATTTTTCTTCGAGCACCGAGCGCACACAATCAAACGCGGTTCTCATCATTATCTTTATTTCTTCTCTAGAAATGACCAGAGGAGGCATAAAATAAATCACATTGCCCAATGGGCGCATGAACACACCGGCCTTTAACCCTTCAAGATAGATTCGGTATCCTATTCGTTTCTCAATAGGGAACGGCTCTTTGGTTTTTTTATCCTGAACCAGCTCTATAGCTGCGATCATTCCTGTCTGCCTGAACTCCCCGCATGCCTTTAATTCTTTCATTAATTCCCCATATTCGGATAACCTTTCGATTTTAATTTTTAATCCCTCAAAAAAATTTTCTCCATTGAGTATGGACAGCGTTTCGTTCGCACAGGCGCAAGCCAGAGGGTTGGCGGTGTAACTATGGCTGTGAATGAACAATTTCAGGGATGGCGTGTCACCCAAAAAAGCTGCAAACACCCTTTCTTCGACGAGGGTGGCCGCCAGGGGAAGATAACCGGAAGTGATCCCTTTGGAAAGACAAAGAAAGGTGGGCGTCAAACCATGTTCCGCGCACACAAACAGGGAGCCCGTGCGGCCGAACCCCACCGCGATCTCATCATAAATGGTGTGAACCTGGTAATGGCGACACGCGTCTTGCAATTTTTTCAAATATACTGGGGGATACATTTTCATGCCCGCGGCGCCCTGGACCAGGGGCTCTATAACCACCCCCGCAATGGTGGAGTGATGCTTTTCTAAGGCTTTTTCCATGGTTTCGAAGCACTCGGCCTCACAGGTGTTTCGATTCAAACCATACGGGCACCGAAAGCAATCGGGGCCTTCGACCTCCCTGTTCCTCATCAAGACATTTTCAAATTTTTTTCGGAAAATTTCCAATCCGCACACAGACAGGGCTCCAAGTGTTTCACCGTGATACCCTCCCTTGAGATAGATGAATTCCCGTTTCTTTTCATGCCCTGTCTGCAGCCAGAACTGAAGGCTCATTTTCAGGGCGATTTCTACGGATGTCGAACCGTTATCCGAGAAAAAGACCCGTGTAAGATCTAGGGGAGAGAAAGCGATCAATGCTTCCGCCAGATCGATAGCGGGCTGATGCGTGATCCCAGCAAACATGACATGCGCCATTTTTTCAAGCTGCCTTTTCAAGGCCGCGTTCAAACGGGGATGATTATGCCCCAGGAGATTGACCCACCAGGATGAAATGACGTCCATATATTTGTTTCCGTCCCTGTCGAAGAGATAAATCCCCTCCGCCCTTTCGACCAGTAATGGGGAATCGGTTTCCTGATCTTTCATCTGCGTGCAGGGATGCCAGATGTTATGAAAATCTTTCACCAGATCGGTATCTGTTTTTTTATCGAGCATGGAACCATCGATTCGTTAAAGGTTGTAACGGGAAGGCGCAAATTCCAGTATTTCCTGCTTCAACGTTCCAAGTATCATTTCCGCCAGGTAATCGGCCTGATTGGGAGTCTGCAGGATCCCGTTACGGTAATGACCGGTGGAGTAATACATATTATGGTAACGCGCGCTCTTTCCCATGATGGGCATCATATCTTCCGCGGCGGGCCGCAGACCCGTCCAGGTTTCGATCAGCGGGGCGTCCTTGAGGCAGGGAAGGATTTTAGACGCCCGGTCGATCAGATCCCGGATCACATGATCTTCGATCGAAGGGTCGAACCCCCTGTCCTCCAGGGTGGAGCCCAAGACAAATCCCTGCCCGCCCCTCCAAGGTGCTATGTACGTCAAAAGACCATGAACCGTGTATTCCAGTTTATGGTCGTCCACCTGGACCCTGCACATTTGACCTTTAATCGGTTTCAGCGGGATCGACAAATTCAAAATACCGCCGAACTGGGTAGACCAGCTTCCCGCGGCCAGAACAAAAGTGTTGCCCTCCACGTTTCCGGAATCGGTAACCACGGCATGAATCACGGTTGGGTCATGGACGAATCCAGTGACATTCTGCTCCAGTAAAGTGATCCCAAGTTCGCGGGAAGCGGCAAAGAGAGAGTCATGCAATTGACGATTGTTGACCTGCCCTTCCGCCACCCAGGCCACTTCTCCGCAGTTCTTATCCAGGTGCGGAACTTTTTCTTTGACCTGATCCGGTCCCCATATTTCATGCCGGATATCCTGGTCCTTTAAAAATCGTTTTCTCTCATCCCAGTTTTCCCGGAATTGAGATGAGGGCAGTAAAGATCCCGCCATCGACAGGTAAACCGGAACTTCGCTGACTTGCACCAGTTCCTCGATGAAGCCCGGATATTTTTCAAGCGATTCCCGGCAAAAAGAGAAAAAACGGTCGGCCCGTTCACATTCTCCGAAAGGGGCCAGCATCCCGGCGGCAGCCCGGGAAGCGGCCAGGGAGTTCATCGGGTCTCCCAGAACCGCCAATTTCAAAGCGGGGTCGCAACGCTTCAGCCTGAACGCAATGCTGTGGCCGACGACACCGGCACCCACTATCACTATGTCGAATTTTCTGTTCAAGCTTTATCACCGGTCCACACCACGTGTGGGGGGAATGGCGCCACAGACGCTCGCACGCACATGAGTGGAGAAAAAAATTAAATGTGCTCAACCGCCACAGTTCACTCATTGGACATCCGCCGCCTTTCCCTGCGGCGGTTAACGGATACAGGCTATTGTATACGAGATTTCCCCCCTTCTCCAGATACCCAATTTAAGAAAGCTAAAAATTGTTTCCCATTAAGCTTGAACCTGCCCTGCCTGTTATGTTATTTATCTAAAATCAACAGTAGCAGTCCATGTACGCTCTGCCCTGCGATGGAGGTGGAGCGTTTTATAACGACATCTTTACCGGACAGGATCTGAAGATGACAGAAAAAACAGAAAACGCAGCCTCCCAGCCGGATCAGGAATTTGCGAAAAAAGCCGGAGACAGGGTAGAACCCCTGCTGACTCATCTGGATACCGGCGACCATGAAATCGAAAAGGATAAGATCAAAACACACTTCATACAACTTTGGGAATTCGAGGATGGAGAGAACCTTTCCTCGGAAGACCAGTACTTGACCACGATCGCTCTTTTCATGTATGCCTCCCATAACCACATGGACGATGCAAATATAAGAATCGATAAGGCACGGGAATTTAT
>JAYZAN010000156.1:0-12068 GCA_036339675.1 Nitrospinota bacterium
TGATACATCAGCACAATTCAGCATGGGTATTATGTAGGACAAAGGACTAGGAGTTCTAAAAGACGAGGTGTTAGCACATATGTGGTGGAACATCTGTGGTTCTAGTGGGGACAAACGCGACTATGATTGTGTGAAAAACAGAAACATAGTAGAAAAGAAAATGACTCCATCACAAATAGAAAAAGCACAGGAAATGGCAAGGAACTGGAAACCAAAAACCAAGTAATCCACTCTCACCACCAAAATCCACTAAATACAGAAAAAGTGTAATGTCTCTAATAGTTATATTAGGGTGATTACACTTTTTGTGTTTTAGGTGTTTTCTCAGGTGAGTATAATGGGTCTCTGTTGGACATATGAGAGTGTTTGGAACGAGAATAGTTATACAAGTAGTTATACAAGCGGTATGATTAAAATAATAAAAATCTATAAACTATTGTAAAATAGGTTGCCGGAGTGGCGGAACTGGCAGACGCGCATGATTTAGGATCATGTTTCCTTGGGAGTGGGGGTTCGAATCCCTCCTCCGGCACCATATTTTTCAAATAGTTATATGACAGCACCCTAAAAATAGCGGACCCAACTTGTAAGTGCAACGGTTAGTAAGGTGTTCTTTTTGAAGAATAGCTCAAACGGTGTTTTGAAACCAAGCGATTTTCTGGGTCGATGATTGAGTCGATCCATGATATTCCTGAGTTCCTTCTCTGTAACGTTATCCAGTCGTCTGGATTTAGGTAGATATTGTCGAATGAGGCCGTTGGTATTTTCGTTCAGCCCACGTTCCCAGTATGCATAGGGGTGGGCAAAATAAATGTTTGCGTCAAGAGTTTGAGCCATGATCTGATATTCAGCAAACTCCAGGCCGTTGTCATAAGTGATGGTTTGAACGCGATTCCGATGAGGTTCGAGGGCCTGTTCGATGCGTTGGAGAATCTGCCGGGCCTGTTTGATTTTCGATTTGGCCAGAACCGTATATTGAGTTTTGCGTTCCACAAGAGTGGCGCCGCCGCCTCGGTGGCCCTTGCCAATGATGGTATCGCCTTCCCAGTCGCCGACAACGATAGACGGGCGTTCATCAATGCTGGTGCAGTTGGGGATGCGTCCCCGGCGGTCCTTTGTACCAGAGCGTTTACGGTGTTTCTGCTGACAACGCAGGTGGGTATGGAGATCGCCGCCCCTGGCGTTTGTCTTGGTAGATATAGAGGTAAATCCATTCGTGGCTGATGGCAATGCCCTGCTCGATGGAAAGGCGGCCCGAGATTTGTTCCGGGCTCCAATCCTGGCGGATCAGGGAATCCACCAAGGCCTAGGTAGAAGAATCGATGCGGGGTTTGGATTTGGATAATCGGCGCGCCAGTGTTTTTTGTTGGGCCTGGATGGGGCGGTATCCCCGTTGCCCACGATTTCTTTTAATCTCTCGGCTAACTGTGGATGAATGTACCTGAATTTCCATAGCCATGTTTTTTTGTGTGAAACCAGCTTTCATAAAAGCGTGCATCTGGTATCGTTGCTCCTGGGTCAGCTGAGTGTAATGCCTCATAAGCGCTCCTTGGATTTGGCGGTTTAAGAAACGCTTAGGATATTATCCCAGTCGGCCTCTTAAAACGTCTCCAAAATTGCACTTATGAATTGAATCCGCAATATGTTATTAAGAAGGGATCGGGAAAAACATTATTAATGCCCTGCAAAGCTTCGTAGACGTTCTCCCGGCCATTTTTATTTAATCAAACATTTTTTTAGGGTCATGTTCCCTCCAGGCGTGGCCCGGCCCACAAAGCGAGTAGCGAAATCACTAATATTTTATTGAACAAATTTAAGGGGTTATGAAAATAGAAATTGAAGATTTAGAGCCTTGCAAGAAAAAACTCACGTTGGTGATTCCCCACGACGAATATAAGCAAAAGGCTAACAACTACTACCAGAAGCTGGGCCAGGAAGTTAAAGTACCGGGATTCCGGAAAGGAAAGATTCCTCTCTCCATGCTGGAAAAAAGGTTCGGCCCGGAAGTCAAGAAAGAGGTTCTCACCCAACTGGTCAGCGACCGCATTGCAAAAGCGATCCAGGAAAAGGGATTGCACGCAGTCGGCGCCCCCAGCCTGATTGAAATGGAAGCCGAGGAGGGAACCGACATCACCGTTTCGGCCTCTGTGGAAGTTGTCCCCGACTTTGAAATCAAGAGTTACACCGGTATCGAACTGGACGTGAAAGTCGCGAAAGTGACCGATGAAGAAGTCAACCAGGTGATCGAAACCTACAGGGATCGCCAGGCCAAAACTGTTTCCCTCACCGACCGTACCGTGGTTCAGGACAAGGATTTAATCAAAATCGATTCCAAAGCGACCGTGGACGGCAAACCGTTTAAGGGGGGAGAGGCCAAGGACCATCTTGTCCAGCTCGGATCCAAATTACTCATGGAAGGAATGGACGAACAATTGATCGGTATGAACCTCAACGAAGAAAAGGATGTCGTGGTCGACATTCCCGGCGAACTTGAAAACAAGGAAATTGCCGGCAAGAAAGTCACCTTCCAGGTCACTCTCAAAGACATTCAGAAAAAGAAATTGCCCGAGTTGAATGACGAGTTTGCCAGGCAGGCCAATCCCAACAGAAATTATGAAAGCATGGATGACATGAGGCAAAAGATCCGCGAAGAACTCGAGGGATACGAAAAAAAGGAAGGGCGGAAAATCGCCAAAAAAATGCTAGCCCATAAAATCACGGAAATAAATCCGATAGAGATCCCGCCGGGCTTATTGCAGGAACAGATAAAATTCATGGTCAAGCAGGCCCGGAAGAAAGAAAATCCCGAAGCGGCCCACGACCACGGTCAGGGGGAAGAGCATGCCCATGATCATGACGTTGTGGTGTCGGAGGAGGACCGGAAGAAGTATCAGGATTCAGCCAGAAAGGTCCTTCAGGAAGAGCTTTTGATGGACCGGTTGGCGACCGAGCTGAACATGAACGTAGATGAGAATGAAATCAATGCTGAAATCAACAATTTTGTGAGATTGCTTGGCGGGGGAGACGCCAAGAAAATGAAAAAGGAATGGGACAAAAACGGCACTCTCACACGACTTCACAACCGCATGCGCCGGGACAAAACCCTTGAATCCCTGCTCGATAAAGTGACGATAAAAGAAGAAATAGTTGACAGAAAAGAGATTATTACTGATAATTGAACCATAGTTAAAAACCTATATCCATTTAAAATTTAATGAGTTATCAGTGCCCTGAATGGGTTTTCCCGAAAGGTTCAGGTCGAATTCACTCTTATCATTCCCACTAAAACAAAATTGAAACTATGACTCCTATTCACAATCAGTTAGTACCCATCGTAGTAGAGCACACCAGCCGGGGGGAGCGGTCCTACGATATTTATTCCCGGTTACTCAAAGATCGAATTATTTTTCTTGGCATGGGTATCGATGATCATGTGGCCAATCTCATCATCGCTCAATTGTTGTTTTTGGAGTCCGACGAACCGGGCCAGGACATTTATCTGTACATCAATAGTCCCGGCGGCGCTGTCAGTTCGGGGATGGCTATATACGATACAATGCAGTATATTAAACCCGACGTCCAGACCATTTGCATCGGTCAGGCCGCCAGCATGGGGGCCCTGCTTCTTGCGGCAGGAACCAAGGGTAAGCGGTTTGCTCTCCCCCATGCCCGCATCATGATCCATCAGCCCAGTGGAGGGTTTCAGGGACAGCACACGGATATCGAAATTCAGGCAAAGGAAATTTCTAAAATCAGAAATATCCTGGATGAAATTCTTGCCAAGCATGCGGAAAAGGACGCCAAGCAGGTTCGAAAAGACACAGAACGCGACCATTATATGACCGGGGAAGAAGCGAAAAAATACGGGCTAGTTGATATGCTGATCACCCATCGGGAAGAAACCAAGGATAAAAGCGATAAAGGTAATTGACGGAAAGGAAAACGTTGCTCTTTTCCGCCTCGTAACCTACAGGAGAGGTAATGGCCAAAAAAGGTTCCTCAACAGGAAATTTTAGATGTTCTTTCTGTGGTAAAAGCCAGGAGGAAGTCAAGAAGCTGATCGCTGGGCCCACCGTTTACATCTGTGATGAGTGTATCGAGCTCTGCAATGAAATCATGGTGGAAGAATCGGTCCAGGAAAAGACTGAGGACTTCCAGCACCTTCTGAAGCCCAAAGACATTTTCAAGCACCTGGAACAGTATATTATCGGCCAAGACCGATGTAAGAGAATCCTCTCCGTAGCGGTACACAACCATTTCAAACGCGTCGATTCGAACATCAACCTTGAAGACGTGGAACTGCAGAAGAGCAATGTCCTGTTGATCGGCCCCACTGGTTCCGGAAAAACCCTGATGGCCCAGACCCTGGCCCGAATCCTGGATGTCCCCTTTACCATTGTAGACGCGACAACGCTGACCGAGGCGGGTTATGTGGGGGAAGATGTGGAAAATATCATCCTGAAACTCCTGCAGGCCGCCGATTACGATGTGGAAAAAGCCGAGCGGGGGATCATTTATATCGACGAGGTGGACAAAATCTCCCGAAAATCCGAAAACCCCTCCATCACCCGAGACGTATCGGGGGAAGGCGTCCAGCAGGCCCTTCTGAAGATCATCGAGGGAACAACTGCCAGTGTCCCTCCGCAGGGAGGACGCAAGCATCCGCATCAGGAATTTCTGCAGGTGAACACCACCAATATATTGTTCATTTGCGGCGGCGCTTTTGTCGGATTGGACTCCATCATCAGAAACCGCATCGGGAAAAAGACCTTGGGCTTCGGTCAGGAAATCGTCTCCAAGGACAAAATTGACGAGGACAAAATCATCCAGAAAACACAACCCGAAGATCTTCTGAAATATGGCTTGATTCCAGAGTTTGTGGGGCGATTTTCCGTGGTCGCCACGCTGAGGGAACTGGACGTGGACACCCTCACGCGGGTTCTGACCGAGCCCAAGAACGCTCTGGCCAAGCAATACAAAAAACTGTTCGAGTTCGAAAACGTGAAGCTGAAGTTTTCCGACGCCGCCATCCGCGCTATTTCCGAAAAAGCGATCTCGAGAAAAACGGGCGCCCGCGGTCTGCGCGCGGTTCTGGAAGAAGCTATGCTAGACATTATGTTTGAACTGCCTTCACGGGATGACATCGAGGAAGTGGTCATCAGCGAGGAGGTCGTTTTGAAGAACGAAAAACCCCTGCTCGTTTTTCAGAACCAGAAACAGGCCAGCTAAAACATGACTTCCGAAACCCTCGAGCTTCCCCTTCTGCCCCTTCGGGACATCGTTGTATTCCCTTTCATGGTCATTCCCCTGTTCGTCGGGCGGGAACGGTCTGTCCAGGCCCTGGAAAAAGCCATGGCCGAGCAGAAAAACATTTTTCTCGCCGCGCAGCGTAATCCGAACAACAACGATCCGGCCCCCGGCGACATTTACGAAATGGGAACCCTGGCTAATATACTCCAGATCCTTAAATTGACCGATGGCACCATGAAGGTCCTTGTGGAAGGCCTGCAACGGGGAAGAATTCACCTGTTTAAGGACAACCCGGATTTTTATGAAGTGGAAGTCACCAGGATCCATGAGAATATTCAGGTTTCCACGGACATCAAAGCCCTGATGCGAAGTGTCAGCAATATCTTCGAGCAATATGTCAAATTTAATCCGAAAATACCTTTAGAAGCCGTTTCTGCCACCACCAATATCACCGAGCCCCACCGTTACGCCGATTCGATTGCGGCCTATATGGTCTTTCAGACGTCGGACAAGCAGGATCTACTTGAAACCTGCAACCCCGTGGATCGATTGAACAAACTTCTCGGGGTTTTAAAATCCGAATTGGAAATCCTGAAGATCGAAAAAAGGGTCCACGGCCGTGTGCGCAAACAGATGGAGCGCAGTCAGAAAGAGTTTTATCTGAACGAGCAAATCAAGGCCATCCAGAAAGAACTCGGGAAGCGGGACGAATTCAAAACCGACCTTGACGAGCTGACCCATAGAATCAAAAAGGCCAAAATGCCCAAGGAAGTCAATGAGAAAGCCATTAAGGAATTGCGCCGTCTGGAGCTCATGCAGCCGATGTCGGCCGAAGCCACCGTATCCAGGACCTATATTGAATGGCTGGCCGACCTTCCCTGGAAAAAGGGCGCCGGCACGGAAAAAATGAAGATCGAAAACGCCCAAAAGGTTCTGGATCAGGATCACTATGGACTGGAAAAGATCAAGGAGCGCATCATCGAACACCTGGCTGTCATGAAACTGGTCAAAAAAATCAAAGGCCCCATCCTTTGCCTAGTCGGCCCGGCGGGGGTGGGGAAAACTTCCCTAGGTAAATCTATCGCGAGAGCCACCGGCAAGAAATTCGTCCGCGTGTCCCTAGGAGGCATCCGGGATGAAGCGGAGATACGGGGACACCGCAGGACTTATATAGGCGCTCTGCCCGGAAGAATCATCCAGGGGATGAAAAAAGCCGGTACCCCGGACCCGGTTTTCATGCTCGATGAGATCGATAAAATGAATGCTGACTTTAGAGGCGACCCCTCATCCGCACTCCTTGAAGTCCTCGACCCGGAACAGAACGTCCATTTCAACGATCATTACCTAGAGGTCGATTACGACGTTTCACAGGTGCTGTTCATTTGTACGGCCAATGTCCTCCACACCGTGCCCCAGCCGCTTATGGACAGGATGGAAGTGATTCACCTGCCCGGTTACACGGACGACGAAAAACAGAAAATCGCCGAAAAATTTCTGATCCCGAAAAAACTTCCCGAGCACGGGCTCACCAAGAAGAACGTTCAATTCAATGCCAAAACGATCCTGGAAATCATTCACCAGTACACCCGTGAATCCGGCGTGCGGAACCTGGAACGGGAAATCGCCAATATCTGCAGGAAGGTCGCCAAAAAAGTGGTTCAGGACGGCAAGAAGTTCAGCCTGAAACTCACGCCCAAACTCCTTTCCGATTACCTAGGAGTTCCAAAATTCACCAAGAAGGAAACCGGGGGGCAACTTGAAATCGGGGTGGCTAACGGCTTGGCCTGGACCGAGTTTGGAGGAGAAATCCTTTCCATAGAAGTCACCGCTATTCCCGGAACTGGCAAGCTGTCCCCGACCGGAAAACTGGGTGATGTCATGAAGGAATCAGCCCAGGCAGCTATGACCTATGTGCGCTCACGGGCTCAGGAACTGGGGCTTGCCAAAAACTTTTACCAGAAAACAGATATTCATATCCATATCCCGGAAGGCGCGGTGCCGAAAGACGGACCGTCGGCGGGAATCACCATGGCCATCGCGCTGGTCTCGGCATTGACCCAGACACCGGTGCGTCATGAGATCACAATGACCGGGGAACTGACACTCACAGGAAAGGTTCTGCCCATCGGCGGGCTCAAGGAAAAAGTGCTGGCCGCGCACCGCGCGGAAATTCCCGCCATCATCATTCCAAAGGATAACGAAAAAGATATCCCTGAAATTCCTGAAAGCATCAAGAAAGCTATCGAGTTTCATCCGGTCAAGAATATGGATGAAGTGATCAAACATGCTTTCGTCAAAAAGTTCAAAATCTACACTGCTAAAAAGAAACCCACCAAAACCAAGAAAAAAAGCAAAACCCGTTCGTCTATCCGCCAGCCTTCCATCTCCACCTACAACTAGCCAGCGTGATGCTGGCCACTCGCCGTGGGAGCATTTGGCTGAAACTCTTATTTATCTTCAATAATTACTGAACGCAAATAAACGGTTCGACCTATTTCCTCCGGGCGTTGCTCGGCCGAGTGGTGGAAAATTTTTATAAATCTCCCAGGCCTGTAAGATTTTCGAAGGGAATTTCGGTATCCTCACGAAGAGCCATGACCAGGGTGGGGTCTTTGGAAAGGTTTTGCTTCAATGCCTGAAGAAGAGTCGCGGCATCGGTCAGAAAGGCTTCCCGGTTTTTTCCATCCGGTTTTCTTGTAGAAAGTTCGAAGTAAAGTCTAACCACAGGGGTCGCCCGATGCAACAAACCTTCAAGTGTCTCGTAGGGCACCACCCTTTTCTCGTTACTCCTGGCAAACTCGGCGTAATCGAGCATGATATCCGAATCGGCCGGGGCGACTCCCAGTTCTATAAACTCCTCGCGGACCTTGTCAGGGCCCTTTGCTTCAATATTCTTCAAAACTTTCCTGGCTCTCTCCGTGAGCGGAACACCCTGTGCCGTTTTGCAAAGGTGAACGAGGGCAAAGACCATTTTATTGATATGGCTGTCTAATTGCATACCCGTATCGGAGTATATTTTAAAATCCTCAACCCGTTCGAACGCGTGCCACAATCCCCCTTTTTTTTGAACGGTAGTTCTTTCCTGATTCAGAACCTTCGCCCGGGCCATGCAGGTTTTTTCATCGACCACCAGATTCCTTTCCCGTGACTCGCCAGGATCGGTGAGTTTTTTCAGAAGACCCTGATCGGTGGAAACGTCTATCTTGTTTCTTTTTACCCCATCCAGAACCTCTTGCTTGGTGGTCCTCACTTTTTCCGTCCTCACCCAAGTGGCTTCCTTTTTCGGCATTTTCACCGGCCCCATTGCCGTCTCGTCCTCCGAGCAGGAAGCCGCCAACCCGACTAAAAAAGCCAGTGGGACCCATATGATCCAAAGCCGTTTCATAGAGAAACTCTTAAGGGCAACTCTGAAAATTACAATAGGGCATGAGCCTGCCCTGTACTAAAGGGCAAGGGAATTGCCAATATCAAAAATCCGGAATTATTAGAAGTTCCCTTAATTATTGAAAATTATTGTGATTCGTGTAGCACCTTTATACACGAAAAAACCCGTATTTTCCCAAAATATGGAACAAAAACTCCTAACCTGCTGCCTAAAAGGCTAAAGATCTGGGTTACAGGTGTCCGATGAAGTTAGAGAGACGTCAAATTTTTGATTTTTAACGGCAAAAACCATATTTTCTTCCAAGGGCAGCGATCCGGAAAAAACCACAACCCTTTATAAAAAAAGGTAAATCTCAGGTTGCACGGCTTGAAATCAGAATCTGGCACCTGTTTTGCAAATTACCTTGACGATACCGGAATTGAGGGACTCATTTAATCAAAAAGAGGTAAAACGATATCATGAAAACCAAACATCTTATTTGCCTGGTAACGGCCATTTTCCTTTTTACGGGCTGTGAAGTCCATATGGGCCCGTCCGAATACTGGTCAAAACTGTTTCGAACCCAGACCGATTCGGACTACTACAGGGGAAAATCGGAAAAACTCGTTAAAAAAATCTCCAAAGGACTGGTCGAGTACGATATCAACCGAATCGCGATAATCGATCTGGTCGATGAAGGCGGCAACGTGCCCATACTCGGGGAATACATGTCCTCTAGGGTAGTGGAAGCCACCACCAACAATTCTTATTTACGAAAGAAAAATTTCCGTGTCACCCAGAAAGGGGAGATCAACCAGGTGATGGCCCAGTTGAACCTCAAACCCTCGTTCTTCTATACCAAAAATGAACTGAAGAACCTCGGCAAGGCGTTGCAATCAGAGGCGATCCTGACGGGGAAAATCACAGACCTGGGAACGAATCTAGATGTCCATTTAAGTTTGACCGATGTGGTCACCGGTGAAGTAATCGCCTCGGCTACTGAAAACCTCAACCGGACAAAGTTTGCCGTTGAAATGCTCCGGCGTCATTAAAGATTGTTTCGCAATGTTCAGTTAGAAACAACTTGACCAGGGAGGGCGAGAATTTTTTCCGGTATCATACAGGGTCATGAAACCTGCCGGACCGCATTTCGATAACGCGACAAAGCCATCAGAGGGAAGAAATATTCGTACATGTGGTATTTGATGTAAAAATGCTGGGGGAAACCCGTTCCGGTAAACTCTTCCTCCCACCAGCTCCCATCCCGGTTTTGAATTTTCAGAAGAAAATGAATACCTTTTTCCATTTCGGGAGATTTTTCTTCATTCGCGGCTAGGAGGCCCAGGACAGCCCACGCCGTTTGAGAGGCCGTACTGGTTCCGCGTCCACGCAGTGAAGGTTCCGCATAACTCTGGCAGGTTTCTCCCCATCCTCCATCCTCATTTTGATGAAATGCAAGCCACCGTACTGCCTTGCGCACCAGGGGCTGATTCATATTTTCCCCGATGGAACGGATTCCGTTCAGCACCAGAAATGTTCCATAAATATAGTTCACTCCCCAGCGTCCGAACCAGCATCCGTCTATTTCCTGTTCACTTTTAATAAATTCCAACGCCTTCTTCACCTGGGGATGATTTTGTTTGAATCCCAGGCGTCCCAGAAGCCAGAGGACCCGGCCCGTCACATCCACGGTTGGAGGATCAAGCAAAGCCTTATGATCGGCAAAAGGAATCTCGTTGAGGATCTCCTTATCGTTGTCCTTGTCAAACGCCGCCCAACCGCCATTGGTGCTTTGCATGCTCAGAAGCCAGGTCAAGGCACGCTGGCATTCGGCGAGTTTCCATCGATAGTCGGAGATGGGAATGCGGTCCAGGGCGATCAGCAATTCCGCGGTATCGTCGCAGTCAGGGTACAGCTCGTTATAAAATTCGAACGCCCAGCCCCCCGGTTCGTTATGAGGATTTTTGACTTTCCAGTCTCCGGGTTTGACCACCTGTTTTTTCAGAATCCATGTTGCCGCTTTGACCAAGGCCGGATGGTCCGCGGGCAGGCCGGAATCCAGCAGGGCATTGCAGGCGATGCCTGTATCCCAAAGAGGAGAAATACACGCCTGGAGGAGTGTGGAATCCCCCTCATCGATCAAAAACCGGTCAATGGCCTCGAGTCCCTTGACGATTGCGGGATGGTCCTTGGGATAACCCAAATGTTTCAAAGCCAACAGCGAATTAAGCATGACAGGCTGGATACCGCCAAAATCCCCTTCATCCTCCTGGTGTTCCACCGTCCACTGCTCAGCTTTCCTGCGGGCCACTTTGCGGAAAGGTTTCCAGGGAGATTTGCCGATGAACCGGATAAACCGGTCCAGATAAATAAACGCATTCTTCCAGGAAAAAAAAGGCTTGGTGATGCCGAATGAAAGGTTGTCGTCTTCAGCCCTAAACAATTCCTGAACCCCCTGTCCCGGGCCCAGTTTGTGAACCGGGCGGAAAGAGCATATGATCGATAAAGGAACGACGGTTCCCCGCGACCAGCTTGAGATTTCATAAATGTTAAAAGGAAACCAGTTGGGAAATAGAATCACCTCTACGGGAACCACGGGCGGAACGTTCCAGGAAATCTGCCCGAACATGGCGAGAAAAATTTTCGTGAACACCCGGGTTTTCCTAATGCCCCCATTGGCAAATATCGCATCTCGGGCCTTAACCATGTTCGGATGGCCTGGGGAAATCCCCGCTATTTTCATGGCCATATAAGCTTCCACAGTGGAATTGATGTCACAGGGACCCCCGTAAAACAAAGGCCAGCTTCCGTCTTCGCGTTGCATTTCGAGCAAATAGTTCACACATCTTTTCTGGCGGACAGGATCCACCATGTCCATGAAATGCATGAAGAAGATCAATTCGGCCGTGATGCTGGCATTGGATTCGAGCTTTTCCACCCAAAATCCCTCTTCATCCTGGCGGGATAGGAGGAAATTTCGGGCCCTTTCGATGGCATCGTCCAGCCTCTGACCGAAGGAAATCGCCACTTTCATCTCCTTATTTTCCGAAGCTTCACAGGTTTCCGTAAATTTTTGCATTTTATTTCCAAACAGTTAGCTCACACTTTGGTAAAAATAGCCCATTTCTCCCCAAAAGGAAAGAGATTAATCCCGCCCCCCTTCCCGGGAGGTTCCCAGACCGTGAATCCATAAAATAAGACAAAAGAGTTGACAGAATCAAGATAGTTTTTTAACATAACTCGTTTGAAATCAGGTTTACAAAACTCAAGCGAATGGTGTCATGAAAACGTTTTCAGCAAAAAAATCCGATGTCGTTAAAAAGTGGGTAATTATAGACGCCGACGGGCAATCGCTCGGAAGGATCGCATCTCGGGCGGCGGCCATCATCCGGGGTAAAACGAAACCCATATTCACCCCCCATGTCGACACCGGGGACAATGTCATCATCATCAA
>JAYZAN010000157.1:0-9827 GCA_036339675.1 Nitrospinota bacterium
GCCAAAATCAGTCTGGCCATGGCCCGGAGGATGACTCAAAGGCACGAATATCTCAAGGTAACGCAGGCGTTTCTCACGAACGTAGCCCTTCACTATCGTGTAACCACCGCTGTATCCATGTTCCTCTTGAATCCGCTCAAAGATGCGTTTGGCAGTATGGCGTTGCTTTCGGGGTTTATCCTCGTCCGACTTCGGGATGGCATCAATGACACCTGTGAATGGATCAAGCTGGGGGTTGCAGGGAGAGTTCTTACGCTGGTAGCCTAGAGGTATCGAAAACTCTAGCATCTTGCCAATCGTGTCTCGGTGAAAACTATACTTCCTCGATAATTCTCGCTTACTTAGTCCGTTACGATAATAATCATGCCTAACTTTCCTATAACTTCCCACTGTATACATCCTCCCGCCTTCCTCCTGAATGTTGGTTAGCTTCAGAAAGGAAAACATAGTGCAGGTGGTACACTTTGGCTCCGCCGCACACGGAAAATAGCAACGCTTTAGTGGGATATTATTACTCCGCCGTTCTCATTCGAAAAATTTTGAAATATCCGAGGGTTCCCTGTTAGAGTGTAGGTTACAATAAAAATTCGGAGGGGAAACTATGGCCGAAGCCAAAGACATCGACGACAGCCTCCAGTTCTTGAGATCCTTCGAAAAACACACGAAGGACACCACTCTTTCCTACCTCGTCCAGGAAAAACTCAAACCCGAAAAAAAATCCCTTAGCCTGCAAGGCAACAGGCTCAAGCAGGAAGATTTTTATACCCTTGCTGAGATGGAACCTTTATCGCACCTAAATTTCTTGAATCTGGGTGAAACGGGGTTGACCTCGAACGGACTCAAAGTCCTTTGCGAATCGAAACTGTTTTCTAAACTGGACTCCCTGGACCTATTCAACAACAACCTGGACGATGAGGGAATATTCTACCTCTCCAAAACCAAGACGCTGATGAACCTTCGCACACTCGATTTTTCCAGCAACGAGATCGGCGCACTGGGCGCTAAAGTGATCGCCCTGTCCAACGGACTGCCCATGCTGGAATCCCTCGACCTTTCCTACAACCGCGTGGAACCTTTGGGCATCAAGGCTTTGGGCGAATCGGCAATGGGAAATAATCTGCGAAGCCTCAACCTCAGAGACACGAGCATCGCCGATGAAGGGCTCCAGCACCTGGCTATCAAGGGACAGATGCATGCGCTGGAAATTCTCGATCTATCCGATAATTCCCTGAGCGGCAAAGGCATGGAGTTTTTGTCACGGTCCAACGTGTTTCCCAACCTGAAGCGGCTGATCCTCAACAACAATCACCTGGGGGACGACGGCATGTATTCCTTTTCCCAGTCGTCCATGTTTTCCAATCTCGAGGAACTGTACCTGGTCAACAACGGCCTGACCACCGATAGCGCCATTTCCCTTGGAGAATCCCAAACCATCACTAAACTTCGCATCTTAGATCTGAACAACAACGATTTTCGCGCGGAAGGGGTTCAGGCGCTTGCCGATTCCGCAAACATGATGGGCCTGGTCGAACTGGATATCGGGGAGAACAAGGTCGGTCCCGACGGCGCCAAACACCTCGCCGAAGGGAAGAATTTTTCCCAGCTCAAATCCCTGCGCCTG
This sequence comes from Nitrospinota bacterium, assembly GCA_036339675.1. Classification (GTDB taxonomy): domain Bacteria; phylum Nitrospinota; class Nitrospinia; order Nitrospinales; family VA-1; genus JAYZAN01. The sequence goes on from JAYZAN010000157.1 coordinate 1,622, forward strand.
AACAACAACAATGTGGCGGACGCCGGGGCCAAGGCCCTGGCGAACTCCAAAACCCTCACCCGGCTAGAGAGTTTATACCTGGAAAACGAAAACTGGATCCATGCCGAGGGAATCCGGGCCATCGCCGAATCGGAAACCTTGTCTACCCTGCGCAAGCTGGTGCTATCGCTGAATATGATCGGCGATGAAGGCGCCAGGCACCTCGCCAACTCTCAAAAACTTTCCGGACTGGAAAATTTGAACGTCGCCGGCAACCGGCTCACCCCCGGGGGCGAAGACGCCCTCAAGCATTCCACCACCCTCACCAACCTGAAGACCCTAGAACTGGTTTAAAATTTGGTTTTGGGGATAAATTAAAACCCTCGAATTTCCGCTGATTAGGCATTCTCCGGCCCGTAATGCCCAGAAACCATTGATTTTCACGTAAACACACCCTAGGAGATACCCGGCTGGTGGTGCTCTTACCAGGTTTGGAATACAGTTATTTTGTGAAGGAAAATCGGTTTATGGAAATTCTAAGGGAATCGGTTGTTCAATTTCTCAAGGAAAATATCAGCGCGACGGGCATCCTGTTTTAAAGCGCTACTGTCCCGGCCCTGGGAACGCAGATCACCCTGGAAATTCCCCTTGGCCCCGGCGAACCCACCTTAAAGTTGATCGGCCAGGTTTCGCGGGTTGAAAAACTGGAGTCTTCCTACGATGTCGGCGTCGCCTTTCTACAGGCGGACTAACTATATGGAAGGAAGTGAAATCGGTTCCGCGTTCGTGGAATACCTGGGCACCGCCGCCGCAGAAGTGCCAAAAATCTTCTGATCGATCCAGTCAGTCAGGTTTTTTCGGCAAGCATATTGAAAGTGTTCTGGGTGGCCAGCAACCTTGTGGCAACACCGGCGCTCAACCCGTAACGGCGAGAGCAGTACTTATCAATCTTCAGAATTTCCATGCCCGAACCGCGCAGCATCTCCTCCAGGGGAACGAGATCGATGCCTCCAAATTGCCGCTGATAATCGGAAAAGTGGTAATCCTCCTCAAACAGGGAAATATTCCAACACTTCATTTCAAGGCGGTAGATCGATTCATCCAGGCGGGCCAGGCTTTTGTGCAGGGCATAACGGAAAGGCGAGACGATCTCCTGCTTGAGCGGTTCGAAGAATACCAGGAACAATCCGCCGGGCTTCAACTTCTCGCAGTATTTCCTGACAACCGATTCGTAATCGAAAAGATGGTGCAAAAGGGCGGAAAGTAAAACGGCATCATAGTCCTCCCCCCGGTCCCGGCGGGCAAATTCCTCAACCTCTGAAACCACCAGGCGGGCCCGCGGTCGGGATTCCTCCGGGATATCCTGGTCTAACACCCGGATCATCTCTTCGGATAGATCCAACCCGGTCACACGATACCCGCGTTCCAGCAATCTCAGAAAAAGATATCCCGTGCCGCACCCGAGATCGAGGATGTGTGCATCGGGATTTTTTAAACGGGAACAGATTCCGTCGACAGTCCGTTCCAGGATACGGGTCTGGAAAAAATTCGTCTGCTCGGGATGCCGCTTGAGATACAGCTTGTCCTCCAAAGCATGCACCCGGCGATTCTCTTCAAGAATTTTTTCCTTCAGGTTGTCCGTGTCTGATACCGGCATCGAGCTCAGTGAGGTCATAAGAAAAGCAGCTGTCTAAAATCAAGGAGAAAGCATACTTTCCGCCCATGCGGGCGGAGTATAAAAAAACCGTTTTTGAGTTTTAGAGCTTTCGCATTCGTTGCAGTTTTTGCAAACCGGGGGAAACTCGCTTGACAGATGCTGTTCACGGAGGCGTTCGATCTCCCTGCCGTGCCATAAATCCGCCACCCGGTCCGTCAACGCGTTCCCAAGAACGAGCGTTGCGTTGTAGTCCACGCAACAGGGAATGACCGTGCCGTTCCACAACACCACAAGCTTGCCGTAGTCCTTTCCGAAAGGTTCGGGACAGACTTCCGACCGAGGGCTTTGAATCAGCTTGGGCTGGAGCCTGACATGGTCGACGATTTTTTCCCAGATCTCGATGTATTCCTCGGTTTCATCCTGCGTTTCGTCTTCAACGGTGAACACCACTCCCATACTCAACTCCGGCCGCCCGGCTTCCTTTTTTTCTTTAAGCTTGAGTATATTTTTTTCGATTTTGGCCAGTTCCACACCGCGGATTTTCTTGAACGTCTCCGCCGAACCGTCGATCGAGAAACGGATGATGTTCAGAGGACTGTCGATGATTTTATCGATCATCTTTTCCGTCAACAAAGTCCCATTGGTATTCATCACGACATACTCAACGCCCGCATTTGAGGCATATTCAATCATTTTAAAAATATCCTTATGCAGCAGGGGCTCTCCCCAGTTGTGCATGCACAGATGCTCCAGTCCGGGCGAGTCGTCAATCACCTTTTTAAAAAGATTGAAATCCATGAACCCGCCTTCCCGGGTCATCCCTTCAGTCACAAAACAGAACGTGCAACGGAGGTTGCAAGTATTGGTAGGTTCAACGATGAGGGATGTCAGTTTTTTTATTTCCATCATTCAAGCACCTTGCTAATAATGTAATCGGGCCGGTTCTGAATCTGTAGATGTACCCTTCCCAGGTATTCGCCCAGGAACCCGATGGTCAGCAACTGCACCCCGGAAAAAAACGCGAACACGGCGGACAACACGATAAAGCCTTCGATCAGGATGCCGTTCACGATTCTCTGATAAAATAGGAACATCATCAAAAAAAAACCCATCAACGCCCCGAACAGTCCCAGGTAAGTGACCATCCTAAGGGGAGCGGTCGAATATCCCGTTATCAGATCCCAGGTTAGTTTGATGAGCGTGAAAACGCTGTACTTGGTTTTCCCAACTTTCCGGTTATGGTGGTCCACTTCAACCTCCACGGCGGGAACGCCCATCCAGCTCATCAACACGGCCATATAACGGGACCGGTCCTTGCACGTCTCAATTTTTTCGATCAGGCTTCTGTGCATGGCCCTGAAAGAACTCAGATTCAGCTTGAAGTCCCTGCCGAAAAGAAGCTGCGCGAACCCATGCAGGAAGCTGGAACCCAGAACCCTCGCCGGATTGTCCCGGCGCTTTCTCGGCACCGTCGTCACCAACTCGATATCCCCGCACAGGGCCTTAAGAAGTTTGGGAATTTCCTCGGGCGGGTTCTGCAGATCGGCGTCGATTTGCACCACCACCTTCCCCCGGCAATACCTGAAACCCGCCAGGACCGCGGCCTGCTGGCCGAAGTTTCGGGTGAAACTGATCAACCGGATGGTGGGAGCCTCCGATTTAAAATTTTTCAATACTTCCAGGGAACGATCGGTACTCCCGTCATCCACAAACACAAGTTCATAGGATCTGCCCAGCCCTTCGGCGACCTTTTTCAGGCGGGGGAGAAATTCCGGCAACACTTCTTCCTCGTTAAAAACGGGAACGACAATGGAGACTTCTGCAGATTCCGTCATAGTCGGTTATTTCACCACCGCCATTTTTTTCTCAATCCGCTCCGGGTGTTTTGCAAAAATTTCCGAGCCTATCATGACGCGGGTATCATCCTGCTGTCCGACATATTCCGACTGGCAACACCCCAGGCATCCCGGGAAAATTTTTTCTTTTTTCAAGAGTTCCCTGAACTCCTTCGCCCGGCCGGAATTCCAGTCCATAGGATCTTTTCCTTCATGAACACTCCCCATCCTAAAATGCGGACAGCTGAACACATCCCCGTAACCCGATACGGCCACCTTGGTCCAAGGGATATAACACCGGTAATCTTTATAAGAACTCCGGTTGGAGTAATAGCGGACAATCTCTTCGGGGGTGATGTAATTGGGCGAAAACCTCAACCCGGAGTTGTAACTTTTGCTCTTCCAGATCAAGAGATCGAGTTGCCCCTTCAAATCGACCGGATCGATCTCCTCCACCTCGGGAGTGGGTTTTCGAAGAAAGTGATCCTGGTCGTAATTCTTTCCATGCCAGTAGGTCGAGGGATTATTCAGAACATAATTACAGACATTCACCCCAAGTTTCTCGGCATAGTTATAAAGAGGTACCAGATCCATGAGATTGTCGTAGCCGATCACGCAAGTCAGGTGAATAAGTGGAAAGCGGGAACCCATGGATTTCCTCGCCTGCACCAGCCTCTCCAGACCGGTTCTGGTTTTCCTGAATGAACCAGGAATGGTGGTAACCCGGTCATGCAATTCCTCGTCCCCTTCCAGGGAGACGCCGACATAAAACAAACCGGAACCGAAAACAGACTTCAAACGAATATCCATCAACTGGTCGACCACAGACTCGGTAAACAGCGTACCGTTGGTGATGACATGAACCTTGTGTCGTGAAGCGGCGTGTCTTAGAATCTCCATGAAATCCCTTTTCATGAAAGCTTCGCCGCCGGTAAAAGTGATCAGGGTGAACCGGGGTAGCGCATCAATAGCCCGCTTGATCTCTTCTGTGGACAATTCGTTCCGGTAGGTTTTGTTGTTTTCCGTATCTTCTATGATTTCCAGAAAATGACACATGTCACAACGAAGATTGCAGCGGTAAGTCACTTCAAAAAAAGCATGCGCCGGGGGGAACGCGGTCCTGGGGTTCAAAAAGAACGGAAGAACCGAATACAGGCGAGGAAGAATTTTCTGCAGATATTTGAAAGAAAGCACGTTTAGGATTCCCACATCATAAAGTAATTATACCATATTACCTTAAGGTTCCCGGTTCTCACCCTGTCTAAGAATATCCAGACTGTTCTCCCCGCAATTGAACAACAGGTCCATGGCGGAAAGGTAGGGAATAAATCCCGGAAACACTTGGTCATACTCCGGGTGCTGATAGTCATGAAATTCAAGGGTCAGTCCTCTTTTTTGAAACTCCTCGGGTGAAAGGTATTTTTCCCCGGCATCTCCGCTCAAATAATGCGTGGCGTGCAACTGCCGGCAAAGAGAAAATATCCGCCCACAACCCGATCCCTCCGCCTTAAATTCTGAACTGTTTTGAATGGGGGTCCCAATTTCCAACTGTTCTTTGATCTGGAATATGGTTTCATAGCAGAGGTCCACAAGAAAATTCCATTCCTTATTATATATCGGCTCAAAACAGGGAAAATATTTATCAAAAAAAGGTGTTCGCCCGTAATTGGAACGGATCGCCTCCCTATGTTTGCGCCTCCATTGGGACGAATTATCAATCCGGGTTTCCTTGAGGGATTGGTCGAACCGTCCCTTATTGAGCACCGGGACCGTCAACCAGGCCCAGCCCTCTTTCGTCCGTATCTTGTTTCGGTTTCTCCAATCCCGACGGGTGAACTGAACATCGTCGAGATACACAAATCGGTCGGCGGCGGCCATCTGGTCGAAATAACCCAACCAGGGAAGATAAGACGGTTGCAGGATGACCACTCGCATATTTTTCCGGTGAAACGATACAGAATCTAACTGGGTGCCAAAAGCTCTTTCACTCATAGAAATTTTTCTCACCATCGCAAAAATGGCCCCGATGAAAAAATTCAGAACCTACCTGGGTCCCCAAAGCTCCTTCATCCAGAGAAACTTTTCCCACCATTGGGGATTCTCCTTATAGAACTTTACCGTACGCTCCAGTCCCTCGTCCAGGGATAGGGCGGCCTCCCAACCCAGAAGTCCCCTGCTTTTCTCCGTAGACGAGATGTGCCGGGTCACCTGCCCCGGCCGGTCTCCAATTTTTTGGATCAGACTTTCCGGTTTTCCCATAATCTTGAGAATTTTTTTAGCGATCGACATCACATCTATATCCTTCCCCGTTCCCAGGTTGATAGTCTGGCCGACCACTTTATCCGGGTCCGCGTGCAACACTTTATCCAGCGCCACACAGGTATCCTCCACATACATCCAATCCCTGGAACTGGTCCCGTCCCCATGAATGCTGACGGGTTTATCCTGGAGCGCGCTCACGATAAAATTGGGAATGGCTTTTTCAAGATGCTGGCAGGGACCAAAATTATTGAAAGGTCGAATGATGATCGCCGGTATCCTGTAGGTCTGCATGTAGGAATACACCAACCGATCGGCCCCCGCCTTTGCAGCGGCATAAGGACTCATCGGGTTCAGCGGATGATCTTCATCCATGGGATCGGTCAATGCCGTTCCATAAACTTCAGAAGAAGATATATGAATAAAACGTTCGACCGGATTATTGGCGATGGCATTGGCGATGACCTGTGTCCCGATCACGTCCGTTTCAAAAAATAGGGAATTGTCGTAAATCGACCGCGTGACGTGAGACTCCGCCGCGAAATGAATGACCACATCCGCCTCGGAGACAAGCTGATTGATGATATCCGGGTGCGTGATGTTGCCATGATAAAACTTGAAACCGGAATTTTCTTTCAGTCCGTTGAAAATATTATCCAGGTTGCCGGCATAGGTCAGGGCATCCAGGAGAAGAATTTTATATTTAGGGTACTTCTTATGGATGTAATTGATGAAGTTACTACCGATAAAACCAGCCCCGCCGGTAATTAATAATGTCTGGTCTGGTGAGGTCATCGAAAGCCCTGGTTGAGTGATGGAGTTTTATTCTTTTCGGAAAAATTTGAGTTTTCCTTTAATCCCGGGCGGGGTTCAAAAAGCGGAAAAACCTATAAGGCTATAAAAATTAGTATATTAGTGGAGACGGTGGTGGAATCAGGTCAGTTTGATCAACTCCTGGACGGCTTTTTCGATTCCTTCGGCAACCTCAGAGATATTCTGACCCAGCATATAGGCCGGGGTGGAAACGATTTTGTTCTCCTTATCCAGCACAAAGCCTGTGACTTCGCAATCCTGATGCTTGCTGCCCATTTTCTCGATTTTTCCGCTGGTCTCCTTGTCATTGCCGATGGTCAGCGTAGGGTGAACGGATTCTCCCTCAAAAACCTTAGCCATCATGGCGGGGGCGATGCAGGCCACTCCCTGGGGTTTTTGCTTGGCGGAGAATTCTCTCACCAGGCGCAGGACTTCCGGGTGTACGTCACAGTTTTCTCCCTTGACGGCAAAATCACAGAGATTTTTTGCCGCACCAAATCCGCCGGGAAAGAACAGCGCGTCCAGGTCGTCGGCCTTGACCGTGCTGATGTCTTTGATATTTCCGCGGGCGATTCTGGCGGATTCAACAAGTACGTTTCTTTTCTCATTCTTCATTTCCTCGCCGGTCCAATGATTGATCACATGCAATTGATCGACATCCGGGGCCATGCAGACCGCTTCCGCGCCTGCCCGGTCGATGGCAAGAAGCGTGATGACCGATTCATGAACTTCCGCACCGTCATAAACCCCACATCCGGCTAATACTACGCCAATTTTCTTTTTCATAAAGCACCTCCTGTCGCCGCTAATTCGGCCCATTCTATCACAGGCGGGAAAAACAATGAACTTTTACGAAACTACGGACCGGATTACAAAAAAAACTACCTTGAACGTCCCGGAACAGGGGAGAACACAGAGAAGAAAGGCCCCCAGGTCGCCCCTAAGGTTCAAAGCGGTTAGTAATTGGGAGCCTCCGGTCCTTGCCGAAAGCCTTGGGGGTAATCTTGATTCCGGGCGGTCCCTGGCGTCTTTTGTATTCATTAGCGTCCACCATGCGGACCACCCGCAGGATTTCATTTCCTGATAATCCCAGGTTTTTCAACTCCTCCAACCCCGAATCCTCTTCCACATACCGGGACAATACCGGGTCCAGCACCGGATAGGGAGGCAGGTTGTCCGTATCCTTCTGATCGGGCCTCAGTTCTGCCGTCGGTTCCTTGGTCAGGATGCTTTGAGGAATCGGGGCGTTTTCCCCATCACGGTTCAGCCATTCACATAATTTATAGACCAGCGTTTTTGGAACGTCCTTGATCACCGCAAACCCGCCAGCCATGTCTCCGTACAGGGTGCAGTAACCCATACTGAATTCACTCTTGTTTCCCGTGGTCAAAACAAGCCAGCCCATCTTGTTGGACAGGGCCATCAACAGGTTTCCCCGTATCCGGGCCTGAAGATTTTCCTCGGCAATATTTGGGGGCCGGTTTTTGAAGGCTTCAGACAGAATCCGGTCATAGGCGCGCATGGCTTCATCGATGGGAAGGTTGAGAGTTTCAATACCCAGGTTGCAGGACAGCTCCATGACATCGTCGACGCTTCCTTTGGAAGAAAAGGGCGAGGGCATCAAAACCCCCACCACATTTTCTGGGCCCAGCGCGTTTGTGGC
>JAYZAN010000158.1:0-18724 GCA_036339675.1 Nitrospinota bacterium
CACCGTTAAAGCCGGAGAAGAAACCGAACTCAACTTTGAATACAATGGGGAAGACGAACGTCGAAGGATTTACCACGATGATATTATCGGCTACCGCTTCCAGCCCTGGTTCGACAGTTTCGAAAAGTTCTATGGGGGAAAACGCATGGACGATCCGGTGGAGGTCCTGCAAAAATTTTAAAATGGGCTAAAACTCGGATTGTGCTCAAAAACCCATCGTAATCAGACATCGTATTAACCAATTACCTGCGGAGGTTCTCCGCCTAGGTTATCGGCGTAAAACCACCGCATTGAGTTTTTCCTCATTCCTGGCTTTTTGGGCTGCTAGGGAGGCGCTCTCCCAATCCTTATACCTGCCCAGAAACACCCTGAACCATTCACCCTGCTCCGGCAGGGCGGCCATTTTTAAAAATGCGGGAAAGCCCTTCAATTTAAGTTTTTTTCGCAATGCCTCGGCCCGGTTCAAATCTTTGAACGAACTGACCTGCACGGTGAAATTAAAATCATCTCCCGGTTGAGTTCCGCTTTGACCCGCCAGATTCTTGGTGGCCGTCGGATTGTTCGATTCCGCGGCCGGGCTCGCTGGTATTCTGGAATTCGCCGGAGGTGTGGATGAAACCGGTTTTTTCCGCAAAGCTTTTTCCTTCACAGACAGGGATGCATTGGCAATGATGGCCCCGTCCAGCCCCACAATTTTTTCCATGTTCGGGTCGTTCAATATTTCAAAAAAAGTGAATCGTTCTTTTCCCCGATCGGAGGTTTTATCGGAATCCTTATTCCGGATCATTTTGGGTTTAACCGGACTGATTTTTTTTACCACCACAGGTTTTCCCCGCCCATCGCCTGAAAAGTATCCAACCGCTTTTTGACCGCCGAAGTAAATACCAGGACCGGAAAAAGCGATTAAAATAACAAAGGCGATAAATTTGAATGAATACATGGTTCTTGAAGAAAACGCTTTATGAAAAATTGAGTTTTACTGAATTACATTTTTTCAGGGGCTGAAACTCCCATAAGATCCAGTCCGTTTCTGATCGTCGTCCTCAAACAATCCAGGAGAAACAATCGTGCCCAGGTCAGCGGCAGATCATCGGTCACCACACGATGTCGGGTGTAATACCCGTGAAAATCGGAAACCATGTCCTGAAGGTAATAGGAAATACGGTGAACCTCCAGGGCGAGCGCACTTTTTTCCACGACCTCGGTGAACGAAAGTATTTTATGGATGAGAGCAAGTTCTTCTTCCTCATTGAGCAGGTTCAAATCGATTTCCCTGTAATGCGGAAGAGCCGCTCCCCTCTCACCGGCGGTCCTGAACACACTACAGATTCGGGCATGGGCGTATTGAATATAAAACACAGGGTTTTCCGGGGTTTCCTTTTTAGCCAGCTCCAGGTCGAAATCCAAGTGACTGTCCGAACTTCGCATGAGAAAGAAAAAGCGTGTGGCGTCGACCCCGACTTCCCTCACCACGTCTTCCAGGGTGATGAACTCCCCGGCACGGGTGGACATGGACACTTTTTCCCCGGCCCGTATCAGGGTCACAAATTGTACAAGAAGGACCTTGAACACTTCCTGATCATACCCCATAGCGTCCAAAACCGCCCGCATGCGCGGGACATACCCGTGGTGGTCCGCTCCCCAGATATCGATCAGTTTCTTGAAACCCCTGGCGATCTTGTTTTGATGGTAGGCGATATCAGAACAGAAATAGGTTTTCTCTCCGTTTTGTTTAACAATGGCCCTGTCCTTGTCATCCTTGAACGCGGAAGATTTGAGCCAGACCGCCCCGTCCTGGTCATAAATATAATCCTTTTCCCGGAGCCAGTATATGGCCTTATCGACCGATTGATCTTCATACAAACTCATCTCGCTGAACCAGCAATCATATTTCACGCGGAAATTTTCCAGGTCCTGCCGGATGCCTTTTAAGATATAGTCCTTGGCGAAAGTTCTGAAAAAGGGAACCGCCTCCTCTTCCGGTTGGTCGAGAAATTTCTTATCCTTCTGGTGAATGATTTCCTGGGCGATTTCCTTTATATATTCCCCCCGGTAATGATCGTCGGGAAACTCCTGGGACTTTCCCAGTAATTCCCGGTACCGGAGCCAGGTGGACTTGCCCAGCGTGTTCATCTGGTTCCCGACGTCATTGACATAATATTCCGTACCGACGTCAAAGCCCGCCTTTCTGAGAATGCGGGCCAGCGCATCGCCCACCGCCGCTCCCCGCCCGTGCCCGACATGAAGCGGGCCCGTAGGGTTAGCGCTGACAAATTCCAGGAGAACTTTTTCATTGTTACCGATATCGGATGCACCAAATTCATTCATCAACTCCGCAACGGAAATCAGTCTCTCAAGATAAAAAGCGGGGCTCATCTTGAAGTTGATGAATCCTGGTCCCGCAATCTTCACGGATTTAATCTGGCCTCCCCCATTTTTGAGATAGTCGCATAAAGTTTCCGCGATCGATCTGGGGTTCTTCTTTTCGGATTTTGCCAGCGACATGGCGACGGCGGTGGAAAAATCCCCCATCTTCTCATCCCTGGGCTTTTCGATGATGACTTCCGGTTCTTTTTCCAGAAACAGCTCACCCGCGTCTCTGGCTTTGGCCAGTGCGTCGCAAATCAATTTTTTAATGGCGGTTTTCATTCAACTATATCTTTGAAATTAAAATAAATGGCGGATTTAGGAATTTTTAGGATGGAATAAAAAAATGTGAGTCATAAGATCGGGAAACCAACCTGGAATCTCGCATCTACTTCCTGGCCCCTTCCAAATTCCTGTTCAGAACAGGGAGGACGTTAAGGAGAAAGTTATGAAGCGCTGTTACGAACAGTATCGATTTTCGCTTCCATTTCCTTTTCCAGAGCTTTCTTTTCTTGGGAAAATTTCATTTTAAGCTCTTCAGCCACGGCAGGAAACTCTTCGGGAGGTATACGATCGGAAAGCTTGTTCAGTTTATCCTGAGTCGTGACGTCCTTGTCCGCAATCCTAGACTGGTAGTCCCGGCGTATTTCGGCAATTTCATCTTTCTGCTTTTTGGTCAACTTCTTCTTTTTCTTCAGTTCCGGAACCATTTTATCGGAACGTTCCAGACTGAGCTCCCAGGCGCTTTTAAGATCGGACATCGGACATCCCTCATCGATACACAGTTATCCCTTGAATTATAAACGATTTAACCCCACAGACTCAACCGGAATAACCAACCTAAAAGATTTTTTTATGCGGTCGTGATATTTGAATAGGCGCCTGTGGTTGATTCGGAAATCTCCCAATCTTACTTTGTACCACCTGATTATTTCATCACCCACTTTCACTTTTTGATCGATTCAACCCAGGAGGAAATAAGATTGAACCTTATTTTAATAATCGGTGTGTCCCTAAACAGCTTGCTTTGGATAGGAACTTTTCACACCCTCACAGCCCACCTCCAATAAATATTGTTTTGGCAGGGGCCATTTGTTATTCTGACTTTCATGACGCCATACCCGGAAAAACAGGTCCTGCTGCGGGAATTAAAAAATTACCTGGTTTTTCTCCAGGACTACGGTTACACGGAAATTCCCTGGGATACCCCTTCAGACCAAAACCAATTTGATATCAAACCATTAACCTATCAACAATCTGCCTCTGAAGCCAATATGAACAAAGCATCTTCATCAAAGGAAAACGCCCCTGCGCTCCTCCAACAAGTGCGTGAAGAACTCGGGGATTGCACCCGATGCAAACTGAGCGAAGGAAGGAACAAAATCGTTTTCGGGTCGGGCAACCCGAAAGCTGACCTGGTTTTCGTGGGAGAAGGCCCGGGAAAGGACGAGGACGAACAAGGATTCCCCTTCGTGGGACGCGCCGGCAAAAAATTGACCGAAATCATCGAAAAGGGTATGGGACTCAACCGGGAAAAAGACACCTACATCTGTAATATCGTCAAATGCCGTCCGCCGGGAAACCGGGACCCCGAGGCGGATGAAATCTCCACCTGCCACCCGTTTCTGATCAAACAGCTGCAGGCCATCCGTCCGAAAGTGATCGTGGCGCTAGGAAAACCGGCGGCTAGCACTCTTTTAGGCCGGTCAGTGGCAATTACAAAGGAACGCGGCACCTGGCACGAATACCAGGGAATAAAACTGATGCTGACCTTCCATCCGGCTTACCTGCTTCGGGCCTATACGATAGAAAACCGGCGCGCGGTCCATGAGGATATGAAAAAAGTTTTGGCGGTTTTGAAATGATGGACGACATCACGAAATTACCGAAAAAAAAAGCCAAGCAGCCACAAACAGTTCAAAAAAGTTCCGGCGCCTTAAAACTATAAACGACGTAACTGAAAAACTTGAAAAACTGAAAAACAATATTGAAGAGGCCATCGTCGGTAAATCCGATACGATCCAGCTGGCCATCATCACGCTTCTGGCCCGGGGCCATCTTTTAATCGAAGATGTACCCGGTGTCGGGAAAACTTCTCTGGCTCATACCCTGGCGAAATCCCTGAACCTGACCGTCCCGCAGACCGGGAGCCCGATCACCGGTCCGGTGCTGGAGCAAAGAGTGACCTAGGCAGCCTCACTCACCTAACATCTGGTCCGGCGCGGGGACGAGGTGCGGCTGAAAACAACGGACTACGAAAGCCCCAATGGAAACTCGGAAATTCATTTGGATTCTCTCATGCGTTACCTGGCCCTGGCCGGATTTTAACCCATTCAATGAAAAACAATAGAATTGCAGGAGTGATCGGATCGGGAAGCAATCCTCACCGATCCTTGAGCGAACCGTTGGGCCGATTTCTGGCGGAGAAAGGATATCATCTTGTCAACGGCGGTGGCGGCGGAGTGATGCAGGCGGTCGCCGAGGCTTTCCAATCGGTGAAAAACAAGAAGGGCTTTGTGGTCGGCGTGGTGCCATCCAGTGAACCCTGTGACACCGCAGAGGACCGAAAACATTACCAGGTCCCTCCCGGTTACCCCAATGCTTTTACCGAGATCACGGTACGGACCCACCTCCACCTATCGGGAAGCCGGGGTAAGAAAATCGCCAGCCGCAACCATATCGTGGTGTTGACGGCAGATTTCATCATAGCCCTGCCCGGCTCGGCAGGAACCCGGTCGGAAATCGAACTGGCGCTGGAATACGGAAAACCGATCATACTGTTGAGTCCGAACGGGGAATTGGAAGAGTTTTCAGAAAAAGCGGCGCTGGTAAAAACGGTGGAAGAAACCAAAGACTGGATCCATCTTAAGAAGTCCTGAATTAATTTTCTGCAGGTAACGGGTGAAGCGGGGCTCGTTCCCCCAACGGGTATCGGGTCACATCCACGGTATCGAAGATGAGAGATACTGTGTTTAAAACGATGACCGAACTGATCCATATCCCTCTACCCTTCATTGAAAGGATGGAAGGGCAACTGGCCCCATAAATGATCACCAAGGGGATCCAGATGATATGCATCAACCCCAGAAGGCCGGTGAACTCTTGGAGCTTGACCAGGATGAGGCCATCATAAAGGAAAGCATAAACACGATCAGCGCAAGGTGCGCTTCTGTGTGACTCAGGAAAAACAGGGGGGGCCGAACATGTTCGCGCCCCCCAGCATCATGAGCCAGATCTGCCAGCCAACCGCCAGGGATAAACAGCCGGCCATAAAATTTTTTAAATCCCGCATCATGGATCAGCGGTTGATATGGGCATTGAGTATTCCGGAGTTAGTGATTTCTTTTCTCCCCATCGCGTTTTGCTTGGCCATCATGAAATGTTTGGTGGCATCTCCATGATTGCCCATTTTGTCCAGGCAAAGGGCCATGTTGTAATGGCTTTCCCCTGATTTGGGATCGATCTTGGCCGCAGTCTGAAAATGCTTGAGCGCGACATCATAATGTCCCTGGTTGTAATGAGAGATCCCTTCCTCATTATGCGTGTAGGCATCATGATTTGATCCTTCACTCATGGGGAATGCCAGGGCGGGGTTGGCCTGCTTAATCATCATATGGGCCTTACTGCCTGAACCTTCCTCCGAAAATACCGCGGAAAGGGGAAGCAGACTGAAAATTAAAATTAATGCAATCAACAGAAGTTTTTTCATAGCGTGTTTCTCCATCAGAATTAGATAAACTGGTAGCCCCAATTTATCACGAAGTCCGTGGAAACGGGTCAAGCTTTCAAAAATTTTCTGGGACGTTCGGGAAGTTCAAGAGGAATTGATTGAAAATAAAAGTTTTAGGGTTGGAAGAAGGCTCAGATCACAAGGTCTCGATTCCGAACAGCTTGAGAAAAGAAACAGCGGCCCAGATACCGATGCTGGCGAAAAACCCCAGCATCACTGCCAAAAAAATAAATACCGCTATAAATTTAAATATATTCTTCACGTCTTTGGCAATCTTGTTGGCCATCGTTCTTTTCTTCAGAAAAGGTCGCACGGCTATTCTACATGTTTAGAGCTATCTTTTCAAAATACTCTGGGAAAAATATCCTTCCGGAATCTCTACATCGAATTCAATGACATCAAACATATAAGTGGTTTTGGTGTTTTCCTTGAGCAAATCTCTGAAGATCATGCGTTTTGGAAACAGGCGGGTCCCGATGGGCTGATAATCCTGAAACTCCACCTGTTTGAGTAGTTTTCCGCTCTTGGCGAAGAGGTGCTGCAGCAGGACCACCTTTTTTGCCGGATCGATCCAGAGTTTGCGGCTCTGGTAGGTCGTGGTCTTGTCATAGGCGGTCAGGTGCAGGACGGCGCATTGGATTCCGGCGAACGGTTCAAACTTTTCCAACTCCGCCTTGTAAGCCCGGCTCAGTTTCTTATCCTCCATCATGTCCTCGTAGGACAGGTCGCTGCCCATCATGGACTGGCGCAAGAGATGTCCGGCAATCAGAATTTTCCGGTCTGTGCGAGGCGTGTACATCCAGAGCTTATCCTCGATCTTGAGCATTTTGGTGCCTTTCTCCCGGGGCGGAGATTTGTAATGGCTGTAAGACCGTTCCACCCCTTCCATCCAGGAGTTCACGGTTAAAATGCGTTCCCGCCGTCCATTATCGATGATGAGGCGGCCCTCGATGTATTTGGTGGTCGCCCAGATGTTGTCATCCACTCTTCCCAGCAGGATTTGAGGGTCCAACTGTTCCACAAAATCTGGACCGGAAAAAACCCCGGCAACAAACAGGCCCAGGAAAATAATTTGAAAAAATTTTTGTATAAGGGGACCTCTAAAAATTGCTATTGGCCAGGAGCCGCCCTTATGAGATAAGGGCGAGCGAGTTGCCGTAAATCAAAGTTTCGAATTATTATTAACCCGACGATAAAAAAATGACATGCAATACCGCCAAAGCTTGCTTTACGGACTTTCTGGATTACTTCGCTCCGCTCGCAGTGACGACAGTTCTGGAGCGAGTCTCGTCCGTCATCGCGAGCCGCTGAAAACGACGCAGCGATCCAGTCTTTTCATATCATTTATTTTCTTTCTCTGCGTTCCTCCGCGTCCACTGCGGTTAAATTCAGGGAAGCCGTAACATGTCAAGTTTTTAATCGGTGGAGTAATAGATGGGCCCATAAACAAAATTCCCATTCTAACCCGCTTCCAGTTCCCGAAACAAATTGGCTTCGGACCTCTTATAAATGGCCAGAGACGCCATCAGGGTTCCTATTACGCCAGCGGTGAGACCGGGTATGATTCCACGGACAAAAGCCCCCCCGCTCAACCGGGCGCGGACCACGTCCTGGATCATAAGACCCGTCTGGGCGAAGTTGTCCCCCATATTCATTCCCACCTCCTGAAAATACCAGGTCACCGCCCCGCCCAATACACACCCTGCAAGGGACCCGATAATACTGATCAAAAGAGTTTCGAGAACCAGAGTCATGACCAGCCGTCGGTGGGTTTCCCCTATGGCCAGGCGCAAGCCCATTTCCCCATAGCGGTGAATCCCGTTCAGAATGCCCGCGTTCCACAAAACCAGGACCATCAAAGCCAGAAAAATTCCTATGATGAATTTCCGGATGATCAAAAATTTGTCGACGATGGCACCGAGGTTTCTCTGGTCGAGCACCGACAGCACAATGGGGATGTCGTCCTTGGCCCAGGCCTTTGGAGGATTCTTCATCAGTTCTTCAAGCCCTTGGGACAGCGAGTTTTTAAGTTCCTCATAACGTCTGAAAGACATGTTGGAAGGAAGATAGCCCAGCCAGTCGGTCACCATGTTTTCCATATCGAAAGTCACCTGGGCGTCGTCGAGGTCGATCAGGACCATTTTTTTGTCCATCGCGAAGACCCCGAACCGGATGAATCCGACGACGGTGAAATTGTCGGTGGCCAGACCGCTGTCGAAAGTCTGCCCGATGAGAGTGATACGGCTTCCCAAATCCACATCCAGGTTTTTGCCCAACTGGTAGCCGAGCAACAGCTCACGCGGGTTTTTCGGGAGCCGTCCGCGGGTGAGCGAGTCCCTGAGTTTCAGGCGAGCAAGCTCCGGTGAATCCGGAGACAAAAGATCGAGAGCCATACCGGTTACCGGTGTCTGGCTCAGGGTCTCGCCATGTTCATCCGGAACATCCATGAGGGCTCCCCACCTTATCCTCGGCGACCACGCAATATCCGGACCGCTGTTTTCTCGCAGCCACCGCCCGGTTTCCTGTTGACCCGCCAGGGCCCGATCCATCGGCCCTAAGTGTTCTTCATCGTAAAAGGGTTTATTGACGAACCGGAGATGGCCGGTATCCAGTTTGGCGGTCATATCAATCATCCCCATTAACACCCCGTCCATGAACCCGACATTGAAGATCACCAGGCCGACGCCTACGGTCACCACGATGAACGGAAACAGGGAACGGGTTTTGTCGCGTAGAACACCCTGCAAAATCCACCGGATCATGTGATTCCCCTCCCTCTCAAGGCCAGTGTAGGGTCCACCCTGGAGATTTTCTTAACGGGAAGCCACGCCACCAGGATCATGATGGCTACTACAATCAGGACGGACAAGGCGACCTCCAGAGGCTGGATATCTAGAAATATTTTTTCCCGCACCGGCATGGTAGCCTCGCTCAAATGCGAAACGTCAAACCCCACTCCCTGGAACCAGATGAAGAGGGGTGTCCCCAGAAACGCCGCAAGGCCCACAGCGCCGAACGCCGAAAGACTGCCTTCCAGGGTGAACAGGCGGACAATTTTGTACGAATCCATTCCCAGCGCCATCAGAGTACCAATCTCTCTCTGACGCTTGAAGATGCTCAGGATCTGCGTGTTGAACACACTGGTTCCCGCGAGAATCATCAGGATGGCCCATAAGATTTTTGAGTTGAGGCGATCCTGCTTCAAAAGCGCCAGGAGGTCGGCCATGAGTTGATCGCGGGTTTGAAATTCCACCCCTGAGACCGGACCATGGTAATTTTTAACAGCCACCCAACTGACTTCCCCCTCCCGCCGGGTCATAGCGCGCAGGTGATCCAGCCGCAACCAGAGGACCCCTACGTCGACACGGGGATTTACGATATCGGCGACGTCGACCACCAGAATATCCCTGGCATCGATCACCCCGAAACGGTCGCGCCATTTCAAGACGATACTGTCGCCTTTTTTAAGTTTCGCTTTCTTTGCCATTTGCGTCCCGACCACTAGAGGAATCAGGTCTCCCGGCTCCCTGTCAAATTTCTTCAACCCGTCCAAAGGCAGATCCAGCAAGGTTTGCTCCATATTGATTCCCCTGAGCTGCACGGGATACAACCTGCGGTTCGGAAATAATTGCCCCTGCAGGACGAGGACCTTGGATTTTTCCTGCGGGGATAAATCTTTCAAGACGTCCGGAACGGGAAAGGTGAGGTCTTCCCATTCAGTCGGGGTGAGAATGTCGAACGCCGGCAGCCGGTAATTGCCCCCGGCAATGTCCGTGCTCGCCAGATTCCTCGTAGCTTGGGCCTGGAATCCGTTCAGCAAGGACACCATGAATATCAGCGCGATCAGAACCAGGGACGTGACCAGCATGTTGAGGAACGCGCTGATTCCCCGCCGGTGAAAATTTTTCCAGGCGATTTGGAATATCATTCGAACGTTCCCTCCCCGTTTCGCCTTTTATCCCAGGACACAAAACCGTCTTCCAGGCGAATCTCCCGGTTGACATATTTGGTCACTTTTTCGTCATGCGTGGAAAAGATAAATGCGGATTTAAATTTTTTATTCAAATCACGCATCAGTTCCAGGATCTGATAGGAGTTTTCCGTATCCAGGTTCGCCGTGGGTTCGTCGGCCAGGACCAGTTGAGGCTCTTTCACCAACGCGCGGGCGATGGCCACCCGTTGACATTGTCCGCCGGACAGTTCAGCGGGTTTTTTTCTGATCTCAGGTTCCAGGCCGACCTGGCGCACCATCTCCACAACCCGGTCGCGAACATCAGCCTCTTTAAAATCATTCAATAGAAAAGGAAAGAGGATGTTTTCATAAACCGAATAGACCTGCAGAAGGTTGTAGGTCTGAAATATAAACCCGACGTTCTTCCTGCGAAAGGCGGCCATTTCCTCCCTGGCCAAGTCCGCCAGCTTGAGGTCTTTAAAATAAATACTTCCGGTGGTGGGTTTATCCAACCCTCCGATCAGGTTCAACAGGGTGGTCTTTCCAGACCCCGAGGGGCCTACAAAAGACATGAAAGCGCCCCGCTCTATGGAAAGGCTGATATTATGGAGCGCTGTAAAATCTTCGCCACCCACCTTGTATACCTTGACCACATTGTCGAGTTTAACCAACGGTCCGTTCATGATCTCTCTTTAAAAATACCCAACCAGAGTCAAACCGACGATCGACTCCGTCCCATTGAAATCCGCCGTTTCACGAAACAGCCTTCCGTCTTTTTCCCCGCTCTCGAAACTATTGCCCCAACGTCCATGCAGGTACAGAAAGATATCATCCGTGACAGAATACTCGATCTGCGGAACCATTTGAAAACTGCCGTCCCGAACATCGAAGAGGCTGAAGACCTGCCATCGAATATCGATGCCCACGGGTTGATCAAAAAGCAGTCCGAATTGATGGAGTGTGCGGTTTCTCTTCAAATCGGTCAAGGTAAAATTCTTATCTCTCGTGGAGAGAAAATATTCCAACAGAACGTGAAGTCCCTCCCCGATATCAAACGTGTAATCGACGCCGAACACTGTATCAAAACGAAGCGGATGCTGGCCGTCGATGCGTTCGATATCCATTCGGCTTTCATTCCAGTAGCCGATTTCATGCTCTCCCTTGAAATGATAACCAACCTGGAATCGTTCCTGGCCGAAGTCAGCAAGGTCCTCAAGATCGGTTTCGGGATGATATTGGATCACCACTCCGATTTCAACGCCACGGATGAGGGATTCCCAACGCAACCCAGTGATGACGTGATCCTCCAATTTTCCCGGAACCGCCCAGCCCTCCAGGGAAGTCGTTTCGTCAAAAAAATGGGTGAGCCGGACCCCATCCACCCCCCGGGTTTCGGGAACCACGCCGGTCACATCGCGGGTGTCGAACAAACCTAGAGGACGGTAGATGGTCCCCGATCCGAAAAGGATTTTCTGGCGGCCGCCGCGGATTTTGGTCCTGCCATTGTCCAGGCGAAGCCAGCCTCGGAAAAAGTCGACATCGGTTTCTTCTCTGAGGGTCGCCTGTTCAGAGGGTCCGTCAGCAAATTTGGCGTCGGCAGCGAGTTCGTAATCCAGGTTCCATTCGTTGAAAGACCCGGCATTCCCGAGCACCCCGAACCGGAGTTCCAACTCGCTGTCAAAATCTTTGTGGAAAGACGGGCTGTCAAAAACCAGTGAGCTCCCGGTCTTGAACCGTCCTTCCAGCCGGGAATCGAATCCCCGGGCCCCATCGACGAAAAAAAACAGGCTGCAAGACAAAAAGCAAGCGAACGCCGCAAAAACTTTCCAACCCGGGCCGAATCTTTCCCCGTCCATTTAACGCCCGATCCCCCTGGAGATTGTTTCACAAACGGCAGCCCAGTTGTATTGACGAACCACCGCCGCCCGCCCGTTTTCACCGTAGCGTTTCATGCGGGCCGGATCGTGCATCAACTTTTGAACGGCCTCCAGCAAATCTTCAGGATCCCCGGAATGGACCAGAACCCCTATTTCATCGGATTGAAAAAGAGTTTCAATTCCGGCTATGGAGCTGGCGATCACCGGCAGTCCGCAGGCCATGTATTCAAAAATTTTAATCGGGGAAAACCCGGTTTCATTGATTCGTGGATCAAAATATGGAGCGAGCCCGATATCCGCGGCATTTATACAGACGGGAACCTCGTCCAGGGATCTTTTCCCCAGCAGAAAAACATACCTGTCCAGACCTTCATCGAGAATATATCTTTCGATTTCTTCCTGCGATTCTCCCATGCCCACCAACAAAAGCCCGATATCCGGAACTTTTTCCACCAAACCGGGCAACGCTTTTATGATCTCCTCTATGCCATGCCATTTTTTAAATGATCCGACGACACAAGGTATTTCCTCTCTGGGGGAATCTTCAACATGTACCGGCATCGTATCTTGTCCATAGGACGGAATGTTTCCGGATCGGCCCCGTTGTTCACTACCAGAAACCGGGATTCCTCCAACCCGTAACTCCTGCACAAAATATCCCTGACCCTGAAAGAAGGCGTTACCATCTTGTGAGACCACCGAAACACGAACATTTCCATCCAACAGGTAGCGGTTATGATCCACCGGGGAGTTGAGCTCATTTTCAGGTCGAAAGCGGTCACCCCGTTCGCTTCGATCACATAGGTAAAAGGCATGAGGAACCGGAGCCAGGTGACCATCCATTCCATTTGTTGATACCGCGTATAAACGACATCCGGACGCGACTTGATGTAATTATAAATAAAAAAAAAGAAGAGGATAAAATAGAAGGAAAAAAATGTGAAGGCGGGCCTGCGTATCAAAACGGGCACATAAACCAGGGAAACGCCCTCCAGAGCCCGGCGCTTACCTAAATCCGGAAGGAACAAAGTGACCGCGTGCCCCAGCGCGGCAAAATGCCTGCAGAATTCAAAAACGTGTCTCGCTCCGGCTTCCTCCCCGGCCCCATCCACCCTGGCAAAATAAAAAACTCGCATCGTCCTATGGAGTTTTCGCTAATAGGATTATCGTCAATGAGTCCCTCTTGGAAGGAATCATCAAACCGGCTCCCAGGTTTCCCGAATTATTTTCCACTGCCCCCCCTTCATTTTTCCAGACCAAAACTTTACGCCCGATATCGGAAATTGTAAGAGGTCCCTTTCGGGGCTTATCACGTTTAAATCTGGGAGGCTGTGCATTCCAAATAGCCGCCTGAAAAGGATCGAATAATAATGGATAAAAAATCATTAAATATACAATATTTAAGCACATATACCTAAGAAATAAACTTATGGGATGCGAGGACCAAGAACACCTGGATTCGCCGTGCGCTTCAGGGCCATAATCCCCTGGCAGATTATAAGAGCTTTTTCAGATACGGAACCAGTTGGTCGGCACCAACGCCAGGGGTCCGGGCTATTAAAACTCCCTCCCGGTCAATGATCAACACCGTGGGCATATCCCTCTGAACGTAGTTCTTGTGAACCGACATTCCCGGGTCCAGAAGATAGGGGAAGGATACCGGTTCAGGAAACCCGCCAAGGTAATTTAAAACAGCGCCTTTGGAGTCTCCGCTGGTATTGATCCCAAGAATCACCAATTGATCGGAATTGATTTTCTTTCGGACTCTGTTGAATTCCATAGCCTGATTTCTACAGGGAACGCAAATATGAAACATCCCGATCAGGACCACCTTACCTCTCAAGTCCGATAACGTCACAGATTGACCATCTACGGCAACCAGTGAAAAATCCGGGGCTTTATTTCCTGCAATGGGGGCCTTGGCAAAGGCATAACTGGCGCTCAACAAAAAAACGGCTAAAACGGGAAGGATTTTATGTCTAAAAATACACATAAATGGTGGAATAAAATGAATGTTTAAACTCTCTTATTTTATTAAGGCTTTCTTTAAATGCTATTTTAAACCAGTAAAACCCGTTATGGAAGCCAAATCCTTTGAGATAGAGAGACAGGTCCTATTCGCAAAATTATAAAGATTTTTGTCGAGGTGAGTTATCTGCTACCATAAGGTAATAAAAGCAAATTCAGGATTATTTATCGCCCACCCCCCCTTGACTTGACACGCTTTTTATAATAAAAAAAGGTCCTTAAAAATATCAGTCTCCCAAAATGCTCCAATTTATTGTATTAACATTGATATTTATTCTTTTGCCGGGGCAGGCATTTTCAGGTTCAGTCAAAGGGACAGCTACTTACTCCGCAGAGGCTAAACCCCTGGCCAGCCATAAAACAGGAAAATTTAAAAAAGCCTGCGGGGGCGATGTGCCGAATGAGGAATTGCTTGTTAAAAATCAAAATCTTAGGAATGTTGTGGTGTATGTGGAAGGCGAAATAACGGGGAGCAAACCGGGTACCTACCCCATCGACCAGAAAAATTGCCGCTACGAGCCCCATGTTTCCGCAATGATGAAAGGTTCGGAAATTTCCATCAGTTCCAGCGATCCGATCAATCATAATATCCATACCTATTCTTTTGATAATGACCCCATAAATATCATGTTTGTCCCAGGCCAAGACAACCATGAACAGGAAATGGAGGAGCCGGAAGTCATCAAAGTCGAATGCGATCTGCACGGTTGGATGACCGCCTGGATCGTCGCGACCGAAAACTCCTATTTTGCGGTTTCAGATGAGGATGGGGCCTTTAAAATACCCGATCTGCCGGCAGGCAAATATGTCCTGACCGCATGGCAGGAAGTTTTGGGAAGCGTCAGCCAGAAAATAACGGTTGGAGACGAGGACCTAACGGTGAACTTCGATTTTTCCGAGGTGACGCCAGAAATATCCAAAAAATAATCTTTAAGCAAAGAAACAATTAATCCTGAATTTTCCCAGTTGGAGTGAGATCAAAATTAGAAAAACACGCCAAACATTTGCTTTCGTTTTTATTTACATCCTGTTCATTCTGGGCTCCAGCTCGTGGGCGTATCAGGAAATCGCAGTCAAAGACGGCGGCACCGTCCAAGGTAAGGTGGTCCTGACAGGGAATATGCCGGAACCCCGGGTTTATCATCTCATCCTTTTCCCCAATATAGACATGTGCGCAGAAGTGGATACCGATGATGAAATGAACCGAGTTCTGTTTGACTTTAAAATTTCTGAAGACAACGGCTTGAAAGATGTTGTGGTCACCCTGGAACATGTCGAGGCGGGAAAGCCCTTTAATAAAGAACCAATATTGATTGATTCGGAAAACTGCAAGTTCCACCCAGACGTCAATGTGGTGCGCCAGGGCGAAGTTTTCAAGGTGAACAACTTGGATGCCGTCATGCACAACAGCCAGGTTTACCAGAAGGAACGCGGTAAAATCATCACCAACCTGCCCGTTCCTCCGGAGGAAATTACCGATGGAACGGTTACCTTTCAGAAACATTACAAAATATTCCAGATGATTTGCGGGATGCATGAATTCATGCAAACTTGGGGCTACCGCGTTCAAAACCCCTATTATTTCATCACGGGAATCGACGGAAATTTCCAAATAGACAACATACCTCCCGGAGATTACGTGGTCCATGTGTGGCATTATTTAATGAAACCGAAAAAAAGAAAAATCCATGTTGCCGAAAACGGTGTCATCGATCTCAACTTTGAATTCAACGGTAACAAGGTCGTTCGCCCTCTTTACGAAACAATCAAATCGGGAAGAATCAAAAAAGACGCTGCGGCCCCCGGAACCGCCAAAGGCAGAGAAGTCGGAAAATAATTGCTTAATAAAACTATGGCAGAATCCAGAATCCGGCTTCAAAGGCAGTGGTTATCCCTTAAGTTTTTGATTTTAATTCTGGCGTTTTGTGTTCCCGCAAATATTCTGTTCGCCTTCACTCCCCCATCCTCATCAGACATGCCCGGGACAATCACCGTTGCCGGGAAAAATATTTCCCTGAAGAACCTTAAAAATCCCCACCAGGAATCCGCGGAAAATATTCGTGAAGGTGGGAAAATTTATTTCAAGCACTGTTTTCTCTGCCATGGAGACCTTCTTGACGGCAAGGGACTTTATGGAAACCGGTTTTCCCCGGCTCCCGCGAGTTTCATCCATTCCCATTCGGTTTTAAAGCAGCCTCAGTCCTACGCGTTCTGGAGGATCATGAAAGGCGGCAAGGATCTGCCGGAGAAGTTTTCTCCCTGGGATTCCTCCATGCCGGCTTGGGAAGGGGTCCTCGATGAAGATCAGGTCTGGAAAGTCATCACCTTCATCTATGCCACCGCCGGCCAAAGACTTGCCGAAGACGAAAATTCCCAGTCAGAACCCTCCGTTCAAAGAGGAAAGCTCCTATACGCGGAAAAATGCGCTTATTGCCATGGTGACAAGGGAGACGGGAAAGGCGTGTCCGCCAATTACTCAAGCCCCATGCCCAGAAAGTTCACCAAGGGACATATCAAGCTGCGGTCCACCCCGTTCGGAAAGATCCCGACCGACCAGGACCTGTTTGAAGCGATCTCAAAAGGAATGACAGCCACCACCATGCCGGGATGGAGCCATCTCTCAGAATCCAACCGCTGGAGCCTGGTTTATTATCTCAAAACCCTGAGCACCAAGTTCGAAAGGTTTGTAAAGAGGGGTAAAAAGCATCAGATAACCGTGGTGCCGCCACCTCCACCTTTCACGCTTAAAAGCCTTTCGTCGGGCCAGGCCCTATATCTGAGAAACTGCTTGGGTTGTCATGGCTTGAAGGGCAGGAGCGACGGCGTCTCCACGAAAAGGGTGGTGGATATTAACAACGATTCCATCTGGCCGAGAAACTTAAGCAAGCCCTGGACCTTCCGCCGGGGTGCAAAGCGCACCGATATATTCAAAACCCTGCGAACAGGACTCTCGGGGACCACCATGCCGCGTTTCTCTCCAAGAGTCTTCAAGGACGAGCAGATATGGGACATCGTCAACTACGTTCAAACCCTGTCTCTGTCCAAAAAACCTCCGGTCACTCATCTCTTAAAGGTGAAAAAGTCCGATTCCCTTTCCCTCGATCCCAAAGACCCTATATGGAATTCCGTGGACACCCATTTTTATCCTCTGGGAGGTCAGATCATGCAGGCTCCCAAGGCCTATTTCCCCATGACGGACAGTCTGATGGTCAAAGCGCTTCATGACGAAAACGAAATTGCTTTTCACCTGCAATGGGACGATCCAAGGTTCGATCCGATTTTGAAGACCCGAACCCAGGTAAAAGAATCACCCGCTCCTCCCCTGCCCCCTCACCTCCAACTCGATGAATCCGAGGAAGAACCGACGGCTGCACCTGAGGCCCAGGAATTTCCGGATTCTCTGGCCATCCAGTTTCCCGTTTCGCTATATAAAAATGGAGAGAAACCCTATTTTCTCAATGGCGACCCGGATCACCCTGTCAATGTATGGAAATGGGAAAGCCATCCTCTCGAGACCCGGGAAATGAATGCAACCGGGATCGATTCCTGGACCACACAGCTAAAGACCGGTCAGGAGGTCTCCTCAAAGGTGGTTTATGAATACGGCAGGTATCAACTGGTTATGAAAAGAAAACTGAACACCGGCGGCCAGAATGATATTCAGTTTATTTCCGGGCAAGCCATCCCCATTGCCTTCAACGTATGGGATGGTTCCAGCGGGGAAACTGGAACCAAAAAAGCCGTCTCCAGCTGGTTCCAAATGATTCTGGAATAATTTTTTTTTATTCGGTCCCAGCAAAGGCTGGATGGGTGAGCGTCTTCAAAAAAACTAACAGATCGGCTATCTCCTCCACCGACAGAAGGTCCTTAAAGTTCCCGGGCATGATGGAAATTTTCTGGACCTTGAATTTTTTGATTTGATCTTTCGGGATATGCAGGTTCTTCCCTTTCTTATCCACTAAATCCAAACTGGAGTCGTCCTCACTTTTCTTTATACCGGTGATGAGTTTCCCTTCCTTGGTCAGAATTAAAACTGACTTGAATCCGGCCGTGATCACCGCTTTGGGATTCAGGATCGATTCCAGAATAAATTCCGGCCGTCTGCTGGAACCGACTAAACTCAAATCGGGTCCGACCTTTCCTCCCTCGCCATTGACCCTGTGGCATTTTCCGCAATTGGCCTTTTCTTCCTGATCAAAAAACAATTGTTTCCCTTTTTTCGGATCACCTTTTTGTTCCAGGAAAGGTTTAAGTTCCTCGACGAAAGCGGCGTCCTCCTCAACCTGATCATTCAGAAACGCCGCGATGGTTTGAGCTTCCTCATTCTCCAGTGGAAGGTTGGGCATTTTTGTTTCCGGCTTGAATACATGTGGATTCTTGATCCATGCAAACACCCACTCGGGTTTATAGTAAAACCCCGCACGGACCAGACTGGGCCCCACCCGCCCCCCCTCTTCTTCATTGATTTGATGGCAGGCGAGACAGCTTTTCTTTTTATGAAACAGGTATTCTCCCGTTTCCAATGATTCTTTCTCCTTCCCCCGGCTTTTAAACCAATTCGAAAAGGAGTCAATTTCCGCCCCCGTTACAGAAGGCCATTCTGGACGCTTAGAATTCCATGCGCCCTTTTCCGGGACCGGGTGACTGTCATCTTCCGCCAACTTCCGGATATAGGCCACCAGGCTCCAGATCTCATCCTCGGACAATGTTTTCCCGAAAACGGGCATTAAATGGGATTTCCTGACCCCGACACCCCCATTGTTGATAATG
>JAYZAN010000159.1:0-8103 GCA_036339675.1 Nitrospinota bacterium
AGGTTCGGTTATACGGCCGCGCAGTTTTTCAAAATCGACGGGAATGGGTCGATCGGAACCGATGATCAATATTTCGTTGGCGACGGAAAGCCATGCCATGGCATACGGAAATTCCGACAGGAAAGTCCTGAAATGCATATCCACTTCCCGGGCGCTCTGGCTGTGCAGAGGAATCCATTGCGCCATGATGCCGCCCGAATTCAACCTCTTTTTGGCGAACTGGTAATATTCGCGGGTGTATAGATTGACCGTAAACGCGGTGCGGGGCGGGGGTGGTTCAGAAGTGATCACATCATACATTCTTGAAGTGGTCAGAAAATGGTTGCGGCCGTCTTCGATAATAAACCTCACTTTGGGGTTTAAAAGAACCTCGTGGTTTTCCTTGGCGAATATGCTTCCCGCCAGGATAACACTTGAAGAAAGCTCCACACTATCGACCGAGAGTACCCTAGGATGCACCGCGGCGGCCCCTGTCGTTTGCCCGGTGCCGAAACAGATAACCAGCACATTCTCCGGGTTCTCCGACAAAAGAATGGGAACATGCGCAAACATTTTCATATACCGGGTGGCGATGAGATTGGAGGCGGACATCGATATTCCGTTGGTGATCAGCCTTTTGGCGCCCGGGTCCAGTATCCCGTAATTGTCCTCGAACACGGCCACGGTATCAGTGAGACCTTCATCAAAATACAGAAGTTTTCCAGGATCGCGGCCCCCGGCGCTATCTCGCATAAAGAACCGTTTCAGGAGGTTATCCGGCATGGCCATGTTGGTATACAAAATGAGCGCTGCAAACACCGCCGTGAGTCCTTTTCGGATCGCCACGGTTGAGTAGCCGCCCGTCCTGAAAAGCGCCAGGACCAGAAGAAAGTTCACCGTGGCGATCAGTGTGAGACTTCTCTGGCTTCCCAGGCCGGGAAGGAGAAAAAATCCCGTCACCAGCGAACCGAAGATCGCGCCCAGGGTATTGGTTCCATAAATCAGTCCCGTTCCGCGCCCCACATGCTCATGGCTGCCCGCCACGATTTTTATCAGGATCGGAAAACTCATGCCCAACAAGATAGTGGGAACCAGCATGAGCGCGGAAGAATCTTTAAAATAACGGCCGAAGGCACTGACCGGGTCCTGAAGGTTATAACTGTTCCAGGGGGAAGAGAGAAATATTTCCATCAAATAAACGGAGATGATCAGGTACAGTCCGACTCCCGTTTGCAGATAGATCAGGGCTGTGCGCAGATTTTTGCAGCGTGAGATCAGCGGAATCGCAAGAAAACTTCCCAGAACGATCCCCAGGAGAAACACCGCCAGCATCATGCTGAAGGAATACGTGGTGCTCGAAATACTGAACACCAGAAGACGGGTCCACACCACCTCATAAGCCAGCGCGGTGAACCCGCAGGCGAAGCTGACGGCCATCCAGAATTTCTGGTTCCCGTCCCATTGAAACGACGGCAGGGAAAAATCGGAACGTTTCAAACCAGGGGCAACTTTTCCACCCCGATCCTGATAAATGCGGATGGCGCTGATGCCGATAAACAGATTGACCGCGGCCGCGCCCAACACCGTTTGCAATAATCCGAACGTGGCGATCAAAAAGAATCCCGTCAAGAGGCAACCTAGGGACGCGCCCAGGGTATTGAGTCCATACAGAATCCCGATCTGGCTTCCCAACTTATTGCTGTCTGTGACATAGTATTTACTGATGATCGGAAGCGTAGCACCCATTAGGGTGGTGGGAACAAACATCAACCCGAAAGCCAGGAGAGCTTTTATCACATCCTGAAATCCTACGGATTCCGGCAGCCAGGAATACATCCATGCATAGATGAGGGAAAATTCCGAAAATAAATAAGAAAGCAGCGCGCATAGGACCGCAATCAGAATTTCTATCAAACCATATATGAGGAGAGGTTTCGGCAGGTCCCAACCCGGCACGGAGGGAAGATCGGCGTTTTCATCCGGGCCGGAATCTTCCGATCTGGACGCGAGGCGGTCGATGGCGTGTCCGAATAAAAAGCTGCCGAATCCCAGACCCGCCATGAAAGCCGCCAGCACGATCGACACCGAATATACCGTGTGGCCGAAAACCAAGGTGAGCATCCGGGTCCAGACGTTTTCGTAGATCAGGGCGGTAACCCCTGAAAAAAAGAAGAGAAAATAGACTATGGGAGACCGGGTCATAACTTCCCGTTATACATCAAAGAGATAGTGGATGAAAGCCCTTCAAATTAATTGACATCCCTACGGCCTTCAAGTACTTTTTAGATAGAACTCTAGTAATTCACAATTTTGGTTAGGGTAACTCGCTCGCCCTTAGCTCATACAGGGCGGCTCGTGGCCGATAGCAATTTTTAGAGATCCCCTTTAGGGGAACTCTAATATTTCCGGATTTTTGCAGGGAACTTCCGCATGTAAAGGGTGATATTTCTATTTTGCGCTCAGTAATTATTGACCATAAGCCAGAATTTTAGCTAACCACCCTCCCCCGTGGGGGGCCCGCTGGAGATTTTATCGATGAGTGAAAAAGACAACTCGATAGAAAAGATCAAGCACCCCTACGCGGAAGAAAACGGGGTTGAATGGTCCCCGGAGGCCTGGGAAAGGATCAAGCACGCCCCGGAATTCGTGCGGCCGGGAATAAAGAAATTGATGGTTCAGCGCGCGGTCAAACGGGGATACAAACATATCCACTCGGATTTTCTGACCGAGATCCGCAACGAATCAATGATGCTGGTTTCCAAACGGGTCAAGCAGTTCGGGTTCGAAGAGCTGTCGATGGGAGCCTTCGACGAGGCCAAAAAGAAAATGAAGGAAAGCCCCCGCAAGGTCGAGGTGATCGAAGAGATCCAGGACTTTCTGGCCCTCCGCACCGAGAAGAAAGATGACATCATCGACAAATTCAAAAACTATATGGACGTCGCG
Organism: Nitrospinota bacterium; assembly: GCA_036339675.1. Lineage (GTDB taxonomy): Bacteria > Nitrospinota > Nitrospinia > Nitrospinales > VA-1 > JAYZAN01. The sequence continues at coordinate 2,923 of JAYZAN010000159.1, forward strand.
CCGACTTCCGGAATGCCCTGGACCAAGGAAGCTCTGGCCAAGATGGAGAAAGTCCCGCCGTTCGTGCTGGGCATGGCCAAGCAAACCATCGAGGGGCGGGCCCGCCAGAGAGGCGACAAAATGGTGACCCCCGATATCATAGAAGAGGTGTTCACTAACATCATGCCCGCATCCGCAAAAGAGGCGATGGGTATGGAAGTGACGGAAGAAGACAAGCAGCGCGATGATGACTATCAGAACCAGGCCGAGGAACCAGCGGAAATGAACCTGCACTGGCACGATGACGCTTTGGCAAAGGTCCAGCGCATCCCCATTCCATTCATCCGCAACATGGCGATCAAGAGAATCGAGCAGGAAGTGACGAAAGAGGGAAAAAACGAAGTCACGATGGAGCTGTTTCAGAAATACCGATTCACATTCTAACTAATGGAGGGATGACATATGGCACTCAACGCCGAATGGATAGTGCCGATAGGGTTGGGGATTCTTGGAATAATCCTGTTTTTCATGTTTCTGGGACCGCAGGCCGTGCCGGTAAAAATCAAGAAGTCCGAACCCCGCCGCTGATAACATCCGGCGCAACAAACTAAACTTATTAACGGCTCTATATTTTTGCGTTTTTGATGTCTCCCCATTTTTCCAGCGGAGGTTCTCCGCTTGGACTACATCCCAGTGGGATAATCGATAAACTCGGTTTCTAGACCGAACTTTTCCAGAAGGTGTTTCCCCACCGCTTTGACCCCTCCCGTTTCGGTCGCGTAATGTCCGGCCAGGATCAGCACACAGCCCCCTTCCACCGCTTCATGAAAATGATGGTTCGATCCTTCACCGGTGACATAACAATCCAGGCCCTCGGTGATGGCCTGGTGCAGAATATCGGCCGCGCCTCCTGTGACCAGCCCCACGGTTTTCACCTCCCCTTCCCCGACCACTTTCGCGGGAGTGCCCAGTTTTTTTTCGAGCTGTTTGCCGAGAAACTCCGCGGGCTGCGGGTCCACCAGTCCCTTTAACCCGATCTTGATCCCTTCATATTCCCCGAAGGGCTCCAACCCGGTGAGCCCGGCCACGTCGGCCAGGGCCTTGCTGTTTCCAAGGACCGGATGCAGATCCAGCGGAATGTGGGCGGAATATAATCCGAGGTTGGATCGCATCATGCGCGACAGTTTTTCATAAAACTTCCCCCGCACCGGCCTCAACCCGCTCCAGAACATGCCGTGATGCACGAACATCATGTTACAGTTCCTCTCAAGGGCCATCCCGATCGTCGCTTCGCAGAGATCGACCGCAAGGCCGATTTTGTTGATCTCGCCCTCGTTCTCAACCTGGAGTCCGTTGACCGCGTTCGGCGCGTCTTCAATAGAGGAGATTTCCAAAAGGTTGTCGAGATAATGGCTGAGTTGTAGAATATTCATAAAAGCGAGTATAAAGTAACCGGAAGCCGGGAACAATTAATTATGGGGACCTCTAATAATTCTATTTTTTTACGGCTATTCACTTGCCCTTTATATTAAGGACAAGTTCATGGCCAATCACAATTTTTATAGGAGCCCTTATGAGTCTAAAGCGCCCCCTTTGCTCCAGGGGCCAAGAACCATCGCCCGTTAATTTATGACCTCATTCATCATCAGAAGCATCGGTCAGAGGATCGTGCTTTTATTTTTCATATCGATCATTTCCCACGCCATCGTGCACTTGGCTCCCGGGGAACCCAGCCTGGTGGATCCGTCCAACCCGAGGATGAAACCCGAGGATATTCAGCGGATCCGTGCGGTGTTCCACCTGGACGAACCCCTGCACATCCAGTACGTCTACTGGATGAAAGACCTAATGACCGCGGAATTGAAATCGTTCAAGGACAACCAGCCCGTGCTGGAAAAAATCTGGGACCGCTTTCTCAATTCACTGCCGTTGTTCATCGTCGCCACTCTGTTCACCTGGTCTCTGGCTTTCCCGGTCGGAATCCGGTCGGCGCTGACTAGGGGATCCCTCTTCGATAAAACTGGGACCTTTCTATCGTACACGCTGATTTCCATTCCCGGGTTCTTTCTGGCCTACATATGCATCATCTTCATGGTCAAAACCTTCGACGTCCCGGTGATTGGGATGCGGACTTTCGGATTGGAAGAAGCGGGCCTTTTATTCAGATCTATGGACAGAATATGGCATTTAACCATCCCCGCGCTCATGTCCGCCGTGGCCGGGGTCGCCATCCTTTCGCGCTACGTGCGTTCGCAGATGCTGGAGGTCATCAACCAGGACTACATGCGGACCGCGCGGGCCAAGGGCTTGCCCGAGGACGTAGTCATCTACCGGCATGGACTCAGAAACGCGCTGTTGCCTTTCATCACCATGTTCGGATTGATCATTCCCGGGCTTATCGGCGGATCGGTGATCTTCGAAACGATTTTCGCCTGGCCCGGTATGGGACGGCTAGGATACGAAGCCATTCTCGCCCGAGATTTTCCCGTCATCCTGACCTTAAACTTCATCGCGGCCATCCTGGTGCTCATCGGTACGCTGGTATCGGATATCCTGTACGCGGTGGTGGACCCGCGCATTAAATTTTAAGAGGACGGTATGAACGACCAAATGGAAACGCAGGATGCCGAGGCGATGAAACCGGCCGTCAGCCTGTTCGAAGAACGATGGCAGATTTTCAAACGCAACCGGCTCGCCCACGCCAGTTTCTGGACGCTGGCGGCGCTCCTCGTGGTCGCCGTTGTCGGCAAGGCGCTCACCCGCTGGTGGGTCGTGTTCGACCCGACCACCGTGCGCCTGTCGGACAAATTGCTTCCCCCGCTGACCCAGTTCACCAGTACCATCACACCGCAGGCAGACGCGCCCACCTTAGGGATTTACCTGATGGGTACCGATGAGTTGGGACGCGACGTGTTCGCCCGCATGCTGGAAGGCACCTCTGTTTCCCTCACCGTCGGCTTCGTCGCGGTGGGAATTTCGATCACCTTAGGGATTTTCTTCGGCGGCCTAGCGGGTTATTATGGGAAAACCAAACTCGGGTTTATCACCGTCGACACCCTCATCATGAGGTTCGTGGACATCATGCTTTGTTTTCCGACTTTTTTTCTGATCCTGACGGTGGTAGCTCTTCTTCCCCCTAGCATCTATAACATCATGATCATCATCGGGCTGACCAGCTGGATGGGAACAGCCCGGTTCGTGCGTGCGGAATTTCTGGCGCTTCGAGAACAGGACTTCGTCGTCGCCGCCAGAAGCCAGGCGGTGCCGGAATGGAGGATCATTTTCATCCACATGGTGCCCAACGCCATCGCCCCGGTCCTGGTGTCCGCCACCATCGGCGTGGCCACGGCGATTTTGACCGAATCAAGTCTGAGCTTTCTCGGTTTCGGGGTCCAGCCGCCGGATGCCACTTGGGGAAACATCCTCGCGGACGGCAAACAGTTTATTTTCGATGCCCCGTGGATCACTTTCATCCCCGGGTTCACCATCCTGTTCGTGGTTCTCGCGTTCAACCTCTGCGGCGAAGGCTTGAGAGAAGCTTTCAATCCCAAACTCAAACAAGGTTTTTAAAATGTCCAGCAAATGGGTTCCACTTTTCCTGATCGTTTAAATCATTTTTGAAATTTTAACCTGAGCTCACCCTACAGGTTCGTGACCACACTGGTTCTTTCCACTTTTCTGATCGGATTCTTCCTGCTTCTGGCGGCAGTCGTCATCCTGCCGATTTTTTTCGGGGCACCTTGGCATCCATTGCCTTCCTCCACTATTCAGCGCATCCTGGGGTTCGCGGAAATTCAACCCGGTGAACGCCTTTACGATCTGGGATCGGGCGACGGAAGGGTGTTAATCGCCGCCGCCCAGGATTATAAGGCCAATGGAGTCGGGGTCGAGATCGATCCCATCAAGGCCGGGGTTTCGCGATGGCTGATCCAAAGGGCGGGGGTCAAAGACCGGGTGAACATTTATAGGGGGGACCTCAATAAATTCGATTGTGGGGAAGCGGATGTTCTTTATCTTTACCTAACACACCAGGCCCTCGACAGGCTGTTCCCGGATATTCTCGGCCGCCTCAAACCGTCGGTCAGAATCGTGAGTTACCGGTTCCTGATCCGCGAACTGGAACCGGTAAAGGTGAGCGAGGATAAAACTCTTTTTCTTTACCGGCTGAACAAGGGAAAAACGATCAACGACTATTCTTGAACAAGCCCTTATTGAATTTCCACCAGCCCTTCCCACACGTAAGCGGTGCGGCCGTCTTTTCTGACCACGAGCCAGACTTTCCCGTTGAACTCGATACGGGTCCGCCTGACAAACAGGAGCCGCTCCCCCTTGGCCGCTTTTCCCACCTCAAGAAATACCGTTCCCGGGCCTTTCTTCAAGGACACACCGTCGATCCGGGCAACCGCGTATTGCTGTCCGGGGACCGGAGCCGGGGCCTCGGGGGCCGTGGGAGCCCCCAGTGACGGTTCGCTGATCCTCGGGCGCTTGGGTTCCCTCACCGTCTGGGGAATAGAAGGTGCCAACCCAGGTACGACGGTCGGAATCGTCGCCTGCTTCGTTGACGCCATCATGGGTTTTTCGGGAGAGGAAGGTATTGACATTCCGGGCGCAGCGGGTGCTTTCACAGCGGGTACGGCGGGAGGTCCCACCTCCCGTGGCGACCCGGCAGGCGGCAGCGATGCCACTTCTTCTCCTTCTTTGGCAAAGCGGACGAAGATCGGGTTCGATACGATCCGGTCCGAGGGGTCCGAATGGATCAGGACGCGGTAGTAAATCATCCCGCTGCGGTCCACTTCAAGGTCCCTCCAAGTCAGGTCATAGGGAAGGGTCGCTGTTTCCTGTTTGACTTCCTGGCCGTTCCGCATGACCGATATATGAGCCGTCTTTCCACTGCCCTTGGTGGTGTTGACCTTGATATTGAGTTGGGGAAAATCGGTGACCACCACCTCCTGTCCCAGCGTCGCCTCCTGCCCGGTGGTGGCGTCGGAAACGGTGATATCGGTCAGCGACAGACGATCGCCGAAATCTTCCTGGTACACCGAATACATTCTGCCGGACCTAAGAGCGTCCAGTACGGCCTCTCGGGTTTTTTCACGGACCAGAAAAATAGTGCGTACGGCCCCCAGTTTGATCCCGCCGTTATCCTCGCAGACAAAATCGTTGCCGCCGTAACCCCAGACCGGTCCATTGCGTTCGCCGTGA
>JAYZAN010000160.1:0-14494 GCA_036339675.1 Nitrospinota bacterium
CGATTTGATCTTCAGGTTCTGCTTGATCCACTTGATAAACAACTCGATCTGCCAGCGGGCCTTGTAGATGCCGGCAATCGTGGACACCGCCAGCTTGAAGTTGTTGGTCAGAAAGACCAGAACCTTTTTCTTCTCCTCGTCGTAAAACTCGATTCTTCTTAGAATTTCCGGGTGATCCCGGCACGCATAAAAGTTCACCAAGCGCACAGAATCGTCCCGAAGAACGCCCCTTCCTTTGGGCTTTTGATGCTGTCTGGGGCCAACTCATACTTGAAGTTCTTCTTGGAGCGGGTCACAAACCAAACGCCTTTTAAAGTAAATGAATAAAGCCATTTGAAGTCCAGAGACCCCCGATCCACCGAAACGGTGCTGTCCGGTTTTAGCGGAAACGCAAGCTCCTTCACTACCCGCGCTTCATGATGTTTGCCATCGGTCATCACCATGAACGAGGGTAACGCCCCGTTATGATCGTATTGGCAGTGTAGCTTGATCGCTCCCCTAACTTTCCTCGCGCTATTATAGTTGAGACAATTTCTTTTTAAATAGGGAATAGGAAAATTTTAACCTCATTCAAAAATTGGATTAAACCGATGTAATGCATTACAGATTTCTTTAGTTCTGGTAAGATCAAACCTCCAGTTCGCTGGGAAACGTAAATTGGAAATAAATCACCATCGAGTTCAATGTCATACAACGGTTTTTGTGGCTATGAATTTACTAGATCGCACTGAATCAAAAACTGACTGGCTGCCCATAATTTTTCTGACCCTTTTGGCATCCTGCCTGAGATGGCCGGGCATCGACTTGTTTATTTCGGATGACGAAGCCAACAGTTTTTTAATGTTCGGTGGAATTCCCTGGCAGGAACTGATTTTCAGTTATCAGGAACCCAACCAGCATACGTTCTTCTCGATCCTGTCCAACCTATTTCAGCAGGTACTTGGCGAAAATGAACTGGTTTTCCGGCTTCCCGCTTTGCTGGCCGGGGTTTTGGCGGTTCCCCTTGCCTATATTTTGAGTTTTAAATTTTCCAGTGTTCGTACAATCGCGTTCTTATCCGCTCTTTTTTTAGCGGTCTCGACTCCGCATATTCGCTGGTCACAGGTTGGAAGGGGTTACACGCTGAGTATTTTTCTGAGCATCCTGATTTTGATCTCTGTATTTAGACTGCTTGAAAAGGAAAAATCCATGAAATGGGGATCTGTGTTGGTGATCAGTGGTTTTTGTATGGTGCTCACCCTTCCCAGTAATGTTTATTTAGTATTAGGGGCTTCGTTATTTTTCGTATTCATGGTGCTCAGGCAAAGTGGAAATAAAGGTGGAGCATCTGTTAATGAATTGTTGATCCGCTTGATTCCTTTAGCGGTTCTTTTCGGGCTCGTCCTTATTTATTTCCTGTCGATTTATGAGGATTTGCAGATGGGGATGGAGTCTTACAGGAAATATGCAATGGTATACGAAGGGGCTGAATCCGTCAGGTTGTCCCTGGAACGGTTTTGGTTGATTGCCAGGGAGCTGGTGTCCCCCCTGGGCCCCTGGTTTTTTCTGTTTGTTGTCTGTGGCGTTTGGTTTCTGAAAGGTGAGTCGAAAAGCTGCGTTCTCCTGATTTTTTCCTTTCCTATTTTAGGCGCGTGGATCATGGGTATTCTGGGTCCTCCAAGAGCTTTCCTTTTCTGGTTGCCTTTCGTAATGATATTGGCGGCATGCGGGATGGTTGGGCTGATCGATCAGGTTGGGGGTTTAACATCATCCCAGGTACGCAATGTTTTCACAACAGCGTTGGTTATCTTTCTGATGGTTCCATCTTTTTTGCATCTGAAAAAATATTATCCTCAAAAGTTCGACAAACAGAGGGCGAGACAGACATCGTTGATGGCTGAAGCCAGGGAGGCCCTTACATTTATCGAGAACGAAACACTTAATCACGAGTTGGTGGTTTTTCCTTATCATGACCGAGTTCTACGCCGGTACATTGAAAAACCTGTTGCCCAAAAAATGTTGAATATATTTCGGGAAGGAAAGCTCGACAAAATCACATTTTTGGGCCATCAAAACATGACTCCCGAAAAAATCCCCGATGTAGGAATTAAAAATGCCTCCGTTTTGCCGGAAAAACTCCTTAAAAAGACTGGCAGGGTTGGGGATCTGTCGATTTACAGTTTTGACTATGAAATTCTTCGCATGTATCCCGGAGAGAAAAACATGGATCATGAGAGCGAAGTCCCTTGGCCGAAAAGCCCCGGGGTGACCCTGTCCATGACCGATGAACATAAAATAATGGGGCGAACCTCGATGGTGGCGCGAAAGGAATTTCCGGGAGAAATAAGTGTTATGTCAAAACAAACCAAGTATATAAAGTTGGGAAATGGGGGGGCATTTCCTGTTTATCTACGCTAAACAGGCGGGGCAGGAATCCTATGGAGGGTTGGGAATTTCCCCGATAGCCCCGGAACCGGTGTACTTGAATTACGTGTTCGGGGTGTTCGAGGAGTCCGGTTCAGAATATTCCTGGTACCGAGTGTCCCCGCATTATACGTTCATCGTCACACCGGATGAATTCAAACCTAAAGGGAAACACTTTTATTGGCAGCTTGTTTTCTATATCGTGCCTCTTGGTGAGGGAACCCATTACTTCGAGGAAGCGGTTTTATTGAAAAATAAGGTGAGTTATTTTGATGGCTTTCAAATTTTTTCGCTTCGCAAATGAAGCCATGCGGCGCCTGGGAGGTTATTTTTTCGACAGGTCGACGGGGTCCGGGTTCAGCCGCGCTTCGAGTTCCCGGACGTTGTTCCTCAATTGGGATACCGCGAATTTTGCTTCATTTTTCAGGGAGGCCTCCGTGATGTCCTTTCCGTCCGTTCCAATCCCTGAGATCTGTTTCCGGACGGAGTCCAGTTTGTCCTCCAGGGACTGACTTCTTTTCTCGCTGAAACTTTTCGCCAGGGCTCCCTTGAGGCCTTCTCCATTATAATGCTTAGTGATCGCCATCAGCATTCGTTTTCTAGAGATGAACTTTTTCCCAGCGGCCCAGTCCTCGATAGCCTGGTTCATCTCCTTTTCTATATTGTCCACGATGCTGTTGTAGTTGATGGGGTCCAAGAGGTCGTGGATCGCGCCCTGCCTGGACGCGGATTTGACGTCGACATCCATCGTCTGGTCCACACCTTTGAGGTCCGCCGATTTAAGGTTGGCCTCTATTTCTGTCGGGGCAAGGTGCGGGGCCCAAACTTGAAAAATGTATCCGCTGCTGGCAACATTTTCAAACTTGTATTTTCCTTCAGCATTCGGATGGGTGTGGTAGCCGTTCGGGACGACAAATAGGGTCCCAATCATATCCTTATGGAGATTGCATCTCAACACGACCGGGCCCGGCTGGGTGAACTTCATGGCTTTGGAAGAGCCGGCCGCCATGGCACCGAGGTTGAACTGGTTATTGGCCGACTTGGAATAAATGTTGTGAACTTCCATGTCATTGTTGAAAAAAGTAACCGTGGATTCCACCTCGATGACGGAATGCTTAGGAACGAATTGCAGGTCACTCTGTGAGATGGTCAGTTTTTGAACCTTCTGGCCCGGTGCTTTGAGTTTGTTCTTGGTTTCAAGAATCACGATTGCCTGTGGGCTGGGGGGTTCACCGTTGATTAAAAACTTCCCGCTCAAATTCGTGAAGGGACGTTTGTTTTTGGAACCTTCCATGTCATGATCAGACCCTTCCGATTTTTTCCCTTCGGAACTCAATTCCATGGAATCCTGCCCGACATCTGCTTTGGCTGTTTTTCCCGGTTCGGGGGGCTCTTTTTTATTATCCTCTTGTTTTTTTGCAGTGGGGGAACGTCCCATGGCAGTCAAAAATTGCATGACGAAAGGTTTTTCGAACTGCTTGTCTATTTCAATGGCCCTCTCGAAATGGGGGGCCGCTTCCTGGAATTTCTTTTGCAGGCTGAGCACGATACCCAGGTTGAAATGACCCCATCCGAAATCGGGTTTGAGTTCGACGACTTTGCGGTAACTTTCGGTCTCTTCCGCATACATCTTTTTCTGTCCGTAGCTTTTCCCGAGATAGTTGTACGCGAGATGGTTGTCCGGCTGTAGCTCAATCGTCTTGGTCAACAGTTCGATGGCCCCATCGGAATCCTTCTCCTCCATTTTCGACATGCCCCAGTTGAAGGCGATTTCAGGGTCGTCGGGCGCTAGTTTAAGTGCCTTCGCGAATCGCTTGTTGGCCCCCTTGTATCTTTTCTGCATTCTCAACGCGGCCCCCCAAATGGAAAAAACTTCCGGTGAATCAGGGCTGAATTCAGATGCTTGTTCGAATTCCTTGTTTCCCTGATTGAACTTCCCGGCTTCTACCAGCCTCATGCCCGCGGCAATATGTTCCAGGGTTTGCCGTGGAAGTTTGCTTTCCGGCTGCTGCTGCATCTGTGCCGCTTTCTGCGCCAGTTCGGTAATTCCCCGGTCTTTCTCGGCGGATATTTTTTCCAGATCCACAGGCGCCGGCTGGGTTTCCTCCTGAGCGGGTGCAGCCGTTTCCTTGAACTTCGTGTAGGTCTCCAGGTTGCTCTGCGGTGTGGAATAGTGCATCAATGCCCACAGAACGGTGACCACCACCAGGACCCAAAATACCGGTAAAGCGAAGCGCTTCAACAGAGTTCCTGTCTTCAAGGGGCTCGCTGGGGGGGCCGTAGCACCGGGCTGTTTCTTTTTAGATGACATGGCGGGTTTTATTTATTAAAAAAGCCGATCTTCTGATCTGTTACTGATAAAAGTGTACTCGGTGCATTGAAACAAGGATTTACAAGTCCTACCTCAATTTGGGAATAGGAAGTTTGAAGATGTCCGGATTCGGAAAATCTTTCTCGGTGACCGGCCCTTTGCTCGGCTGTTTGCTGCCGGGTATTTTTGAGGCAAAGGTTGAAAACTGATAACGGGTGTTTTGAGACCCGCATTCGGAACAGGCGGTTTCCTCTTTGTTCACTTCGGCGGATTGCAACAGCGTGAACTCCTTTTGACAATCCTCACAAAAGTATTCATATAATGGCATTTATCCCTCCCACCACGGCACAGAATTATGTGGTTGAAATGTTTCGAATATTAGGATTAAATCATAGCCGCAAATGGCCTGTCAATGGGTTTTAAGGTCCCAACCCTAACAGATCCCCTTTTCTTGAAAATATTATTATCCAACATTATTACCTCTTAAAGCATGTCTGAAAATAAAGATTTGGTGAGTTTATTAAAGGGCCGGTCAGGGTATCTGCCGTGCCAGTTTCTGCAAATGGCATGTGAAGAAAAGATGATTTACTCAAATACACCCCTTCTTCCAAAACAACTGCAACCCGCAAGCCTAGATCTTCGGTTGGGAGAAAATGCGTACCGGATTCAGTGCAGCTTTCTACCCGAAAATGAAATGGTCGAAGATAAACTGAAGGATGTAAAACTCTATGAATTCGATATCAGAGAAGGATCAATTCTAGAAAAAGGGATTGTCTATTTAATACCCCTTCAAGAGGGACTGAATCTTCCTCCATCCCTGTACGGGTGGACCAATCCTAAAAGTTCCACAGGGCGCATCGATATGTTTACCAGGGTTATTGTTGATAAAGGCCACAGGTTTGATGAAATTCCAAGAGGATACAAAGGAAAAATGTATATGGAAATTATTCCCAGATCGTTTCCCGTAAAGGTAAGGACGGGCCTTTCTTTAAATCAATTGAGAATCGCCAATGTTAATACGTTGACTTTGGGAAAGAAAGGGTTTGAACAGGAATATAAGGATGGCCACCCGATTCTGTATGATCGCTCAGGGTTTGCCATTGAATTCAATAATGTGAAAATCGATAATGGAATTTTTACCAGTGTTGAAATAACCGGAGATAATAGGGACAGCATCGTTGCCTATAAAGCAAAAGCCAATTCGACCGTGATCGATTTGACAAAAATCAATCATTACAAGTCGGATGATTTTTGGGAACCCATTTACAGCCCCAAGAATAATCGTTTGATACTGGAACCGGAAAGTTTTTATATCATGGTGTCTAAACAGAAAATATGTATTTGGCCGCATCTTCTCGCCGAGATGATCGCCTATGAACCCAACAGCGGGGAGTTGAGGACACATTATGCCGGGTTTTTCGATCCGGGTTTTGGGTGGAATGGCGAATATTCCTCTTTAGATCAGGGAACCAGAGCGGTGATGGAGGTCCGCCCCCACGATGTGCCTTTCATGGTCGAGGACGGTCAGACATTTTGCCGTTTGAAATTTGAGAAAATAATTGAAAAGCCTGATATGGTTTATGGTCGAGAAATCAACTCAAATTACCATTCCCAGGAACTTAAATTGAGCAAATACTTTGAAACGGATCATTTATAATGTGTTAAGTTTTTAACGGAAATATAATAAAGATATTTATTGTGGACAACGAACAACTGAAAGCCATTCTGGAAAATCTTCTGCTGGCCGCCGATCAGCCGGTCAGTGTGAACCAGCTTCAGAAAACGCTCATGAACGGCGTTGAGAAAAAAAAACTGCAGGCGGCCATCGATGAACTGGTGGAGGAATACCGGTCTAGGAACCTGCAAATCCTTGTAATCGCAGAGGGATACCAGCTGTGTACCCGGCACGAATTTTCCGACTGGATCCGTAAGTTCCTCAAACTGGATAAAACCGCAAAGCTTTCTCAGCCTAGCCTCGATACGCTTTCCATCATTGCCTACAAGCAGCCCCTGACCAGGCAGGAGGTTGAGGAAATCCGTGGAGTCGATTCCAGTGGTGTGATCAAAACGCTTCTGGAGAAAAAGGTGATCGCCCCGGTAGGCAGGAAAAAAGTTCCGGGAAGACCTATCATGTACCGGACTACCAGGAAGTTTCTCGAATATTTCGGGCTGAAGGATATAGGTGATCTGCCCACCCTGGAAGATTTGAAAGAAAGTGAACTGGAAGACGGGGAAGAACATTCCCAGGCTCCAATTCCTTTCGATGCTTCCCATCCACAGGAAGAAGGCGCGAAAGAAACCGAAACCGCCGAACCCGCAGAAGGTGAAGAGAACCCCGGTTGAGTAGTTTTTTTAAAGACGCTGTTTTTACCAAGTATGAAAATACGCCTTCAGAAAATTATTGCCGAAGCAGGACTGGGTTCCAGGCGACAGGCGGAACGATGGATCGCGGAGGGGAAGGTTCGCGTCAATAAAAGGGTGGAGACCCGCCTGGGAACACTTGCAGACCCCGAAATGGACAGGATAACGGTCCGCGGAAAACCCGGTTCTTCACCCGAAAAAAAAGTTTATCTGGTACTGAACAAACCCACTTTCTGCCTGACCACCATGGTGAAAGACGAACGGGGCCGGCGCACTGTAAGGGATTTTTTTAAAAAAATGCCGTTCCGCGTTTTTCCGGTGGGCCGTCTTGATTACAACACGCAAGGCGTGCTTTTGTTCACCAATGACGGCAAACTGTCCAGAAAACTTCTCGCCCCCAAATACAAGGTTTCGCGTACTTACCTGGTCAAAGTCCGGGGGATGCCCAATGAAAAGACCCTGGGCAGGCTCCGAAAGGGGGTACGCCTGGACAATAGCCCCACCGCCCCCATAGAAGTCGGGATCCAGAGGGTGAGCGGAAAAAATTGTTTTCTGCGGATGAAACTTGTGGAAGGAAAAAACCGCCATATTAAAAGGGTCTGTGAAAAGATCGGGCACCCGGTTATAAGACTTCAGAGAACTCATTTCGGAAACCTGGGGTTGACCGGGCTTCCCCTGGGGGCGTACCGTCCCCTGACCGACCGTGAGGTCCGTTCACTTCAGAAAATCGTGAATCAGGCGGGACCCTTTAAAGAGGGGTCTTGATGTTATTCCGAATGAAAAAATTATTATCCGTAGCTGTTTTATGGGTGCCAGTGTCGGTGCTGTTTCTTTTCAGCGGCGCCGGTCATTCACAGCCCCTCATACAGTCGATTCAGGAAATAGAAACCCAGATTACTGTCAAAAACGGTAATTACCTGAAAGCGCGTAAACAGGCGATTTACATCTCCCTGAAAAAAGCGGTCAAAAATGCCCTGCTCGATTTTATGGGCGAGGCGGAATATAAAGCGAACAAGCGGTATTTGAGAAAAATCCTGAAAAACTCAAAACGATATGTGCAAAGTTACCGTTTTCTGGAAGTCTATGACGATATGGATGCGGAGGTCAGTTTCGTCAAACTGGAAGTCGTCCTGTATCCGGATGCGATCACAAAGTCGCTGGCCAACCTGGGGGTCATCCCCGAATCGGAGGGCGCAAAGAGAATGGTGATCCTGATCCAGGAAACCAGTTTCTCAACTCCCGTCAAATCGTCGTTTTGGAATTCGGTACCGATTTCCGAAACCGCGTTGTCTCAGGATTTCATAGAAGCGGGAATCAGTGTCGTTAGCCGAACCGCTGTTCAAAACCTGTTTCCGGAGGAGTGGGTGGAGAATGCGGGAAAAGGGGATATTTCCGCGGCGGTGAATATTGGGTTGAAAGCAGGGGCCGATATCGTTATCGTTGGGAATGCCGTTTCCACCCTGGCGGAAAAGAATTTCACTGAAGGAGAAAAGGTGGTTCAGGCCACAATCAGTGTGAAGGTGGTCTCTTCTCTGAAGTCGGCCCTGATCGCGGCCAAAAGCGATTTTGCCACAGCCAGAAAAAAAGGAGCTCTGGCGGGAGAACTCTCGGCGTTTTCCTCGGCCAGTCAAAAACTGGCCCGGTTTCTACTTCCCTCCATCCAGCGGCATTGGGAAAGAGGGACTGAAAATGGGAAGAAAAAACAGGCGAAACCCAAAACACCGGATCTTCCCATGCCGCTCACCGACCTTTGACTTATGGAACAGGAAAAAAGCAGGCAGGCTGTTATCCTCACGGTTATTGTGAGCCTGATTTTTCTGGTTCTCCTGTATTTTTCCCGACGTGTCGTCACACCCTTTGTGGTTGCTTTCGCGCTGGCCTATCTGCTCGATCCTCTCGCGGACAAACTGGAATCGTTTAAAATTTCCCGGACCTTTTCTGTTTTTTTATTGATGGGTGGATTTTTTTTCGGCTGTCTGGGAGCCGGGCTCCTTGTGTTTCCCATGTTTCGTTTGCAGGCGGAGTCCCTGATCAAGGACCTGCCGGGATACCTGGCCGTGGTGCAGGAATGGATTCGCCCTGTTTTAAACCAGGTATCCGATCTCGACCCGGAAAAAGCCCAGGAGATACTCAACCGGGAACTGATCAAGTTCGGCGAACTCCCTTTGAAAATCCTGACCCACTTGACCGGTTTTTTGTGGGATTCCATCACCGGGCTGTTCAACATTATTTTGATGATAGCCAATATTGTGATCATCCCCGTGGCCATGTTCTACCTGCTCAGGGATTTCGACCAGATCAATGAAAAGTTTTTTAACCTGATCCCGCCCCGGAACCGGGATAAAACCAGGGAAGTGGTTAAAGACATAGACCAGGTTCTGGCAGGATTCGTCAGGGGACAGTTGATGGTCGCCCTGATCATGGCTTTTTTTTATTTCGTGGGACTGTATTTATGCGGAACCCCGATGAGCCTCTTCATCGCCATCCTGGCGGGGCTGGCCAACCTGGTTCCGTATCTCGGGTTGATTCTAGGATTCGTCCCCGCGGCAACACTCACCTTTCTTCAAACTCAGGAATGGTTTCCCGTTCTCGGTGTTGCGGGAGTCTTCGCGGTGGTTCAGGCTTTTGAGGGAATGCTGATCACTCCCCGGGTGGTGGGCGAAAACATCGGCCTGCATCCCGTTGCCATCATGCTGGCGGTTCTCCTGGGTGCAGAGTTCTTCGGATTCATGGGTGTCCTTCTGGCGGTCCCAGTGGTGGCCGTATTCAATATTCTCCTCTCCCGCGGTTTTGTTTCGTATAAAAAATCTTCTTTCTTCACCTCCTCTTGAACCGTTTTTCCAGCGCTCCTGTCAAATTTTCTTGACCTTAGATAAATTATTGATTATGTTGGTATTAGTTCCTGGACGATTTTAGTCTTTGCCCGCTTTTCTGTTCCCCCGTTGAGGCCATCAGGAGTTTATCGATGAACACTTTGACCGCCCATCCTCTGACCACCATCAATTACTGGGACGCTTTACGGGTCAAAATGGTGATCCGCCGTTACAGTGCACCAACCATCCGGGCCTACCTGAGCCAAGTAAGGATTTTTGCTCAAAGCATCCTTCCTATGGAACCGGGTGATGTTCCTCTCGGAGAAATTCGCAAATACCTGGACAACCTGGTAGCCAGAAACCTGTGCCGCTCCACCGTGGACCAGGCGGCCAATGCCCTGGCGTTTTTTTACCGGGAGGTGTTCGGCATGAACCTGGATTTTAAGAACCTTCGTCGTCCGAAAAAGAAAAAACCGGCGCCGGTCATTTTATCGAGGGAAGAGGTGGAGCAGATCGCCGTGTCGGTTGAAAATTTAAAACACCGGTTGATGATCGAACTGTGTTTCACCGCCGGATTATGGGTTTCGGAACTAGTGGCGGTCCGGGTCGATCAGGTGAACCTGGGGCGGCAGATGATATTTATTCCCGGAAACGGCAGGGACCATAAAAGCCGCACCACGGTTTTTGGTTTCGATCTAATGGACGCGGTTAAAAGGCAGATCGGAAACAAGAAATCCGACCAGTATCTTTTCCCCAGTGAAAAAGGTGGGAAGCTGACCACCCGCATGGTGTCCAAGTTTTTCAAAAAAGCCCTGTGTGCGTCGGGCATCAAAAAACCCGCCACTCCGCAATCGCTCCGTCATTCCTTCACAACCCTTATGGTCAAACAGGGCAACGATCCTCTCGCAATCCAAAACCTCCTCGGCCAAAAATCCCCGCTCGGCGCAGGCGGGGGAATTGCTAACACCTCTAAGGAAAACGATGACCGTGAAGCGCTATGCTGAATTTTAAATTAACCTGCGGAGGTACTCCGCCGATGGTCGTTGAGCGCAAAATAAAGTTCATCCATTTTTTTTCCATGTAATGGGCTCGGCGTGAGGTCAATATGTTAAAACTCTGACTTGTGCTCTTGAACTCATCGACCGCGGGTCAGCGTGACGCTGGACCCGATACGATTATTTTTTGAATCGCGCCCAACGATCATCATGTGCCTTTAAACTATTAGCAAATCACCCCCACGGTTAGTGGCAGAATTCGTAGCGCATGTTGCGCCGTTGGGGGGTGAAGCCGCTGTCGGTGATGAGCCGGCGGATGTCTTCTTCGTTCAGGCAGTGGACTGTGCCCGCGGCGGCGACCACGTTTTCCTCCAGCATGGTGCTTCCCATATCGTTGGCCCCGTAAAATAACGCGACCTGTCCGACCTTCGGTCCCTGCGTCACCCAGGAGGACTGGATGTTGTTGAAGTTATCCAGCACGATCCGGCTGATGGCCAGGGTCTTGAGGTAGTCCAGTCCGGTCACCTGTGAGGTGATGCCGTGGTCGAGGCTCAACTCGGTGTTGCCCGGTTGAAACGGCCAGGGGATGAAGGCGGTGAAGCCTTTGGTTTTATCCTGCTGGTCGCGGATGCGCATGAGGTGCTCGACCCTGTCCTCCAGGGTTTCGACGTGGCCGAACATCATCGTGGCCGTGGTCGGGATACCCATCCGGTGCGCTTTGTCCATCACATCCAACCACTGGTCCGAATTGCATTTTGAGGGGCTGATCTTTCGCCGCACTCGGTCCACAAGGATCTCCGCCCCTCCGCCGGGGATGGAGTCCATTCCCGCCTCATGAAGCCTTCGGATGGTTTCCTCGACGGTCAGCTTGGAAATTTTAGAGATGTGGACAATTTCCGCAGGCGACAGGGCGTGCAGGTGGATGTCGCAACGTCTCTTGATCTTGCTGAACAGGTCCTCGAAATAGTCGATCTTCAGTGCGATATGATGCCCGCCCTGGAGCAGGATCTGCTTGCCTCCGAGTTCCATGGTTTCTTCGATTTTCGTGGCGATGGTCTCAAAGGGGTGGACATAGGAGTCTGCATCCTTTTCTTTCCGGTAAAACGCGCAGAAGGCGCAATCGGTCACGCAGATATTCGTGTAGTTGATGTTGCGGTCGACGATGTAAGTGATGATCCGGTCGTTTCGATTCTTCCGGGCGATGCGCGAGGCGACGTTGCCCAACAGAAGGATATCTGTTGTGGAAAACAACTCGAGCGCCTCTCCGACGTCGATGCGCTCCCCATCCACCGCTTTCTGCAATATGGTTTCTATTTTGTTCATGGGTTGTCGTAATGGATTTCCAGGTGGTTGCCGTCGGGATCGTTGAAGTACACCGATTCTCCGTCCCCGCGCTGGACCGGGCCCCCGTCGAGTGTCACGTTTTTGGATTTGAGTTCTCCGACGATCTCTTGAAACCGGTCCGGGCTGGCCTTGAAGGCGAAATGCATATACCCGGTTTCGCTCAGAGTGTCAATGGGTGCGTCCATATCGAGGTCGGGCGCTTCGAACAGGGCGATGGCGGAATTGCCCGTGTCCACCATGAGATGTCTCAGCCCCTTGGAGAACCGGTGGGTGACCTTGAACCCCAGCACTTGGGTATAGAATTTTTCCGCCCGGTCGAGGTCCCTGACGTTGAGGGCGATGTGGTGGATTCCTTCAAGTTGCATGGCGAGTATCTATAAACCGGAAACCTAGAGCGTGCCGTCCCCGGCTCCTATGATGTTACCGCCGATACCGTCTATTCCGGTATCGATCATTTCTTCTTCTTCGGTGATCACGAAGACATGGTAGCCGTATTGGCTTTGGACCGGGCCCTGTACCTCGCCTAAAGGAGCTCCCATCGCAGCTTTTTCCAGTTCCGGGGCCGCCGTGTTGTAGTCTAGAAACCCCAGGTCGCCGCCTTTGTCGCGGGATCCGCAGGCGCTGTATTTCTTCGCAAGGCGCGCGAACATCTTGAACATGAGGTCACGGCTTTCGCATGTTTTAAGCTGTTCCAGCATCAGGTCGGCCAAGTCTCTTGTGGACAGGACGATATGGCTGACTCGTATGGCTCGTTTCATAAGGTATCTCTCGGGAAATTAATATTGTTCGAGTGTTTAAAATTGTATCGCGTTCTGGAAATATTACAAGCGGAGACCGCTTCCCGCTGGGCGCGTCCACTCGCCGTGGGGGCAATAGGCTGAAACTCCACTTATACTCAATAATTACTGAGCGCAAATAAACGGTTCGACCTATTCTCCCCGGGCGTAGCCCGGCGCGTGGCGGGCCTATAAAAAGAAATTGACCAGGCTCATCATTCGCGGGATCAGCCGGGGACGCAACAGCCGTTTGTCGTATTCGTCCAGCCGGCGTTTGTTCTCCCGCTGACAGAGGTTGAAGAAGTTTTTAGGGGACATGGAAGAATTTTCGGTCTCCCGAGCCTGGATGGCGAAGGCCGCACCGCCCATGGTTTTTAGTTCCATCAACCTCGAGAATCCGGCATGGGCGAAGGCCCACATGGTCTGCAGAAAGTGTACGGGTTGGAGCAGATAGGGGCGGCGGTGGCGCTGGAACAGGATCCAGTTCTGGATGAACAGGATATGCCGGGCCTCTTCCTGTACGATCGGCTCCATCACCTCGATCAGTTCGATCGGGTAGTCCTGGGTGCCCTTGGAGATTTCCAGGAACCCGAACGCGAAGAAGGAATCAATGCATTCTCCCGCGCCGGTGCTCAGAAAACACATTTCCAGGTTACTGGGAAGGGGTTTGTCAGGCAATTCCTTGAACGGGATGTCGTAGCGCTTAAGAAAATATTTGAGGATATCGGCGTGGCGTCCTTCCTCGTAGGCCTGCAGGGCCAGGGTTTCCTTGAGAAGCGGGTCCGGCTCCTTCTTGGAGTAGGCGGTCAGCTTGTTGAACACCTGCTTTTCCGTATGCACTGCGTAGTCCCAGATGGGGAAATCGGCGAGTTTTTTTATGGTGGCTTCTTCGAGCTTAGGCCACGGCAAATCCTCCGGTCGAAACGGTTTGTGCGTATCGATGAAAAACCTGCAAAACAGATTTTTATGTTCTTCGGAGCCTATTTCCATGAGGTGATTCCTAGGGTCAGGATAAAAACGCTTTTTTATCATATAAGAGATATTAGGTTCAACGGATTTATTCCCCACTAGCGGGCAGATGGAAAAATCCGACAAAGCGAACGCTATCTGTTCTTTTCAGTTGGCTGCGCGTACAGTGAAAATGAACCCTGCAGGGACCTTCTTGGCAATTATATAAAATTTTATATAATTGTGCAAAAAAGTAAATAGTCATCGTGTTGTTTGCGTCGGAAAATTCAGCAAGGCTGTTTATGTTCTCCACTGTTTTGTGAAGAAAATGCAAACCACTTCAAAACGTAATATGGACTTGGCAAGAAAAAGGTATATGCAAGTAATCAATATGGGGGCGGAAAAGTGAAAACCAAAAAGTCTTCGTGGAATATTTTCCAGGATTTAGGGTTTGGAAAGGAAGAAGCGGCAAACCTTTTGATCCGGTCCAAGCTGATGATCGAGCTCGGGAAATACACTGAACAAGAGGGGCTGACTTAGGCG
>JAYZAN010000161.1:0-6998 GCA_036339675.1 Nitrospinota bacterium
CCGGTCATCGCATGGAGGAGGGCGACCTGGTCCAACCTGAAAAAGAATTTCACCAAACCGGTCATTGCCGCGGCTGTGGCCGCCGCGGGACTTTGGCCCGTGGTTCCCTTGACCAGCCGGTCGGAAATTTATAGTTATGTCGCTTTTATTTTGTGTGTCTTTGTCATGAGCTCCGTCGTGATCGAGTTCTTAAAAGGGGCGAGGGCGAGGAGTGAACTTCACCAGGAAATATTTAGGGAGGCGCTGGCTTCCCTTATCTGGCGAAACAAGCGCCGGTACGGGGGATATATTGTTCATATTGGTGTGGTTCTGATTTTCGCGGGCATCGCGGGATCCCAGTCTTACAGCGTTCATAAAGAAAAACATCTTGCCATAGGCGAAACGCTTGAAATCCGCGACTATACGTTTAAATACGAAAAACTGGTGGCCATAGAAGCGACGAATGTCAAAACCAGGGTGATCGCCCGGCTGGGAGTTTTCAAGGATGGGAAAAGGGTCTGGACCGCGCACCCGGAAAAAGAATTTTACAAGGGACAGAACCAGCCGGTTTCTGAAGTGGACGTCCGCTCGAATTTTATCCAGGATATTTATGTGATCCTCGCCGATTTCAATGAAGACGAATCGGCGACCTTCAAGGTGTATTTGAACCCGATGGTCAGCTGGCTGTGGACGGGGGGCTGGATCATTGCGCTGGGAGCGGTGGTTGCGGTTTGGCCGGACCGCCTGGAGCAGCGGCGCCGAATCGGGAGAATGAAAAAACAGGAAACCGTTTTTGCTCCTGCTCAGGAATAATACTTATCATGGAAGCACGAAATTATTTTACCGGAATTCTGATCGCAGGTTTGCTCATGGCGGGTGCGGTCCCTGATGCGACTGCAGGGTCTCTTCTTGCCGACCTGGAAAATGCCCTCATGTGTAAATGCGACGATAAATGCGGCAAAGTACTCATCAACTGTACCTGTTCCACCGCCGATAAAACCCGAGCCGATTTTACCAAAATGCTGGACTCGGGATTGACCGTCGAGCAGATCATTCAAGGCCAGGTGGAAAAGTATGGGGAAACGGTCCTGTCCGCCCCGACCAAACATGGGTTCAACTTGACGGCCTGGGCGACCCCCTTCGGGGCTCTCCTGGTGGGAGGTTATGGGGTTCGCAGGGTGTTGCAGACGTGGACCCGCAAAAAACAGCCACCTCTCCCCGAATCCGGCAAGGAGGATAGTGCAGACCAATCTCAAAACCATCCATCCGAAAAGTATTCCCGGCAATTGCAGGATGAATTGGACAGAATAGAAAACTGAGGATGAACCTCGTCCACTTCATTGAACTGCTTTTTGTCGTGGGGATCTTGATTGCCGTGGGGCTTCCCCTGTTCGGCAAATACTCCAGAGAAAAACTGTTTTCCACTCCGGATGATCTGGAAGAGGAATATAAACATCTCCTGGTCCGCAAGGAAGAGGTCCTTCTGTCCATCAAGGAGCTGGAATTCGATTTCAACACCGACAAGGTTTCCAAAGTGGATTATGAAGACCTTAAGAAAAAGCTTGAAGGTGAAGCGGTATCGATTCTGGAAAGGCTCGATTTTCTGGAGCAGGAAAGAAGGAATAGCAAGCGGAGCTCGAAGCAGGCAAAGCCCGTTTTGTAGTCGTTTCCTTAATCAGTGGTTTTGAACATGACCGAACATTTCCATCCCAATGGTTCCGGGCCTGTCGTTCGGGTCGATACCCTTTGCAAGAGTTTCGGCATGCTGCAGGCTGTGGACGGAATCAGTTTTGAACTGCGGGTGGGGGAGTTTTTGACCATCTTCGGCCCCAACGGCGCCGGCAAAACCACTCTCATCAAAATTCTTTCCGGTCTGACTAGGCCGACTTCCGGTTCCGCGATGGTTGCGGGTTATGATGTCATGGAAGGGGATATCCGTATGCGCAGGGAAATCGGGGTGATCTCTCACGCATCCTGTCTTTATGCGGACCTGACCGCCCTGGAGAATCTGTTGTTTTATGCAAAAATTTACGGGTTGGAACATCCGCAGGACAAGGCGAATCGAGCTCTCGAAGAAGTGGGCCTTAAACCGCGCATGCATGACCGGGTGAGGACTTTTTCCCGGGGAATGCAGCAGCGTTTGGCTATCTCCCGGGCGACCTTGCACGATCCTTCCGTGTTGTTCCTCGACGAGCCCTTTACCGGACTGGATTTGCAGGCTTCCAATGTGCTGAAAGAGCATTTGCATGGCCTGCATACGGAAAAGCGTACGATCATCATGACGACCCACGATGTGTCCTGCGGGTTGGAAATGTGTGACCGGGTCGCCGTTCAGGCTAAAGGCCGTTTTGTTTTTATGAAGCAAAAGGAGGAAGTGTTGAAGGAAAGTTTCGAGTCGGTGTATTTTGGCGCCATCAATAATTAAGGGCGATCGATTTGCCGGAGACCCATGCGAAATTATCTAAACCAGATTTCCGCCGTTGTGTGGAAAGATTTTGTCACCGAGTGGAAAACAAAGGAACTGTTCAGTTCCATGTTTGTGTTCGCGCTGCTGGTGATACTCATTTTTATCTTTTCGGTGAACCTGAGTCTGGTGAACGCAAATGAGATTGGACCGGGTATCCTGTGGGTGGCGATTCTGTTTTCCGGAACGATCGGCTTGAACCGTTCCTTCATGCTTGAGAAGGAAAACGGCTGTCTGCAGGGGCTGATTCTGGCGCCGGTGGATAGGACGGCGCTGTACTTCGGGAAGATGATCAGTAACCTGATATTTTTTCTTATTATGGAATCGTTTCTCTTGCCGTTGTTCATGGTTTTTTTTAATGTCGACCTGGTCTCTCATCTGCTACCCTTGTTGTTCGTGATATTTATCGGGACGCTGGGGTTTTGCTCCATCGGGACTTTATTGTCCTCCTTGTCTTCAAACCTGAAGACGCGCGAAATCATGCTTCCCATATTATTGTATCCGCTCATGGTTCCCGTGGTGATCGGCGCGGTGAGGATGACCAGCCAGGTGCTGTTGGGAAAACCGCTCTCGGAGATGATGAACTGGATCGGATTGACCCTGTGTTTTGATATTATATACATTGGGGTTTCCATTATGACCATTGACCATATTTTGGAGGAATAACAGGATGGACAATATGAGTTATTTGTTCGCGGCAAACCTGTTTGTCTGGGGGGGCATCTTTTTTTATGTGGCCACCCTTAAAAAACGTCAGCAATCACTTAGAAAAGATCTCGACCAGCTTAAGGAATCTGTCAACAAGGAATCATCAAGCCAATGACCGAAGAGAATTCCCAAGAGGGAAATTCGCTGTTGCTCTGGTTGACGGTCGCCGCCTTTACCGCGGCGATGGTCGCGATCTTTATTTATGTCCCGACCGAGAAAACCGAGGGCGTCGTGCAGAGGATCATGTATTTCCATATTCCCTCGGCCTGGCTTGCTTTCTTCGCGTTTTTTGTGGTGTTTTTGAGCAGCATCCTTTTCCTATGGAAGAAGGAGCGTGAATGGGACATTTATGCTCAGGCTTCCGCGGAAGTGGGTATCCTGTTTTGCTCCCTGGTTCTGATTACCGGACCGATCTGGGGTAAGCCGATTTGGGGCGCTTGGTGGGTTTGGGACGCCAGGTTGACTTCCACCCTGGTTCTCTGGCTCATATATGTGTCTTACCTGATGCTGAGAGGACAGACCGAAGCAGGGTCCATGCGCGCAAGGTTCGCGGCGGTTCTGGGGATCGTAGGGTTTCTCGATATTCCCTTCATTCACTTTTCCGTTTTATGGTGGCGGACTTTTCATCCGCAGCCCAAAGTGATCACGACAGAAGGCCTGGCAAAAGGAATGGATCCTGCCATGACCGTGACTCTGGTTATTTCCCTGGGTGCTTTCACCCTGCTGTATTTTCTGTTGATGGGGCAGAGGATTAAAATTGAGAGGATGAAGGATGAAGTCGAGCTCCTTAAAAGAGAAAAGCTTTATTCCCGTTAAAAAATATGCCACGCTTTTCATTTTGCTGTCCATCGGATCAATTTTATTTCTATTAGAGCACTTCAATGAGGAGCCCCTCTCCACGGAGAATTTAGTAAAAAGGGAAACCTTCAACCAGGAAAAATCCGATGTCGGGTTTCTGGCGCCCAATTTCACTCTCAAAAACCTGGACGGAAATTATGTCGGCCTGGATAATTTTAAGAACCAGGTAGTGGTTTTGAATTTCTGGGCCACCTGGTGCGCCCCCTGCCGCGTAGAAATGCCTTACTTTGAAAATTTGTACAGGCGCTACCGGTCACGCGGATTGACGGTGCTGGCCATAAGTTTGGACAAGGGCAATGTCGAGGGTATCAAGAGTTTTGTTGATGAATACGGATTGTCGTTTCCGATTTTGCTGGATCCCGATGGCAAGGCGGAACGTCTTTATCCTTCATTCACGATTCCCTTTACTTATGTCGTCGATAAATTCGGCCGCGTGTCCGCCAGGGTGGATGGGGCAAAAAACTGGGGTTCCGAAGAAACGTATGAGGCGATTGAATACTTACTGAATCAACCCGAGGATAAGTGAGGGCCGGGCTTCGAAAAAATGCCCGCCTTTTACACTTCGCTTGCCGAAATGATTAATGAGCAAAAAATTCTAGACAGCAACGGCCTTTTCTACGAAGCTTTCAACAGCCAGGACCTTGAGTTGATGAAAAAAGTCTGGCTTGACGATCCAGTTGTTATATGCATCCACCCTGGATGGCATGTTTTAAAAGAATACGGTCCTGTCATGCAAAGCTGGGAAGGCATCTTTCAGGCCAACTTCAACCAGGATATCAAGGTTTCGGATGTGAATGTCGCTTGCTCCCAGGGTCAGGCCTGGGTGAGTTGCCAGGAGAACCTATATTCCATCACTTCCTCAGGAGTTCAGGTTTCTAAGATCCATGCGACCAACCTGTTTCAGCAGATGGACGGGGAATGGAAAATGATTTTGCACCATGCGTCATCCATGCCTACATTTTCTGAAGAAAAAGAATGACTAATCCTGTATAAGCGATCCTGCTCTCCACGTTTTTCCCATTCAGTTTTGAAAGTCCGGCCTCTACGGGAAGTTTGAATCGTTTCGGCCCGGCCCTTCCTCCCGAATTTAAAATTAGTTTGATCGCAGAAAGCAGGCGATAAAATGACCCGGAGCGGCTTCTTGAAGTTCGGGGATACTTTCTTCGCAGCGCTTTTCCTTGATGGGGCAACGGGTGTGAAAGGCGCAACCTTTGGGCGGGTCCGCCGCGTTGGGGAGATCGCCTTTGACAAGAAGGGGTTTCTTTTTTGACCCGGACTCGAGGGTTGGGATGGCGGCAAGCAGGGCCTCGGTGTAAGGATGGCGAGGCGAGTTATAAAGCTGTTCGCTTTCGGCGAGTTCGACAATTTTCCCAAGATACATCACCGCTACCCGGTCGCTGAAATATTTGATCACTGCCATGTCATGCGAAATGAACAGGTAGGAGATATCCAGAGAGTCTTTAAGGTCCAGAAGCAGATTGATCACTTGCGCACGAATGGAGACGTCGAGGGATGAGACCGGTTCGTCGGCGACGATGAAGCTGGGGTTGAGAGCTATGGCGCGGGCAATACCGATCCTCTGCAGTTGCCCGCCGCTGAACTCATGCGGGTAACGACTGATATGGTCAGGGGATAAACCCACTTTTCTCAAAAGTCCGGTCACACGCTCCGGAATCTCCTTTTTATCTTTTAAGCCGTGTATGTCAAACGGCTCTTGGAGAATCTGGCCTATTTTTTTTCTGGGGTTCAGGGATGCGAACGGATCCTGAAAAATAATCTGCATTTGGCTTCTCAAGTTTCTTAATTCCTTCTGAGAGAATTGAGAAAGGTCTTTGCCCCTGTAAAAAACTTTTCCATCGGTGGGTTCAACGAGGCGAAGCACAGCCCGGGCGGTGGTGGATTTCCCGCAGCCGCTTTCCCCGACCAAGCCCAGGGTCTCCCCCTCCTGAAGATAAAAGGAGACATCATCCACCGATCGCACCAGGCGCTGGGTCCCGTTCAGCAGATTGTCCTTAAGGGGAAAATATTTTTTGAGATTTTTTACCTCGAGCAGATAAGGGTTTTGAATTTCGTTTTTCATGGTCATTCTGAATGAAGCCAGCAGTTGACTTCATGCCCGGGAGTGAGCATCTTCAATACAGGTTTTTCAGTTTTACATCGTTCCATGACCGATGGGCAACGTGTATGAAAGGGGCATCCTTTCGGGATCTCTTTTAATGAAGGAACATTGCCGGGAATTTCATCCAGACGGGGTTTACTCTTTAGGCTGTATTCCATTTTCGGAAAAGAGTGGATCAGGCCCAGCGTGTAGGGATGAAGGGGGGATTGGAACAGGCGGTCCACCGGGCCGGACTCAACGATCTCTCCCGCATACATCACCAGGACCTTCTGGGCGATATCGGAAACGACCCCCAGGTCGTGGGTGATCAGCAGGATGGACATTTTGTTTTCTCTCTTTAACTGTTCAAGAAGGTCCAGCATTTGGGCCTGTATCAGAACGTCAAGAGCCGTGGTGGGCTCGTCGGCGATAAGAATCCGGGGTGAACAGCATAAAGCGATGGCGATCATAACCCTTTGCCTCATTCCTCCGCTTAACTGATGAGGAAATTGTTTCATTTTCTCATCAGGGGAAGGGATATCCACGCGTCGTAAAAGCTCCACGGTTTTCTTCTGGGCTTCGCCGCGGGTCGCCGGGGTATGGCGAATAATGGTTTCGATGATTTGCTCTCCAACGGTCAGTACCGGGTTCAGACTGGTCATTGGGTCCTGAAAGATCATCGAAATATCCCGTCCTCTGAGTTCCCGCATTTCTTTCTGGGAAAGTTTTGCAAGGTCGACGGAATTGAAGAAGATTTCACCGGATATCATTTTTCCGGGAGGCTCCGGAACCAGACGTAAAATGGAAAGGGCGCTCACGGTTTTTCCGCTGCCCGATTCACCGACGATGGCCAGAGTTTCTCCGCGTTTTATTTGATAACTGATCCCGTTC